>JALHRS010000014.1:66522-90404 GCA_022841325.1 Lysobacterales bacterium | reverse complement strand
GCGCGCAACCCAACCCGCCGCGCGCCGGAGCCGCGCTACCCCCCTTCGGGTTTGTTGCCCGTGTGCAGCGTCGGGCCAATACAAGGTCACCATGATCCCAACAACGAAAAAGGCCCGCTTTCGCGGGCCTCTGCTTTTCTGGCAATCAACAACCAGCAACCAGCTCTCAATCCTCACCGCTGAAGAAGGCGAACAGACGCATCAGGTGCATGAACAGCACCCAGATGCTGCCGAGCAGGCTGGTGGCGATGACGATGTAGTTGGCTTCCGGGTCATGGATCAGCTGGCTGGTCTCCCACAGGATCAGACCGGAAATCAGCAGCACTGCGGCACCGGAGATCACCAGGCTCAACATCGGCAGCTGCAGGAAGATATTGGCCACGATGGCGGCCAGGATCACCAGCGAGCCGACGAACAGGAAGCCGCCCATGAAGTTGAAGTTGGTGCGCGAGATCAGGGCATAGCCGGACAGCGAGAAGAAGATCACGCTGGTGGCGGCCAGTGCATAGACCGGAATATTCGGATCCATGCGCAGATAGAAGCCGACGATCGGGCCGAGGAAGTAGCCGAGACCCGCGGCGTAGGCGAAGGCCAGCACCAGGCCAGCCATGCTGTTGCGGGTGGCGTGGACGGCGAAGGGCATGCCGATCATGAAAGCCAGGAACAGCCAGACATTGATCGGCGTAGCGCCGCTGCTGATCGCATACCAGCAGGTCACGGCCGACAGGCCGAGGATCATGGTCAGCAGCGTATAGGCATTGCGGATGGTCTTGGTATTGGCCAGCGCGGCAACTTCTGCGCGGGTCAGGACCGGATTGGCTGCACTCATCTGGGCACTCCAGCAGGTTGACTTAAGGTTTGTAGCAATATGTGTCGAACAGCAGCGTAATTCAAGTTCTCGTATACAGGATGTCAAGGCGACTCCGCATCAGCCCTTGGTGTTCAGTTGCCTTCAACGAATGCATTTGACCGGACATTTCCTGCCTGGGGCGGGCCTCAGTTGCCCAGATTCGCCGCCACCATCTCCCCCAGTGCCAGGCTGGAGGTCAGTCCGGGCGATTCGATGCCGAACAGGTTCACCAGTCCGGCAATGCCGTGCACGCTGGCGTCCTGAATCAGGAAATCGGCGCTGGGCTGTCCGGGGCCGGCCAGCTTGGGCCGCACGCCGACGAAATCCGGTGTCAGATCTTCCTCGCGCAGTGCCGGCCACCATTGCCGGATGGATTCGGCAAAAGCGCCGCGCTGACTGTCGTCGAACTGGTAGTCCGGCGCATCGATCCAGCGCATGTCCGGGCCGAAGCGGCAGCGGCCGCTGATGTCCATGCCCAGATGCACGCCCAGACTGGCGCTGCCCGGCAGTGGATAGATCAATCGCGAGAACGGCGAGCGCCCGCGCAGATTGTAGTAGTGGCCCTGCCCGTACCAGAGCCGCGGCACATGGCGCGCATCCAGGCCACGCGTATGCGCCGCCAGAGCCGGCGCGCCCAGTCCGGCGGCGTTGATCAGACGGCGGCAGCGCAGGCTGTCGCCAGCCACAGTCTGCACGTCAAAGGCGCCGGTGCTGGCGTCGATGGCAGCCACCCGGGTGCGGCACAGCAGGCGTCCGCCCTGTTGTTCGATATCGCCGATCAGGGCCGTGATCAGCTCCGGCACATCGACAATGCCGGTGTTGGGTGAATCCAGCGCCGCGACGCAGCGCAGTGCCGGCTCCAGCGCCATGGCCTGATCGGCCTCCAGCCAGTGCACCTCGACACCGTTGGCCTGCGCCTGGGCCAAAATGGCCTGCAACCCGGGTCGATCGGCCTCGCGGGTGGCCACGATCAGCTTGCCGGTGCGCCGGTGGGCGACGCGACGGTGCTGGCAATAGCCGTACATCAGCGCCAGTCCACGCACGCAGGCACGCGCCTTCAGCGAGCCGGTCGGGTAATACATGCCGGCGTGGATCACCCCGGAATTGCGGCTGGAGATGCCCTCGCCCGGTCGATCTTCAGCCTCCAGTACCAGCACTTCGGTGCCTGAAAGCGCCAGCGCCCGCGCCACCGCCAGGCCCACCACGCCGGCGCCGACGATGACGGTATCGATGTCGAAGCTGTTGTGCATGGGCGTTTGTGCCTGGGGGATTGCTGTCATTCTGCCGCGCATGCCCTCGGCCGAACAGCACCGGCAAGGGTAGCAGCGACCTTGCGTCGCGACCGCAGTCTGCGTGATCGCCCCAGGAATCGTGAACCGCGGCGGATCGTTGCCAGAAGCAGGACGCGGAGGACACGAAGGAAGAGCAGAAAGGACGCGAAGGAGGAGCAGAGTCTTGAATTGGCCAGCGGAGGCAGCGTGTTTCGATAGCGATCCTGACTACTACAACGCCCATCACAGCTTCTTTCGCGGACAGAGTCCGCCCCCACAGGTGGCGCTGCTTTGCCGGCACCGGCACCAAGGCTGTTGTAGGTCCAGACTTGTCTGGACGCTTTTCCCGCATCCGTGCGCAGAGCCTTCCAGGCAAGTCTGCGCCTGCCATCGCCGCCACCCTTGTCGCCGCGCGCTTCGCCCGCGATGCTGTGCCCACCCGCGGCCTGCAAGGGAACGCCATGCGACCTCTGATTCTCGCCCTGGACCAGGGCACTTCCAGCTCACGCTCGCTGCTGATCGACGATCAGGCCCGGATCATCGCCAGCCACGGCGAGGCCTTCGACTGCTATTACCCGCAGCCGGGCTGGGTCGAAGTGGACGCCGATCGGCTCTGGCAGACGCAGCTGAGCGCGATCCGCTCGGTGCTGGCGCAGACACGGTTGCGGGCCGAGGCCATCAGCGCCATCGGCCTCACCAATCAGCGCGAGACCATCGTCGCCTGGGACAAGGACAGCGGCGCGCCGCTGGGGCCGGCCATCGTCTGGCAATGCCGGCGCACGGCGGCGGCTTGTGCGGCACTGGAGGCTCAAGGCGTGGAGCCCGAGCTGCGCGCCCGCACCGGCTTGCTGCTGGATCCCTATTTCTCGGCGACCAAGATGCGCTGGATGCTGGATCACTGGCCGCAGGCGCGGGTGCTGGCGGGGCAGGGGCGGCTGGCTTTCGGCACGGTCGACAGCTGGCTGGTGTGGCAGCTGAGTGGCGGCCGCGCCCATCTGACCGATGCCAGCAACGCCTCGCGCACGCTGCTCTACAACCTGCACCGGGGCGATTGGGATCCGTGGCTGCTGGATCTGTTCGGCATTCCCGCCGACGCGCTGCCGCGGGTGGTAGATTCCAGCGGCGTGGTGGCGCACTGCGACGCTGCCGTGATCGGCGCGGCGATTCCGATCGCCGGTATCGCCGGCGACCAGCAGGCGGCCTTGTTCGGACAGGCCTGCACCCGCCCGGGCATGGCCAAGAACACCTATGGCACCGGCTGTTTTCTGCTGCTCAACAGCGGCGATCAGCCCGTGCCGTCGAAGCAGGGCCTGCTGACCACGGTGGCCTGGCAGCTCGCGGGCGCCCGCACCTATGCCCTGGAGGGCTCGGTGTTCGTCGCCGGGGCGCTGATCCAGTGGTTGCGCGATGAGCTGGGTCTGATTCGTCACGCCGCCGACAGCGCCGAGCTGGCCGCCAGCGTGCCGGACAGCGCCGGCGTCAGCATCGTGCCGGCCTTCGTCGGCCTGGGTGCGCCGCACTGGGACAGCGCCGCGCGCGGCCTGATCTGCGGACTCACCCGCGGCAGCAACAAGGCCCACATCGTCCGCGCCGCGCTGGAAGCGGTGGCGCTGCAGAATGTCGAGTTGCTGCAGGCCATGCAGCGCGACACCGGCAGCGCGCTGACCGAGTTGCGTATCGACGGCGGCATGAGCACCAATGATTTCCTGTGCCAGTTCCAGGCCGACGTGCTCGGAGTGACGGTGAGCCGTCCACGGCAGCGGGAGAGCACCGGCCTCGGCGCTGGACTGCTGGCCGGTCTGGGTGTGGGGCTGTGGCGCAATCTGCAGGAACTGGAAGCGTTATGGGGCGAGGAGCGACGTTTCGAGCCGACGATGGACAAGGCCGAGCGCCAGGCCCATCTGCGACAGTGGCACGCCGCCGTCGCCCGGGCGCGTGCTTGAGGGGGGCGCTGGCTGTCGGTTACTGGAGTGAATTCGTGCCAGGTCGAATCAGCGCGTCAGGTACGGCACTGGCCGGGCTTCTGTAGGTCCAGACTTGTCTGGACGCTTTTCCCACTACCAGCCAACAGCGTCCAGACAAGTCTGGACCTACAGAAGCCGAAGAAGCCGCACACCCTGCCGAGCAAGCTCGGCACTACAAAGGCCTCGTACGTCGATGCTCTGGTACAGCGGAGCTTGCTCCGCTGCTTTTCCTCAGGCGCCGATCCGCTCCAGGATGTTCAGCGTCGCCTTGGCCCGATTCAGCGTATAGAAGTGCAAGGAAGGCGCGCCGGCGTCGATCAGGCGCTGGCATAGCGCCGACACCACATCGGCCCCCAACTCGCGGATCGACTCGACGTCGTCGCCATAGGACTGCATGCGGCGCTCGATCCAGCGCGGAATCTCCGCACCACACTGGTCGGAGAAGCGCTTCAGCTGACTGAAATTGCCGATGGGCATGATCCCCGGCACGATTGGTACGGTGACGCCCAGCGCCCGGACATCGCGCACAAAGCGCTCGTAGGCCTCGGCATTGAAGAAATACTGGGTGATGACCCCGTTGGCGCCGGCGGCCACCTTCTGCACCAGATGGCGCAGATCTTCATCAGCGCTGCGCGCCTGCGGGTGGAATTCCGGATACCCGGCCACCTCGATGTGGAAATAGCCGTCGAACTCGGCGCGGATGAAGCGCACCAGATCAATCGCATGGCGGAATTCGCCGGCGGTGGCCATGCCCGAGGGCATGTCACCGCGCAGCGCCACGATGCGGCGGCAGCCCAGATCCACATAGCGCTGCAGCAATTCGCGGATTTCCTCGCGGGTGCCGCCGAGGCAGGACAGATGCGGCGCCACTTCCAGCCCCTGGATCTGCCGCAGCCCGACGACGGTGTCGTAGGTGTAGCTCAGCGTCGAGCCACCGGCGCCGAAGGTGACGCTGACATAGTCGGGCGAGTGCGACTTCAGCATCTCGGCCGTGCGCGTCAGCGCCTCGCGTTGATCGGGGGTCTTGGGCGGGAAAAACTCGAAACTCAGCGGCAACATGGGCAGTACAGACGTCCAGACATCCGCCCGATTGGCGGTCCGTGGATACTCGCCGCAGACGGTGCATCGGGGCAAGCGCAGGCATGGGTTTTGTAGAGCGGAGCTTGCTCCGCTGCTTCTGCCGGGCTTTTCGGCTCCGCGCCATTCCCGGGAGCCGCACACCCTGCCGAGCAAGCTCGGCACTACCCCAGCCTCGCACACCGCGGCTTTCGTCGAGCGGAGCTTGCTCCACTGCTTCTGCCGGGCTTTGGCTCTTGCGCACTTCAACATCCCGTCGCATTCCGCGATGATCGGGCGAGTCAAGGGAGAACCCACGCATGGCAGCAGACCAGCCTGCAAGCACATCGGAAGATCAGGAAAACGACAAGGTCTTCCAGCTGCCCAGGGACACCACCCCCACCTGGGAAGTCGAGCTGCTGCTGTCCGGCGCGCTGGTGTTTTCGATGCTGCAGGTGCCCGGTCTGCTCGACGATGTGCTCTATGCGCTGCGTCCTCGTCTGAACGGCGGTCTGAACTACGGCGTGTTCATGCTGTATTTCTATCTGAAGGTCACCAGCTACGCGCTGATCTGCACCTTCGTGCTGCATCTGGCCTCGCGCGCCGTCTGGGTGGCGGCCCTGGGCCTGCGTTCGGTCTATCCCGAGGGCGTGCTCTGGGACAAGTTGCCGCGCGGTCCGATCTACCGCGAGTACAGCAGGCGAACGACGCTGACCCTGGATCAGATGATCGACCGCGCCGACAACCGCGCCAGCCTGGTGTTCGCCTTCGGGCTGCTGCTGGTGCTGATGTCGCTGGCGATCATGGTGTTCACCATGATTCTGATCGGTGCAGGCAGCGTCGTGGGTCACTTTTTGCTCAAGGATAGTGAGAACTCATGGATCACCATGGGCCTGCTGCTGTTTTTTGTGGTGCCCTTGATTCTTGCCACCTGGATCGACCGCCGCTTCGGTGCGCGTATTCCACAACAACACTGGCTTGCAGGCGCGTTGCGCCGGATTTTCGCCATGGGCAGCCTCATGGTCTGGGGGCGACTGACCAATCCCATCTTGCTGACGGTGTTCAGCCGGCTGGGATTGATGCGCGGAAATCTGATCATGGTAGGTGCGCTCTACCTGCTGATGGCCGTGATCCTGGTGGAAATCCTGGTCAGGTCGGGCGCCATCAATCTGCCCGGAGAGAGCTATCTGCCGGCCGGGGCCTCGGGCCGAGAACTGAACTCGGTGCATTACGCCGATGCCCGTGATCTGCGCCAGGCCCAGCAGGGTCATCCCTACATCCCGAACGAGATCATCCGCGGACCCTATCTGCGCCTGTTCGTACCTTATGTGCCCAAGCGACTGGACGCAGCCCTGGAGCGTGATTGCCCCGAGGCCGCGCGACGCGTGCAGCACTCCACCGAAGATGAGCAGCGGGCGGCGGAGCGCACACGCACCACCGAACTGCTGCGATGTGCGGCCGACAAACTCTATCCGCTGGAACTCGACGGTCAGCCCCTCATCGATCTCCGCTACGACATCGCCCGCGACCCGCTCACCGGCATGCGCGGTTTCGTCGCCATGATCGACGTGCGCGAGCTACCGCGCGGCCGCCACGAACTGCGGGTGATCCGACCACAGCCCCCGGACGAGGAAGATCCGGTGCAGCCGGCGTTGATACCGTT
This sequence comes from Lysobacterales bacterium, assembly GCA_022841325.1. GTDB lineage: Bacteria > Pseudomonadota > Gammaproteobacteria > Xanthomonadales > SZUA-5 > JADKFD01. Next base: position 83,600 of record JALHRS010000014.1, on the reverse strand, counting down.
CTGGCGCTAGCGCGCCCTGGGTGGGTCTGGACTTGTCTGGACGCTCTGGCATCCAGGCGGTCCGCCCATCCTGACGCCCGGCGCTCGGGGCGTTGCACCGCTGTGTAACATTCTGAGACAATGACCCATTGTGAATTGTATTCACGTCAGCGCGCCTCTCAAGCGTGCCAACCATCGGGCTCGAATGAATCGACATCTCAAGTCACTGCTTCTGATCGCGGGCTCGTTGTTCTGCAGCGCCGCATGGGCGCAGAGCCCGCGTCCGCTGCCTTTGCCCAACCTGAGTGCCCCTGGCCCTGTCGCGGTGTACGCCATGGCTGCTGCGCCCGACGGTGGCGTCGTGATTGCAGGTGACTTCCAGGAGATCCAGGGCCTGCAGCGACGAGGGTTGGCCAAGCTTCTGGCCAATGGCACTGTCGATCCCGACTGGAATCCGATTCTCGGCGGGAGCAACCCGGTAGCGGTGTCGCTCGCCATCGACAGCAATGGCGATGTCTTTGTCGGCGGATCATTCACGACAGTCGACGGACTGCCGCGCGATCGAATCGCAAAACTTGACGCGGCAGGCGAGGTCTACGGCAGCTGGAATCCCGGAGCAGACGCGGGCGTCAACGCGCTGGCCATCGACAGCGTCGGCGGGCATCTCTATGTCGGCGGAACCTACGCTTCAATTGCGGGACAGACGCGAGCTGGTCTGGCCCGTGTTTCGACTGCCACGGGCGCCCTCGATGGTGTCTGGACACCGGAACTGAATGAGGGTGCGGGCATCTTTGCGCTGCTACTGGATGGCGCCGGTTCGGTCTTCATCGGCGGCATTTTCGGATCCGTCGGCGGTGAAATCTGCTGCAACGGCATCGCCAAGCTCTCGACCTCAGGGGCGGGAACGCGAATTTCGGCCTGGGACGCGCGTCTGACCGGTCCAGGCAGGGCCGCTTTTGCGCTGGCCAGTGACGGCAGCCAGCATCTTTATGTCGGAGGCCTGTTCGACGGGATCTTCCAGGGCGGCAACAGCTACGTGCGCAGCAGTCTCGTCCGCCTCGCCATGGCGGGTTCGGGCGCCGTAGATGCGAGCTGGGATGCGGGCGGCAACGCCGCATTCGGTGGAACCGGATATTCCGATCTTGCGTTGTCTGGCGACGGTCGGCTCTTTGCTGTTCCATACGTTCCCAGCGCAGTGAATGTTTACGCCTGGTACGCCAGTGGTACCGGGGCGCCAGATCCCGCATGGAGTGTAGTCGCCGATGCAACACCTCTCGCCTTGCTGCGTCAGGGCAACACGCTCCTTGTTGGCGGTGCATTCAACCAGATCGGCGGAACTGCCCGCCGCGGGCTTGTCGCGTTTGCCGTGGACGGTTTGTTTGGTGATGGTTTGGAGGCCCTGGGGCAGTAAGTTGACGTTTGTGCAGTGGTGAAGGCGATCGCGGATGAATCCGCTCCCACCGTTTGCGGCGAGCCTGTGGGAGCGGATTCATCCGCGATCGCCTGCGCATGCAATGGCCGGCAAAGCCGGATCCACGCTGCGAACCAACAACCAACAACCAACAACCAACAACCAACAACCAACAACCAACAACCAACAACCAACAACCAACAACCAACAACCAACAACCAACAACCAACAACCAACAACCAATCCACCCCCTTGCGCCTGGCGCTTTTTCAAGCCCCTTGAACTAGATCAACGCACCCGCACTCCTGTTGCATGAATGATGACCGCGTGACGGTCCACAGGAGATTCCCATGCGCATGGACAAACTGACTTCGCGCTTCCAGCAGGCACTGGCGGATGCCCAGTCGCTGGCGGTGGGGCGTGACCACAATCTGATCGAGCCGGTGCACGTGCTGGTGGCACTGCTGGACCAACAGGGTGGCTCGACCCGGCCGCTGCTGGCACAGGCCGGCGTCAATGTCGCCAGCCTGCGCAGCAAGCTCGGCGAAGCCCTGGAGAAGTTGCCCAGGGTCAAGGGTGACGAGGGCAATCTGTCGATAGGCAATGATCTGAATCGATTGCTGATGCTCAGCGACAAGCTGGCGCAGCAGCGTGGCGACCAGTTCATCGCCAGCGAGCTGTTCGTGCTGGCCGCACTCGACGACAAGGGCGAGGTCGGCAAGGCGCTCAAGGCCGCCGGCGCCGACAAGGCGCGTATCGAGCAGGCCATCGCCGGCCTGCGCGGCGGTGAGAAGGTGCAGGACGCCAACGCCGAGGAACAGCGTCAGGCGCTGGAGAAGTACACCATCGATCTGACCCAGCGCGCCGAGGAAGGCAAGATCGATCCGGTGATCGGTCGCGACGAGGAGATCCGCCGCACCATCCAGGTGCTGCAGCGACGCACCAAGAACAATCCGGTGCTGATCGGCGAGCCGGGCGTGGGCAAGACCGCCATCGTCGAAGGTCTGGCGCAGCGCATCGTCGATGGCGAGGTGCCCGAAGGCATCCGTGGCAAGCGCGTGCTCTCGCTGGACATGGGCGCGCTGATTGCCGGTGCAAAGTTCCGCGGCGAGTTCGAAGAGCGTCTGAAAGGCGTGCTCAGTGACCTTGCCAAGCAGGAAGGGCAGGTGATCCTGTTCATCGACGAACTGCACACCATGGTCGGCGCCGGCAAGGCCGAAGGTTCGATGGATGCCGGCAACATGCTGAAGCCGGCACTGGCGCGCGGCGAGCTGCATTGCATCGGCGCCACCACGCTGGACGAATACCGCAAGTACGTCGAAAAGGACGCTGCGCTGGAACGTCGCTTCCAGAAGGTGTTCGTGGGCGAGCCCTCGGTCGAGGACACCATCGCCATCCTGCGCGGTTTGAAGGAGCGCTATGCGCTGCACCACCGGGTCGAGATCACCGATCCGGCCATCGTTGCGGCGGCCACGCTGTCGCATCGCTATATCGCCGACCGCCAGCTGCCGGACAAGGCCATCGACCTGATGGACGAGGCTGCCAGTCGCATCCGCATGGAAATGGATTCCAAGCCGGAAAACATGGACCGCCTGGAGCGGCGGCTGATCCAGCTCAAGATGCAGCGCGAGGCCCTGAAGAAGGAGTCGGACGAGGCCAGCAAGCAGCGTCTGCGCGAGCTCGAAGAGCAGATCGGCAAGCTTGAACGCGAGCTCTCGGACCTGGAGGAGATCCTGAAGGGAGAGAAAGCGGCTGTCTCGGGCGAGACCCAGATCAAGGAACAGCTGGAAAAGGCCCGCTACGAGTTTGAGTTGGCCCGCCGCGCTCAGGATCTGGCGAAGATGAGCGAGCTGCAGTACGGGCGCATTCCGGAGCTGGAAAAGCAGCTGGAGATGACTCGGGCGACCGAGCAGAAGGGCTTCACGCTGCTGAAGAACAAGGTCACCGAGGACGAAATCGCCGAGGTGGTCAGCCGCTGGACCGGTATCCCGGTGTCGAAGATGCTCGAGGGCGAGCGCGAGAAGCTGCTGCGCATGGAGAGCGAGTTGCACCAGCGCGTGGTCGGCCAGGAAGAGGCGGTGACCGCGGTGTCCGACGCCATCCGTCGCTCGCGTGCAGGTCTGTCGGATCCACGTCGGCCGAATGGCTCCTTCCTGTTCCTCGGCCCCACCGGCGTCGGCAAGACCGAGCTGTGCAAGGCCCTGGCCAGCTTCCTGTTCGACACCGAAGAGGCCATGGTGCGCATCGACATGAGCGAGTTCATGGAGAAGCACTCCGTGAGCCGTCTGATCGGCGCTCCGCCGGGTTACGTCGGCTACGAAGAGGGCGGCTATCTGACCGAAGCCGTGCGCCGGCGACCCTACAGCGTGATCCTGCTCGACGAGGTCGAGAAGGCCCATCACGATGTCTTCAATGTGCTGCTGCAGGTGCTGGACGACGGTCGGCTCACCGACGGCCAGGGTCGTACCGTGGATTTCCGCAACACCGTGATCGTCATGACCAGCAACCTGGGCTCGCAGGTGATCCAGGAGATGGCCGGCGAAGACAACTACGCGCGCATGAAGAATGCGGTGATGGAGATCGTGCAGCAGCACTTCCGCCCGGAATTCATCAATCGCCTCGATGAACTGGTGGTGTTCCACCCGCTCGACCAGGATGCCATCCGCCGCATCGCCAGCATCCAGACCCAACATCTGGCGCAGCGACTGGCCGATCGCGACATCCGTTTCGAACTCGACGACTCGGCCCTCGATCTGCTGGGCAACTACGGCTACGACCCGGTCTACGGTGCCCGCCCGCTCAAGCGCGCGATCCAGACCCTGATCGAGAACCCGCTGGCCAAGGAAGTGCTCGCCGGCCGCTACGCCCCCCGCGACACCGTACGCGCCAGGGCCGAAGGCGGACGGATCGTGTTCGAGAAGGCCTAAGTCGTCTCGGCAGTCGTAGGTCACGTTGGCCCGTCAGGGCCTACGTGACATCGTCGGGTTGGGGCTTGCACTTAAATCGGGGATTGCCGCATTAGCGTGTGACGCAATGCCGTCGGCGCAGATGACCTGCGTGCAGGGCGTCCTATGTTTCACCGTATTCGCCCTCGTCGACGGCGATCGCAACCCAATCGGGTGCGTACCAGCCTCGTCTTGCGAATTTCGCGAATGAACTCCAGGTGTATTCACTCGATTTCCTGGCGTAGCCATGCTTCACCGGATTGTGGTGGATGTAATCCAGGTGTCGATGAAGATCATTCTCGTCGCGAACGACATGATCCCAATAGCGCTTCTGCCAGACGCGACTCGGCCGGTCGGGGTGCCGACGTACGAACAGCAACTTGAGTCGCTGCACCCAGGCGGCTGTGTCGCCGATCGGATCACTGACGAGCAGGTGGACATGGTCATCCAGAATGGCCCAGGCGTAGAGCCTGAAGCCGTGCTCGGCACGCAGGAGCTGCAACAAACGCAGCAGCAGGTCCTTGGTCGGGGGCGAGCGCAACCAGGGGCTGCGTCGGTGGCAGACCAGGGTCAGGAATACCAGCGTGCCTGGGTGAAAGTGGCGACGGATGTTGCCCACATGTGTTTACGCGACAGTCGGGCGTGTGAGCATGTCGCGACTGCCCGATTGTCTGCATCGGGTGGATTCCGATTGGCATGCAGGTAATTTCCTACAGGACCGGCACCTTATGACGCGGGGTTTCGGCGCATCGCCGCGTCACGTAGCGCCGATGGCGCAACGTGACCTACGCGGATCGGGTGTGCTCTGGTAGGTCACGTTGGCCAGCGAGGGCCGACGTGACAGTGTCGGCCGGGATTTTCGCCATGACGGGGAATGGCGCATCACCGTGTCACGTAGCGCCTTCGGCGCAACGTGACCTACGGGCAACGTGACCCACGAGCAACATGCCGCCCATGACCTCCGGCCTATCCGACATAAGATGTCTTGACATGATATGTCCGTGAAGCTAGCGTCGACGGCAACGCTGTAGCGTCTGACCCGCCAAGGAGGCGGGTGATCGATGGCCAGGCCGCGCAAGCTGGTATCCCTGATCGAGGCGACGGTGCCGCTGCTGCAGCGGCATCTGTTGATCGATGCGATCGACGTGACTCCGATGACGGGCGATGTGCCGGTGATCGAGGTCGGGTTTCCGGAGGTGGATCGGCTGCCGATCTACATCACCGATGCCGGCAGTCAGCTGCTCTGCATCAGCTATCTGTGGCGCGATGCCGATGTCAAGGCCAGGCGCCGTGGCAAGTTGCTGGAGACCTTGCTGGATCTGAATCCGAGTGTGCCCTTGTCGTCCTTCGGTCGCGTCGGCGAGCACTTCGTGCTGTTCGGGGCGCTGAGCCCGCAGGCCACGCCGGAGGATATGGCGCTGGAACTGGCCACGCTCAGCGACAACGGCCGCGATGCGCTGGCCACCTTGTCCGACTTTCTGGTGTGAGAGCGACCATGGCCTGGTGGGATGAAGTGCTCGGATTGCTCAAGGACGAATGGAAGGCGCTGGCGCCCGGTGCGGAGCGCACCGCGTCGGAGCCGCCCACGGTGAAGCAGGCGCAGGCCTTGCTGCAGCGCACGGCGGCGGAACTGGCCGACGCCAAGGCCCGCGCCGAGGCCGCACGCCGCCGCATGTTGCGGGCGCAGTCGCAGCTGGAAGCGCTGACCCGCGCGCCCGAGCAGCATCCGCGCTACCGCGATCGCCTGAGCGATCTGGCCCGCGCGGTGGTCCATGAAGGCGATATGGCGGCGAGTTTCGATACCCATATCGCCACCCTGGGCGCCGTGCATGACCGGGTGGAAGCACAGCTGCGCGAGTTCAACCGCGACGTGGCGATGGCGCGGGCGGCCGTGGCCGCCAGCCAGGCCACCCATGCGGCCGCGCCGGTAACGAAGCCGAAGAAATCGAAGTCGGGCGCTGGCGGCTTCGAACATGCGCGGCCCGATAGGGTCATGGAACAGTTGAGCAAGGGTCCGCGCAGGAAGGGAGACCAATAGTGAGCGGGACCGCCACTCGATTGCGAGTAACACCAGAACGTAGGTCACGTTGCGCGCAAGGCGCGCTACGTGACACGGTGAAGCGAAGGTCTGGGTCATTCGGCAATGCTGCGGCGCAATCGTCACGTAGACCGCTGCGCGGCCAACGTGACCTACGGTGGCCGAGATGAAACCCCGTGCGCTCCCCAGCCGCTGGCAATCGGCGCAGCCGGCCTTGAAGGCGGTGCAGGTGGCCTTCGATGTGTCGGAATCGGTGCTGATGGCCGTGCGCCGGGCGGCCTTTGATGCCAATCTGTCGAACTCCGACCAGATCCGCGTGGTACTGGATCTGCCGATCACCCGCCAGGCCAAGCGGCCGCGGCTGACGGTGAGTCTGAGCCCCGAGGATTACCAGTTGCTCGGCGAGCGCTATCAGCTGGATCCCGCCGATCATCTGGCGATCAAGGAGAGAGTCAACGCCGAGCTGATCGAGTTTTCCGAATCACAATCGCAGCCGAAGAAAGCCGCCAGGAGAGCCAGATCGTGAACAGTTTCATGGAGTTGCTGAGTCACTTCCCGGGCTTCGTGCCCTCGGTGCTGATGGGTGCGCTGCTGGTGTTCTGGCTGCTGGCGATCATCGGCGTGCTCGATTTCGACTCCTTCGGGCCGCATTTCGACGCCGACGTCCATCTGGAAACCGATGTCGATATCCCCGCGCACGGCGGTGGGGGCAGCCACGCCGAGGCCCCGGAAACGCTGATGGCGCTGGGTCTGGACAAGCTGCCCTTCTCGATCGTGGTCAGCGGCGTGGTGTTCTTCTGGTGGCTGCTGACCTTGCTGGCGGTGTCGCTGCTGTGGAAGTGGATTCCGCTGCCGGCGTGGATCGCTGGCAGCCTGATCCTGATCGCGGCACTGATCCTGGCGGTGCCGCTGGCAGCGCGCGCGCTGCGGCCCCTGAAACCGCTGTTTGTCGTGCATGTCAGTGCCAACAAGGAAGCGATTCTCGGCAAGGCCTGCAAGATCCTGACGCTGACCGTGTCGGAGAAATTCGGCCAGGCCGAAGTAGCCCTCGGCAGCGGCGCGCCCCTGAACGTGCGCGTCTATGCCGATACCCCAAACACCCTGACCAAAGGTTCCAGCGCCTTGATCATAGATCTCGACCCCAGGAGTGGGCGTTATCGGGTGGAGGCATATGAAGCCTAGGACGCCACTTTCGGGACCGGGGACCCGGGACCCGGGACCCGGGCAAGCCAGAGCTCGCGCCTGCAAGCCCGAGCGCAATGAAGGTATCGGCTCCCCCTCGACGCCGGCTCTGGGCTCTTGGCCTTCCCGGGTCCCCGGTCCCGGGTCCCGCGTCCCGACCAACACCCAGTCTCAACTCAAGTCACCTATCCATTTCAACGCAGTACCAGTCCCCAGCGGAGTAAGCCATGGACCTCGCTTTCACCACATTGATCGCAGCTGTCGTCGTTGTCGTCATCTTCCTGTTCGGCTTCCTCGCGCTGATCGCCAAGTTCTACCGCAAGGTGGAGCAGGGTCACGCCATGATCGTCAACACCATGCGGGTGGAGCCCGAGGTGACCTTCACCGGGCGGCTGGTGATTCCGGTGCTGCACAAGGTCGAGGAGATGGACATCTCGATGAAGACCATCGAGATCGAGCGCATGGGCAAGGAGGGTCTGATCTGCAGGGACAACATGCGCGCCGACATCAAGGTCAAGTTCTTCGTGCGCGTCAACAAGACCGCCGAGGACGTGCTGCGGGTGGCCCAGGCCATCGGCTGCGCCCGCGCCAGTAACCAGGACACGCTGGAGGATCTGTTCTCGGCCAAGTTCTCGGAGGCGCTGAAGACCGTCGGCAAGGCCATGGACTTTGTCGATCTGTACCAGGCCCGTGATCAGTTCCGCGACGAGATCGTTCGCCAGATCGGCGACGACCTGTCCGGCTACGTGCTCGAAGATGCGGCCATCGACTATCTGGAGCAGACCCCGCTGGAGAAGCTGGATCCGCACAACATCCTCGACGCCCAGGGCATCAAGAAGATCACCGAACTCACCGCGGAAGAGAACATCCGCACCAACGAGTTCCGTCGCAACGAAGAGATGCGGATCAAGAAGAAGGATGTCGAGACCGCCGAGGCGGTGCTCGAACTGGAGCGCCAGAAAGCCTACGCCGAGGCCCAACAGCAGCGCGAGATCGCCATCACCAAGGCCCGCGAGGAGGCCGAGTCGGCCAAGGTCGCCTCGGAAGAGCGCGCCAAGTCGGAGCTGGCACGGCTGCTGGCCGATCAGCAGATCGCCGTGCAGAACGAGAACGTCAAGCGCGAGACCGAAGTCGCCCAGAATAACCGCTTGCGCGCAGTGGCCATCGAGGAAGAGAAGGTGACCCGCGCCCGTGAGCTCGAGATCGTCGATCGCGAACGCGAAGTGACGCTGCAGCAGATCGAAAAGGAAAAGGCGGTCGAGGTGCAGAAGAAGGCCATCGCCGATGTCATCCGCGAGCGCATCGTGGTCGAGCGCACCGTGGCCGAGCAGGAAGAAGAGATCAAGAATGTGCGCGTGATGTCGGAGGCCGAGCGCACCCGCAAGAGCACCATCGTCCTCGCCGAAGGTCAGGCCCAGGAGAAGTTCATCGCCGAGGTCAAGCTGGCCGAGGCCGACGAGCAGCGCGCCAAGCACAAATCGGCCGAGGAACAGACCCTGGCCGAAGCCAGGCTCGCGGTCGCCGCGAAGATGGCCGAGGCCAAGAAGCGCGAGGCCGAGGGCATCGAGGCGCTGTCAGCGGCGTCCGGACTGGCCGAAGCCAAGGTCGCCATCGCCAAGGCCGACGCCCGCGAAAAGGACGGCGTGGTCGCCGCCCGGGTCAAGCTCGCCGACGCCGATGCGGTGGTCAAGCTGGGCGATGCCCACGCCCATGCGCTGCAGGCCAAGATGGAGGCCGAGGCGGCCGGTCGCGAGAAGCAGGGTGTGGCCGAAGCACAGGTCAAGCTGGTCGACGCCGATGCCATCGCCAAACAGGGTGCGGCACAGGCCGAGGCCCTGCGTCTGAAGCTGGAAGCCGAAGCCACCGGTCGACAGAAGAGCGGCGAAGCCGAGGCAGCGGCGATTGCCGCACGCTTCGCGGCCGAGTCCGAAGGCCTGACCGCCAAGTTCGAGGCCATGACCAAGATGAGCCCGGAAACAAGGGCCCACGAAGAACAGCGCATGCAGCTCGACTACAGCCACGCCGAAACCCTGCGCGGCATCGAGGCCAACCAGGCCATCGCCAAGGATCAGGCCCAGGTGCTGTCGCGGGCGCTGCAGCAGGCCAAGATCGAGATCGTCGGCGGCGACGGCGAGTACTTCGACAGCTTCATGCGCAGCCTGTCGCTGGGCAAGGCCATCGACGGCACCGTCGGCAAGAGCCAGCTGCTGAACAAGGCCTTCGCCGAGCACAAGGCCGGCAAGCGCGATCTGCTGCAGGACGCCAAGGAACTGGTCGCCGCCGTCGGCGGCGCCGACGCCGTGCGCGATCTCAGCGTGGCCGCGCTGATGCAGAAGCTGGTGGCGAGCGGGAAGACCAAGGAGCTGGAGATGTTGAAGAAGCTGGTGGGCGAAGCCGGGGCAGGGGGCACGGGGCAGGGGGCACGGGAATAGCTTCGCGCGCCGGGACTACTGCGTGTTTCGATCCCTCTGAAGGCAGGAGCAAAGAATTGATTTCCAGTTTCCGAGATCTGGATGTTTGGAAAGGCGCCGTTGATCTGGCTGTAGAGGTCTATCGGCTGACACGCGCTTTTCCCGTCGAAGAGCGCTTCGGGCTGACATCCCAGATGCGGCGCTCGGCAAATTCAGTGGCGTCGAACATCGCCGAGGGTCACGCCAGAAACAGCACCAGAGAGTTCGTGCAGTTCGTGTCCGTCGCTCTCGGTTCTTTAGCCGAGGTGGAGACCCAGTGGACTATCGCAAGCCGGGTCGGCCTGCTGGAACCCACTGATCAGACAATTGAGTCGTTATCTCGGCTCAGGGCGCAGTTGCTGAATCTGCGAGGCGCGTTGCTGCGACGTGTGAGTGGTGTGGGCGAGTCCCTATCGATTTACGAATTGTCCGCAGATCAAGTGGTTCCGGTCGCGACGGAACTAATGGATGGCGATCCAGGTGGAACAGCGATGGCTGTTCCCGTGCCCCGTGCCCCCTGCCCCGTGCCCCGCCCATGACCTCCTCCGCCACCTTCGACCTGCTCCGCAAACGCCTGTCCGCGGCTTCCGAGTCGCTGCGGGCCAAGGCCGATGCGCTGAACGCGCAGCGGATCAAGACTTTCGGGCGCATCGAGCCCAAGCTGCTGGCGCGGCTGAGTGCGCGTACCGAACACAACTGCGTGGCGCGCGACATCGTGCGCGTGGGCGATCGGCTGCTGTTCGGCTACAACGTGACCATGGGTCTGAAGAAGGAGACCCGGGTCGAGGATGTGTTCTGCCTGTACCAGCTGGTCGAAGGCACGGAGGGCACGGAGCTGGTGACTGTGCCCATCGCCGGCGGCTTTCTCGACGATCAGCGTTTTGTCGCCGATTTCCGCGAGCTCTTCACCTACTACAAGGCGACCACGCTGGATCAGCTGCGGCTGGTCAACGAGCGTCTGCTGCTGATCTTCCGCACCGGCAGTCAGCCGGGCGACAAGCGGGTGTTCCGTTTTGCCGTCGACACCGCCGGCGCGCTCAGCTACATCGACAACCGCGGCGAGCGCGATCACGTGCTGCCGCCTTCGCACAGTTTCGAGTGGCAATCGGTGGGGCGCGAGGATCATGTGCTCGGCCGGCATGCCCATGTGAACATCCTCGACACGGTGTTTGTCGAGACCATCGGCGGCGATCTGACCATCAAGATCGAGAACAACACCGACACCGGTCTCGGCATCTACTCCGAGCCGGTCGAGGACAAGAACCAGGCGCTGGCCGATGCCGAGATTGCCTATGCCGATCTGCCGACGCTGATCCTGCTCAGCATCAAGCCCTATCGCGAGAACCACACCCGCTATCTGGTCTACAACAAGCGTCTGAAGCAGGTGCTGCGCATCGACGAGATCGGTGACTCCTGCGTGGAGCTGCCCGAGGACCACGGCGTCGTGTTTCCCGGCGGCTACTACCTGGAATCGGGTGATTTCAAGCACTTCAAGGACCTGGGTCACGATTTCAGCGGCTACCGGCTGAAGCGCACGGTGCGCGCGCCCAGCGGCGAGGACGTGCTCTATGTGTTTTACGACACCGCCAGAGGCGATTACGCGCTGCTGCCCTACAACCTGATCGACCGCGCCATCGGCCAGCCGCTGCTGGCCGCGGGCTACGCGCGCTTCGACGACGGCCAGATCCTGCTGGTCACGCCCGAAGGCAGCGATGCCTCACGCCTGCACACCATGCAGCTGTGGCGCACGCCCTTCGCCTCGGAGGAACACGCCAGCGCCCAGCCCAGGGTCGGTGGCCTGCTCGGTCGTCTGGGCAATGCCAATGTGGTGCGGGCACTGGCGGAACTGCGCGAACTGACCCGGCTGGCCGAGGATGCCGCCAGCGAAGGCGCTTACGAGCGTTTGCTGAAACTGGCAGCACGCTGCGTCGATGCCCATCCCTGGCTGGCCGAGGCCGAGGTCGGGCAGATTGCCGCCGAAGTCAGCACGCTGGCGCGCAGCGGTCGCGAAGCACTGGAAGCCTACGAGAAGCTGGAGCGCGCGCGGCAGTCGGCTCGAAAAGCGGTCGACAGCGCCAGGGCCGAGGTCAGCGAACTGCTGTCCAGCGTGGTCAGCCTGCTCTGGCAGAAGCCGGAGGACTTCACCGAGGCAATCCGCGCCATCAAGCGCAAGCGCGGCGAACTGACCGGATTGCGCGAGCAGGCCCATGTGGATCTGGCCGCGATCGATGTGCAGGACACGCGGTTGCGTGAGGAACTCGATCGCATCGGCGAGCGCGCGCTCAAGTTCTTTGCCGATCCGGCGGCCTTTGCCAGCCTGCGCAAGGGACTCAACGAAGCCGCCACTGCGGTAGACAGCGCCAAGTCCACCAAGGCGCTGGCGCCGATCAGCGAGCAGCTGGATGCGCTGGCCGAGTCGCTCGATGGATTGTCGGAGCTGATCGCCAGTTTCGAACAGACCGACGCGCAACAGCGGGCCACGCTGCTGGGTCAGACCAGCGCGCTGTATGCCGAGGTCAATCGCAGCCGCGCCGGTTTGCGCTCGCGCCGCGAGGGCCTGCTGGAGCAGGAGCAGGGGCTGGAGTTCGGTGCCCAGCTGACGGTGCTGGAGCAGTCGCTGACCAATCTGCTGGCGCGCAGCGACAGCCCGGAAGCCATCGATGAGGGGCTGGCGCGCACGCTCGGCCAGATCGAACATCTCGAAGGCCGTTTCGGCTCGCAACCGGGCTTTCTGGTCGAATTGACCACCCGGCGTGAGGCCGCGCTGGAAGCCTTCGCGGCCCGGCGCGAGCAGATCGCGGCGCAGCGCGACAAGCGCGCGCAGGGCCTGCGCGATGCGGTGTCGCGGGTGCTGGACGGCATTCCGCGGCGCATCGCCAAGCTTTCCGAGGCCGACGAGCTGCACGGCTTCTTTGCCGGCGACACCCTGGTCGAACGTGCCCAGGCGCAGATCGAAGAGCTGCGCCAGCTGGGCGCCGCGGTGCAGGCCGATGAACTGGCCGGGCGCCTGCGCAGTCTCAAGGAAGCCGGGCTGCGCGATCTGCGCGATCGGCTGGAGCTTGGAACCTCCGGAGATTCGCTGGCGCTCGGTCGCCAGCGCTTCACGATCGAACGCCGGCCGCTGGATCTGGCGCTGCTGCACAACGAGCAGGGCCTGTCGCTGCAACTGACCGGCACCGATTACCGGATGGCGCTGGATGAGCCCGAGGCCGAGCAGCATCGCGAAGTCTGGGGTCAGGTGCTGCCCAACGAGACCGAATCGGTCTATCGGGCCGAATATCTGGCCTGGCGCATCTGGCAGCGCGCCAGCGCCGGCGATGCCGCGATCAATGCCGCCCTGCGCGCCACCGAGGGCAGTGCGCTGGCCGATCTGGTGGCCGAGGAAGCGCAGCGCCATCCCACCGAGGACTATCAGCGCGGCGTGCACGATGCCGATGCCACCCGCATCGTCCAGGCCCTGGACAGCATCGCCCGACAAGCCGGCGAGTTGCGCTGGCCAGCCTCGGCGCGGGTGCTGGCGCAGGCCTGGTTTGCCGGTCTGGACAGCACTGAACAGGCATCGGCGCGGAGCCTGGCCGCCGGTCTGGCCTGGTTTCTGGCGCGGGGCGAGGGCATGCCCCTGCCGCCCTCGTGGCACAGCGCCCTGAGCGCGCTGGCGACCGAGCTGGGTCTGCCCGATGACGCCAGCAGCATCGAATCGGCCGCCCGCCATCTGGCCGCCAGTCTGGGCGGCACGCTGCCCAGCTTTGCCGCCAGCGCCAGCGCGCTGGGTCTGGCCGAACAGGTCTCGCGCGAGTTGCCGGTGTCGGCGCTGGCAGCGCTGAATGCGCCAATTGCCAGCGCCGAAAAGCTGACTCTGGCCCGGGCCTGGTGCGCGCGCACGCAGGCCGACGCCCATCCCGCCAGCGTGCTCGAAGCGGCGGCGATCCTGTGCTTCCCGGGCCTGGCCCGCGAGCGCATCAATGTCGAGCTGCACACCCGCATCGAGGGCATGCGCGGCGAGCATGGGCGCGTCAGACAGGGCGTGCTGGAGCTGGATTTCCCGGAGTTCCTGATCCGCCTGGCACAACATCAGCAGACCGTCGCGCCGGCCTGGTCGGCCTTTGCGGCGCTGCGCCATCGGGTCAGCGAGCGCGAGCGCAAACGCCTGGGGCTGCACCGTTTCGAGGCCAAACCGCTGGCTGGATTCGTGCGCAACCGGCTGATCGACGAGGTCTATCTGCCGCTGATCGGCAACAATCTGGCCAAGCAGATCGGCACCATCGGCGATCAGCGTTCGGACCGCTCCGGCCTGCTGCTGCTGATCTCGCCGCCGGGCTACGGCAAGACCACCTTGATGGAGTACATCGCCGATCGCCTGGGCATGATCTTCGTGCGCGTCAACGGACCGACGCTGGGCCACGAAATCACCTCGCTGGATCCGGCCCAGGCCAGCACCCGCGGCGCCGCCGAGGAACTGGTCAAGCTCAATCTGGGCCTGGCCATGGGCGTCAACGTGATGCTCTACGTCGATGACATCCAGCACTGCTCGCCGGAATTCCTGCAGAAGTTCATCTCGCTGGCCGACGGCACCCGGCGTATCGATGCGGTCATCGACGGCAGTGCCCGCACCATCGATCTGCGCGGCAAGCGTTTCGCGCTGGTCATGGCCGGCAATCCCTACACCGAAACCGGCGAAATGTTCCGGATACCGGACATGCTCGCCAACCGCGCCGACGTCTACAACCTCGGCGATGTGCTGAGCGGCCGCGAAGCGCTGTTTGCCGACAGCTACATCGAAAATGCGCTGACCGCCAACCCGCTGTCGGCGCCGCTGGCCGAACGCCCGCGCGCCGAGATCCAGAGCGTGCTGCGCATCGCCCGCGGCGACGACGAACTGCTGCCCAGCGGCTTGCCCGGCGGCGTGGAGCTGGTGGAACTGATCAAGCGCATGCTCAGCGTGCGCGATGTACTGGGCAGGGTCAACGCCAGCTATGTCGCCAGCGCCGCCCAGGACGACAGCTATCGCACCGAGCCGCCCTTCAAGCTGCAGGGCAGCTACCGCAACATGGTCAAGCTGGCGGCGCAGCTGAGCCCGTTGATGACGGAGAGCGAACTCGATGCGCTGATCCGCGACCACTATCGCGGCGAGGCCCAGACCCTGGGCGCGCGCGCCGAAGAAAATCTGCTGAAGCTGGCGCAGCTGATCGGCCAGCCGAGCACCGAGGAGGCGGCGCGCTGGCAGCAGTTGGTCGACAACTTCCAGCGGCTGATGAAACAGGGCGGCAAGGAAGCCGACGGCGCCACCCGCGCCGCCCAGGTACTGGCCGATATCGCCCAGCAGCTGCAGAAGCAGAACGAACAGTCGGCCGGCACCCGCGAAGCCCTGAAGGCGCTGGAATCGCTGGGCGAGATCCGCGAGCTGCTGGCGCGGGTGCCGCGTGATCCGCAGCTCGAGATGCCGCCGGCACTCGCCGACACCCTGGCCAAGATGGCCAAGGCCTACGAGAACACCCTGGTGCCGATCGTCTCCGCCCTGCACCACAAGATGACCCTGGATCACGACATCTGGGAGCAGGTGCGCGACATGCGCAAGGAAGTCGATGCCCTGATGAAGCGCATCGGCGCCGGCAAGAAGGCGTCCTGAGCGTAGGGATGGTGGTCAGCTGTGGGAGCGGCTTCAGCCGCGATCCGGGCTTGGGCCAGCGAGATTGTCGCGGACAGAGTCCCACAGTGGAGCGAGCTCCCACAGCTGGCGTAGGCCGGGTCCTTCGCGTCGACAGACGTCAATAGAGCCACAATCCACACACGCGAGGCGCCCGGCGCCTTGCGCTTTACAGAGCCGCGGCCGCCGGCGCGAATACCCGCTGGTGCTCACCTGAGCCCACGCGCGCCGGAGCCGCGCTACAGCCGCTTTCCATGAGCCCGTCTCGCAAGTTGTTGATGCGTTATTGCGAGGAGCGCAGCGACGAAGCAATCCAGTGCTTCTGCGGCTGTGTGTCTGGATTGCTTCCCCCGGATCAAGTCCGGGGTCGCAATGACGCCGTGGGTTCATGGCCCGTGGTCGGTTTCGGGACGGACCGGGTGGCGCGCAATGACGCCGGCTCCAGGCCACCCTGCGTCGCGACCGCTCTGCTCGCGGCAGACTAGAATGGCGCTCCTCTCTGCGTCTGGAGTTGCCGGGTGTCCGAGTTTGACGCTGTCGATCGCGTGGTCAGGCCCTATCTGGCCGAGACCTCGACGGCCACCTCGCTGCGCTTTGCCGGGCACCAGATCCAGAGCCAGATGTGGAATCACGCGCCGGACGCGCTGGTGCTGGACTACACCCGCACGATGATGGCTTTCGTGCTGTTCCAGCTGGCGCCGGCACGGATCGGCATGATCGGTCTGGGCGGCGGCTCGATGGTCAAGTTTTGCCATCGCAACCTGCCGAACTCGGCGATGGAAGTGGTCGAGAACAGCCCGCTGGTGCTGGATTTGCGGGCCATCTTCCAGGTTCCGCCCGACGACGAGCGCCTCAGCGTGCAGCTGGCCGATGGCGCCGATTTCATCGCCCGCGCCCGCAACCGCTATGACGTGCTGTTGCTGGATGCCTATGACCGGGTCGGCATTCCACCACCGCTGGCGACGCTGCGTTTCTATCTGCAGTGCCGGCGCGCGCTGCGCAGCAATGGCGTGCTGGTGGCCAACATCGCCCGCGATCAGGTTCAGGGAGGCAATCCGATAGAGCGCATCGCCGCGGTCTTCGATGATCGGTTGCTGGTGGTGCGCGATTCCGAGCATTGCAACGACATCGTCTTTGCCTGGACTGGCGACATCGACGACGCGCATCTGTCGGACCAGGGCCGCCCGATCGACATCCGCGGGGAAGCTTGGGATCCGCTGATCCCGGCTCTGGATCGGGTGCGATTCACCTGGCGCGAGCGCATGCGCAAACAGGTGCTCGCCAAAGCGCTCTTGTAGGTCACGTTGACCGCGCAGCGGTCTACGTGACGCTTCTCGTGCGGTCCGGTCCGGGCAGCTACACCGTGTCACGTAGGCCTTTCAGGCCAACGTGACCTACGAAGGCCGGGGCTCTGGTAGGTCACGTTGAC
>JALHRS010000014.1:0-66422 GCA_022841325.1 Lysobacterales bacterium | reverse complement strand
GCGCAGCGGTCTACGTGACGCTTCTCGTGCGGTCCGGTCCGGGCAGCTACACCGTGTCACGTAGGCCTTTCAGGCCAACGTGACCTACGAAGGCCGGGGCTCTGGTAGGTCACGTTGACCGCGCAGCGGTCTACGTGACGCTGCTGCTGCGGTCCAGGCTGGGTGGCTACGCCGTGTCCACGTAGGCCCTGCAGGCCAACGTGACCTACGAAAGCTGGCCGCGGGCAATCTGTCGCCATTTGACCCAGGCGAACAGCGCCGGAATCACCACCAGGGTCAGCACGGTCGACGAGACCATGCCGCCCACCATCGGCGCGGCGATGCGGCGCATCACTTCCGAGCCGGTGCCGGTGCTCCACATGATCGGCAGCAGGCCGGCGATGATCGCTACCACGGTCATCAGCTTGGGCCGTACGCGCTCGACTGCGCCCTCGATGATGGCGGCGGTGAGATCGGCCCGATCCAGCGCCTTGCCCTCGGCCTGGCGCCGCGCCGCCAGCGCCATCAGGGCATGGTCCAGATAGATCAGCATGACCACCCCGGTCTGCGCGGCCACGCCTGCCAGCGCGATGAAGCCCACGGCCACGGCGACGCTCAGATGGTATTCCAGCGCCCACATCAGCCAGACCCCACCGACCAGCGCGAAAGGCACCGAACACATCACGATCAGCGTTTCGGTGACCCGCCGGAAGTTCAGGTACAGCAGCAGGAAGATCAGCGCCAGGGTCATCGGCACCACCAGCTTGAGCTTGGCCACGGCGCGCTCCAGGTACTCGAACTGGCCGCTCCAGACGGCGTAGGTGCCGGGTGGGAAGCGGACCTTCTCGGCCACGGCGCGCCGGGCCTCAGCCACGTAGCTGCCGATGTCGCGATCGCGCACATCCACATAGATGTAGGCGCTGAGCAGCGCATTCTCGGTGCGGATCGAGGGCGCGCCCTGGCTCAGGCTGATCCGGGCCAGTTCGCCCAGCGGCAGCTGGGCGCCATCGGGGGCCATGACCAGCACCTGCTGCGCCAGCGCTTGCGGGTCGTCGCGCAACTCGCGTGGATAGCGCACGATCACGGCAAAGCGCTCGCGCCCTTCCACGGTGGTGGTCACGGTGCTGCCGCCGAGCGCCGCGGCAATCACATCCTGGACGCTGCCGACGCTGATGCCATAGCGCGCCAGCTTGGCCAGATCCGGCTCGATATTGAGGTAGTAGCCGCCGGTCAGTCGCTCGGCATAGGCGCTGGCTGTGCCTGGCACCGCACTGACCACCGCTTCGATCTCTTCGGCCAGCCGCTCCATCGAGCCAAGCTCAGTGCCGAAGACCTTGATGCCGATGGGCGTGCGGATGCCGGTGGACAGCATGTCGATACGCGCCCGGATCGGCATGGTCCAGGAATTGGCGACGCCGGGAAAGCGCAGGGCGCTGTCCATCTCGGCGATCAGATCCTCCTGGGTCAAGCCCGGGCGCCACTGCTCCGGCGGCTTCAGGTTGATCACGGTCTCGAACATTTCCAGCGGTGCCGGATCGGTGGCGGTCATGGCGCGTCCGGCCTTGCCGAACACCGATTCCACCTCGGGGAAGGACTTGATGATGCGGTCGGAGGTCTGCAGCAGTTGGCCGGCCTGGGTGACCGACATGCCCGGCAGCGAAGTCGGCATGTACATCAGGCTGCCTTCGTTCAGGCTGGGCATGAATTCACTGCCGAGGCGGCTGGCCGGCCACCAGCTCAGTCCCAGCGCGATGACGGCGACCATCAGCACCACCGGCTTGAAGCGCAGCACCCAGCGAATCACCGGTCGGTACAGCGCGATCAACCAGCGATTCAGCGGGTTTTCCGACTCGGCCCGAATGCGCCCACGGATGAACAGCGCCATCAGCACCGGCACCAGCGTCACCGACAGCAGCGCGGCACCGGCCATGGCAAAGGTCTTGGTATAGGCCAGCGGCTGGAACAGCCGGCCTTCCTGCGCTTCCAGCGCGAACACCGGCAGGAAGGACACGGTGATGATCAGCAGCGCGAAGAACAGCGAAGGCCCGACTTCCACGCAGGCGTTGATGATCAGGGGCAGTCGCGGTGCATCCTCGGGCGCCCGTTCGATGTGCTTGTGCGCGTTCTCGATCATGACGATGGCGGCATCGACCATGGCGCCGATGGCGATGGCAATACCACCCAGGCTCATGATGTTGGAATGGATGCCGAGCAGATGCATGGCCAGAAAGGCGATGAGCACGCCGACCGGCAGCATCAGGATCGCCACCAGCGCGCTGCGCGCGTGAAACAGGAACAGCAGGCAGACCGCCGCCACGATCAGGCTTTCCTCGATCAATGTGCTGGTCAGCGTGGCAATGGCGCGGTGGATCAGATCGGAGCGGTCATAGACGCTGCGGATGACCACGCCTTCAGGCAGGCCGGGGCCGATGTCGGCAATCTTCTGCTTCAGATTCTCGATGATCTCCAGGGTGTTGCCGCCGGAACGGGCCACGGCAATGCCGCCGACCACTTCGCCCTCGCCGTTGAGTTCGGCGATGCCGCGGCGCTCGTCGGCCACTTCCTCCACCCGGGCGACATCGCGGATCAGCACTGGAGTGCCGTGTTCGGCGCTGAGCACCAGCTGCTCCAGATCGGCACTGCCGCGCAGATAGCCGCGGCTGCGCACCATGTACTCGGTTTCGTTGAGTTCGATGCTGCGACCGCCGACATCGCGATTGCTGTCGGCGATCACCTGGCTGACACGGTCCAGGCCGATGCCGTACTGGCGCAGGCGGGCCGGATCCACCGTGACCGAATACTGGCGCACGAAGCCACCAATGCTGGCGATTTCGGAAATGCCCGGCACTTGGGTCAGCTGGTAGCGCACATACCAGTCCTGCAGCGCTCGCAGCTGGTCGAGTGAATGATTGGGGCTTTCGATGACGTACTGATAGACCCAGCCGACGCCAGTGGCATCGGGGCCGAGCGTGGGCGTGACCCCCTCCGGCAGGCGCGCGCCGGCCGAATTCAGGTATTCGAGCACCCGCGAGCGGGCCCAGTACTGGTCGGTGCCGTCCTCGAAGATCACGTAGACGAAGGAGACGCCGAAGAAGGAAAAGCCGCGCACCACCCTGGAACGCGGAACCCCGAGCATGGCGGTGGTCAGCGGGTAGGTGATCTGGTCCTCGACCACCTGCGGCGCCTGGCCCGGATACTCGGTGTAGACGATGACCTGCACATCGGACAGATCCGGCAGGGCATCCAGCGGCGTGCGCCACAGCGCATACAGGCCGGCGCCGACGATGAACACCGTCGCCAGCAGCACCAGCACGGTATTGCGGGCCGACCAGGCGATCAGACGCGCGAGCATGTCAGTGCTCCCCCGCGTGCGCCGGCATCGCGTCCTCGGCCTCGGCCCCGGGCTCGGCCTGCAGGGTCTGCAGCGCGGCGCGCAGATTGCTCTCGGCATCGATCAGGAAATTGGCCGCCACCACCACCTGTTCGCCGGCGCGCAGGCCATCGAGTACCACCACGTCATCGCCAGCGCGGCGCCCGAGTTGCAGCGGGCGCGGCTCGAAGCGGCCCGGGCTCACTTCGACAAAGACCACCTGGCGCGTGCCGCTGTCGAGCACCGCCGATCGCGGCACCAGCAGCTGCGGCTCGTCGCTGGCCAGTTCGATCAGCACATCGCCATACAGCGCCGGGCGCAGCACGCCGTCCGGGTTGTCGAGTTCCACCCGGATTTCCAGCGTGCGCATGCTGGCGTCGAGCATGGGATCGACGAAGCCGATGCTGCCGGTAAATTCGCGCCCCGGCAGTGCCGCCGAGGTGAAGCGGACCGCTTGCCCGATGCGGACCTCGGCGGAGTTCAGGGTCGGCACCGCAGCGACCAGCCAGACCCTGGACAGATCGGCCAGGGTCAGTACCGTATCGCCGGCCATGAAGCGGCTGCCGGCGACCATCGGCGGTTCCAGAATCACGGCGTTGGCCGGTGCGGTCAGGGTCAGCAGGCGCTCGGCCTGGCCCTGGCGCAGTCTCTCGACCTGGGCCGGCGGGATGTCGAAGTTGCGCAGTCGCAGCAGGGCGGCATCGGCCAGCCGCTGCATGGCCTCGGCGCTGTCGCCGGCGGGCAGTTTTCGCGCCGCCGACTGGGCGATCAGAAACTCGTTCTGGGTCGACACCAGTTCCGGCGCATAGACCGCCATCAGCGCCTGGCCGCGACGCAGCGACTGCCCGGATTGATTGGCATGGAGATGCTCGATCCAGCCATCGAATTTGGGCGCGATGACCAGACGCCGGGCCTGGTCGACCTCGATGCGGCCACTGGCGCGAATCTGGTCGCGGGCGATCTTGCGTTCGACCACTTGCGTGCGCACGCCCAGCGTCTGCAACCGTTGTGGCGACAGCGCCACCGTGCCCGGACTGTCTTCCACCTCGTCGGCGTAGACCGGCACGTAGTCCATGCCCATCGAGTCCTTCTTCGGCACCGGCGAAGTGTCCGGCTGACCCATGGGGTTGCGGTAGTACAGGATCTTGCGTTCCGTGGGCTCGTTGGCGGGCGCGGCCGTGCTGACCTCCGGCACCAAGGTCGGTGCTCGCAGCCACCAGCCAGCGGCGGCGCCCAGCAGCAGAGCAAGCAGCAGCATCGCCAGCGTTCTCGCGTTCATCGTGCATCTCCAGTCAGGGCGCGCACATCGGCAGCGGCCAGCAGTTCAGTTTCCAGTGCGTCCACATGATCCAGCTCGGCAGACAGGCTCTGGCGCAGCGCCTGCAGCAAGGTGCCGAAATCGACGGCGCTGTTGCCATAGCTGGCCAGTGACGACACATAGGCGGTCTCGGCCTCCAGCAGCAGGGTGTCTTCGATCAGCTGGCGCTGGGCGCGGGCGCCAAACCAGCGTGCATGGGCGCTGGCCAGTTCGCCGCGGATCTGGTTCAGCGCCGCCTCGCGACGGGTCAGCGCGGCCTCGCTGCGCAAGGCGGCGATGCGTTCGCGCTGGTGCAGGGCGCTGCGCTGCAGCGGCAGCTCGATCTCGAACATCAGCTCGAAGGCGCGCAACTGGCGGCCATCCTGGATCAGCCCCAGTCCCAGATTCAGATCCGGGTAGCGCTGGCGCCGGGTCAGCTCCTGTTCGCGCTCGGCCGCCGCTGCCAGCTCCTGTTCCATCTGGACCCGCGGGTGCGCTGCGGGCGCCTGCGCCAGCAGCGCTTCCAGGCGCTGATCCACCGGCAGCTGGGGTGGGCCTTCAGGCGGCGCTAGTGGCGCCAGCGGCGGTCGGCCCAGCGCCGCGTTCAGGGTCGCCGCCGCGGCTTGTCCCTCGGCCCGCCGGCGGATCTGCTCGCCACGCATGCGCGTGAGTTCCACTGCGGCCTGGAGTGCGTCCTGCTGCTGGGCCAGGCCGGCCGCGTAGCGGCTTTCCGCCAGCGCGCGCAGATCATCGAGGCGCCCGAGGATGCGCTCGAGCACGCGCAGTGCCTGTTCGGTCTGCCAGTAGTGCACATAGGCGCGATCGGCTGAGGCCAGCAGTTCCAGCTCCGTCGCGTCACGCGCCGATGCCGTGGCGTCGGCTTCGGCCCGGGCCTGCTCGCGCGCCAGCTCGCGCTTGCCCCAGAGCGGCAGACTCTGGCGCAGCTGATAGCGGGTGGAGCCGGTCTGCCCGGGCAGCAGCCGCGGCCGATCGATATCGATGTCGCGCAGTTCCACGCCGAAGCTTGGATCGGGCCAGGCGGCGGCCAGATCAACCCGTTCTTCCGCGGCCTCGGTGTCCAGGGCCAGCGCGCCCAGGCTGGGATTGTGGCGGCGCAACCACTGGTGGATGGACTCGACCGAAGCGCCGGGCATGGTCTCGGTAGCGCTTTCGTCGGCCACGGCAACAGGCGCGGCGCTGATCAGGACCAGCATCAACATCAACAAGAGGAATGGCATGGTGAAATCCCGTTCGGATACGCAAAAGCGGCCGGTCGACCGCAAGGCTGCGGTGCCGGAGCAGAGCGAACGTGGATTGCCCTAGATCAGGAGTACGCCAAATTCGTGCAGGCGTCGTCTGTAGCCTGAGGCGGTATCGATGGGTGGGACGAACTCGGCGCCAGCAAGAGCCTGCTGGCTGAAATCCGGACCGACAAAGCCGGCTGCCGGCAGTGCCGGCACCTGCAGACTTACCTGATCCTTGGCCAGCTTGGGCAGATCATCGCAATGCATGCGGCAGGCGAGCTGCTCCGCCGCCGCCTCCGCGGAAGCCTGCCCGGAAGGGTCGCATTGGCCATGCCCGGCCTCACTGCTGATCGTGGCCGGACTGAACTCACCGACACGGCAGACGTGTTGAGCCAGCGCCAGCTGGTTGCACAGCAACAACACGGCCAGCCAGGGCGCAAGCCAGCGCCGGCGGGGGTTGCGCATGCGGGCAAGCACTCGGTTCAAGGCGGCAATCGGCTCCAGTGGCAGTTAATGGTAGATCGCGGGTGTTTACGCGGCATTGATGGCCCTCAAAGTGTAGACCGTTCGACGCGGAAAATGCGTGCACGGGGCACGGGGCACGGGGCACGGGGCAGGGGGCAGGGGGCAGGGAGCAGGGGAATCCGACCGGCCGAGCCTGGGTGCACAGCACGCGGGCTCTGGTGGGTCCAGACTTGTCTGGACGCTCTTGGCCAGGTGCGGCAGAAGCGTCCAGACAAGTCTGGACCTACAGATCCCTCAGGTCCGTGGCAAGAGCGGTTTGGCCTTTCCCGTGCCCCGTGCCCCGTCCCCCGTCCCCCACACAGCCCACGCACGCCGCCAGTGCGACTCGTGCTTGAACGACCCGCATGCGCACTTGCGCATGACACCCACACCCAGAATTCGGCAGACTCCACTTTGGCTGTAGCGCAGAGGGAGAGACACCATGGCGCGCTGGATTGCACTGGGCATCACCTTGTTGTTGATGGGATCGTGCAGTTTCATCAGTACCGATGTGTTCAGAGGCGTGGTCGCGCCTCTGGGCGCCGCGGTGATGAGCTTCGTGACGCTGTTCCTGTTCATTCACGACCGGGTCGCGAGTCGGGTGCGCCCGCCGACCGCGCTGCTTCTGGACGCCGAAACCCAGCGCCTGCTGCGTCAGCGCGCCGAGCGTAACAAGGCGTCAGCGCAGCCCACCGCTGATCGCTCGCAGGCAGGCTCCGGCGCAGCATCAGGTGACCACTCTTGAGCGCCATGCGCTCGCCATCGGCGCGGGCCGGACTGCTGCTGGCGGCGGCGCTGGTACTGGCGGTCTTGTACTTCGGATTCCGCGGCGAGCGCGTGCGGGTCGATACCGCGCAGGCAGTGCGTCACGAGCTGGTCGAAAGCCTGCGTGAGGAGGGACGTACCCGGGTGGTGCATCGCTACCGTATCGCTGCCGCGGTGGCCGGCGAGGTAGACCGCATCGAATGGCGTTCGGGCGACAGTGTCAGTGCCGGTCAGGTGCTGGTGCGGATTGCGCCGGCGATGGGGGCCCTGCTGGATCCAGCCACGCGTGAACGGCTGCAGTTCGAGTCGCGCGCAGCCGGCTCGGCCGTCAGTCAGGCGCAGGCACGCATCAATGCCGCCAGGGCCGCTGACACGCTGGCGCAACAGGAACTGCAGCGCGTACAGCCGATGGTGGCCTCGGGCACCCTGGCCCAGCGCGACGGCGATCGCGCCCAGAGCCAGGCCCGCCAGGCCAGCGCAGAACTGGCGGCAGCGCGCTTCGCGCTGCAGCTGGCACAGGCGCAGCAGGAAGCCGCTCAGGCACTGTTGCAGCAACAGGGCGCCAGTGCCGGGACCGACACCCTGGTCGAAGTCCATGCGCCGGTCGCCGGCGTGGTGCTGGCACGACTGCGTGAAAGCGCCGGACCGGTCGCCGTCGGCGAACCCCTGCTGGAGATCGGAGATCCGGCCAGTCTGGAGGTGGAAGTCGATCTGCTCTCGTCCGACGCGGTCAAGGTGGCGCCCGGCATGGACGTGCGCCTGCATCGCTGGGGCGGTGAGCAGGCCCTGCAGGCGCGGGTGCGACGGGTCGAACCGGTCGGATTCACCAAGATCTCGGCGCTGGGCGTGGAGGAGCAGCGGGTCTATGTATTGGCCGATCTGGTGTCACCGCCAGAACAGTGGCAACGCCTGGGCGATGGCTACCGCGTCGACGCCGAGTTCATCCTGTCCAGCGGCGAAGCCCTGACCGTTCCCGGCGGCGCGCTGTTCCGCAGCGGTGAGGACTGGGCGCTGTTCCGGATCGAAGACGGCCGCGCCCATGAGCGCAAGGTGGTGTTGGGACGGCGCAGTGGCCTGGAGGCAGAAATACTCAGCGGCATCGAGGCCGGCGACCTGATCGTGGTGCACCCGGATGACCGCGTCAGCGAGGGCGCGCGGGTGGAGCCGCTCTGAGCTGGGATTGGTGGCTGAGGTACGAGCCTTTGTGGGTCCAGACTGGGCTGGACGCTTTTCTGCCTTTCTGCCAGGAGCGTCCAGACCAGTCTGGACCTACAAATGCCCAAAGTTCGTAGCCTTTCCCGTGCCCCGTGCCCCGTGCCCCGTGCCCCGTGCCCCGCACCCTGACATCCCTCACATGCCGCTCCCCGGGGCTTGCATAGAATCCAGTCAGCTGTTCATATGCTCGGCCTACCGAGGTGTGTCGGTCATGGGTGTCGGCACGGTCGCGGCCGCGAAAGGTCGACCCTGAACTCGGATCGTGGCCGACGCGCATCTCCGTCATTGCTAGTCGAGGGTTTATGTCCGGCATCGTCATCGTTGAAACTTCGGCGACCTTGAGCCACCTGCTGCAGCGCACACTGGCGGCCAGCCATCAAACCGTGGACCGCATGATCGGCAACTTCGCCGAAGCCAGCGAACTGCTGGCGTCCATCGATGCCGGTGCGGTCAAGTTCAAGGTGCTGGTGATCGGAGCGCCGCAGCGGTCCACACCGGATTTCGAGGCGCTCATGAGCCACCTGGGAGATTCCCAGGCGCCGTCCCTGGCGGTGCTGGTGCTGAGCCACGAGAAAACGCCGTTCCTGGCGCAATGGCTGGCGCGGCGCCGCAACGCCTTTCTGTTGCTGTGGTCCAATTTCGGCCGGATTCCGGCGGCCCTGCGCCAGCTGATGCCGCCGGAAGCCGCCGATAGCGTAGGCCCGGCACCGGAAAGCCTGGTGCAGGCGCCGGTCAATGCGCCGCTGCGGGTGCTGTTTGTGGACGACTCCCAAAGCGTGCGCTTTGCCTACCGCCAGGTGCTCGAAAGCAATGGTTTCATTGTCGATACGGCGGCCACGGTCCAGGAAGGCTACGCCAAGGGTCAGAGCGGCGCCTACGATCTGGCCATCGTCGATTACTACCTGCCCGACGGCAGCGGTGATGAGCTGACCCGGCGTCTGGCCAGTTCCACGGCCACCCGGAACATGCCCATCGCCATCATCACCGGCAGCTACAAGGACGCGATCATCAAGCGCAGCCTTGAGGCTGGCGCCATGGAATGCATGTTCAAGAACGAGGTGCTGGAACTGACCCTGGCGCGGATCAAGGCGCTGGCGCGGACCATTCAGTCCCAGAAATCGGTGGAGGCCGAACGTCTGCGGCTGGACGGCATCCTGCGGGCGGTGGGCGATGGCGTCTACGGTGTGGACGGGCAGGGCGTCATCACCTTTGCCAATCCGGCCGCGGTGCGCGTGCTGGACTATCTCGACGAGCAGGAAATGATCGGCAAGCAGGCCCATCAGCTGATCCATTTCGCGGCTGAGGATGGCCAGCGCATCGGCGTGCAGGATTCGGCGTTGGCCCGCGCCTACAGCGAGGGCTCCGAGCTCAGTTCCTACGAGACCGTGTTCTGGACCCGCGCCGGGCAGGCGCTGCCGGTGGAATGCACGGTGTTGCCGCTGGCCATACAGGGCCGGCGCGAGGGCACGGTAGTGGTGTTCCGCAACATCTCGGAACGCAAGAGCGCCGACCGACTGCGCTGGGAGTTGCTGCATGATCAGCTCACCGGCCTCGCCAACCGCCGTTGTCTGACCCAGTCACTGACCCAGGAGCTGGAGATACGGCGCGAGCGCGGCGGCTATTCGGCGCTGCTGTACATCGATCTCGACCGCTTCAACATGATTGTGGAGAACGCCGGCCAGGCGGCAGCCGATCGGGTGCTGGTCGACGTTGGTCATCTGCTGTCTCAGCGCCTGCGCCCGGACGATGCCCTGGCGCGCCTGGAGGACGATCGTTACGCGCTGTTGCTCTCGGGCGTGCAGCTGGAGAATCTGTTCACCATCGCCGACAGCTTCCGCGAGCTGGTGAAGGACGGCAACTATCAGCTCTACGGTCGCGAAGTGGCAGTCAGTGGCTCGGTCGGCGTGGCCATCCTCAGTGGCGAGGCCCCCAGCGCCGAGTACGTGATCGAGCACGCGCGCCTGGCCTGCCACGATGCCAAGCGTCGCGGTCGAGACCAGACCCAGATCTATGTCTCCGGCGCCGACGCCCGGATCGCCCGGGAACTGGATGCTGGCTGGATCGTGCGTCTGCGCGAGGCGCTGCACGAGGACCGCTTCCTGCTGTTGACACAGCCGATCCTGCCGGTGAGCGGCATCCGCGATGCCGACGAGGCGGCGCTGCGCTCGCAGGGTTGGCGTCTGCACCAGCACAGCAGCGGCGAAGCCCTGTTCGAACTGCTGATCCGCATGGTCAACCGCGACGGTCAGCTGGTTAGCCCCTCGGTGTTCGTGCCGCTGGCCGAACGCGTCGGCATGATGCCCAAGATCGATCTCTGGGTGATTGGACGGGCGCTGCGCTTCCTGGCGACGCTGCCGGGCGATTCGCGCGTCGGTTTCACCGTGAACCTGTCCAACTCGACCCTGCAGGATCCCGAAGCCCTCAAGCTCATCGAGCAGATGATCAGCGGGTCTGGCGTGCAGGCCAACCGGCTGATCTTCGAGGTCACCGAAACCAGCGAAATCGGCAGCCTGCACTCGGCCCGCAAGTTCATGCAGGGCTTGCGCAAGGTCGGCGTGCGCTTTGCGCTGGACGATTTCGGTACCGGCTTCAGCTCGATCAGCCATCTGAAACATCTGCCAGTGGATTTCGTGAAGATCGAGGGCAGCCTGATCACGGATCTGGGCGAATCCTCTCGCGATCGCACCATGGTCGCCTCGATGGTGTCGCTGGCGCATGCCTTGGAACTGGGGGTCATCGCCGAACACGTCGACAGCCTGCATACCCTGAAGTGGCTGGCCGATTGTGGGGCCGACTACGCCCAGGGCCATTTCCTCGGCGAGCCGGTCAAACTGGAGGAAATCGACTTCAAGGCCCTGAGCACCAAGGCCGCCGTTGCCTGAGACGCCGCCGCTCGCCATTGACCGTCATCCGCTGCTGAGTCTGCTGAGCGGCGGCGCCGTTCTTGCGCCCCTGGCGGGGCTGCTGTTGCTGGGGCTCCTGGCGCTGCTGACACCCTGGCTTTGGCCCTATGCACCGGAACAGCCCTTGTGGGGACAGGATCTGCTGGCGCCGGGCTGGGCTCATGGTCACTGGTTCGGCACCGATGCCATCGGCCGCGACATGCTGGCACGGACCATGGGCGGCATGGGCGTTTCCCTGGCCATCGGACTCGGCGCCGGGGTGCTGGCACTGCTGGCCGGCGCCTTGATCGGAGGGATCGCCGGCTATGCCGGCGGCTGGATCGACGAGGCACTGATGCGCAGCAATGACGTCTTGCTCAGCCTGCCGTTGATGCTGATCGCGATCCTCGTGATCGCCCTGTTCGAGCCCTCGCTGGGGGCGCTGATTCTGGTGGTGGGCGGCTTTGGCAGCCTCGATGCGGCGCGCATCCTCAGGCCGGAAGCGCGGCGCTTGCGCAGTGCCGAATTCATGCTCGCCAGCCAGTTGCAGGGCGCCAGTCGCAGCGCCCAGATCGCCCACCATCTGCTGCCCAATCTGCTGCCGGTGGCGCTGACCGCCTTTGGTTCGGTGGTCACCCAGGCGATTCTGGTCGAGTCCTTTCTGGCCTTCCTGGGCCTCGGGCCGAGCGAGACCGTGGGCAGCCTGGGTACGCTGCTGGCCGAAGGCGTGCAGGATCTGCAGTGGGCGCCGTGGACCTTGTGGATTCCGGCCCTGGCACTGGCCCTGGTGCTGCTCGGCTTTGGTCTGCTCGGCGATGCGTTGCGGCAACGCTTGCGCTGGTTGACCGGGAGCTCCGGATGAGCCTGCCGCTGCTGCAGTTGAGCGGCTTGCGGGTCGGCTTTCGTGGTGCCGGTGAGGATGTGCTGCGGCACATCGATCTGGAACTGTCCGCCGGTGAGGTCTGTGCCCTGATCGGCGCATCCGGTTCTGGCAAAAGCCTGCTGGCGCGGGCCCTGATCGGCCTGTTGCCAGACGCTGCAGAGTTGCGCGGTGGCCTCGTGCACTGGCGCGGTCAGTCGCTGAATCCCGATCAGGTCGCACCTCTGCGAGGTCGCGAGATCGCCTATGTGTTTCAGGATGCCGCGGCCAGTCTGCACCCGCTGCGTCGCATCCAGGACCAGTTGCGCGAGGCCCTGGCGGTGCATGCGCCCGAACTCGATTCGACCGCCGCCGACGCCCGCATCGCCGAGGCTCTGCGCGATGTCGGCATGGAAGCCGATCCGCGCTGGCTGCGGGCCTATCCGCACCAGCTCTCGGGCGGCCAGCGCCAGCGCCTGATGCTGGCCCTGACCCTGCTGCCAGAGCCGGCACTGCTTGTTGCCGACGAGCCCACCAGCGCGCTGGATCCGGTGCTGGCCAGGCGCGTTTGCGAACTGCTGGTGGCCGCCACCCGCGCACGCGGCATGGCGCTGCTGCTGATCAGCCACGATCTGCCGCGCCTGGCCGAATACTGCGAACGGGTCCATCTGCTTCAGGATGGGCGCCTGCAGCGGGCCGATCACGGTCTGCTCGGCTCGCAGGGCTCGGTGGCCTCGGTCAACGGCACCATACCCGGAACGGCCGATGGGAGCAGCCTGTCCGCCCACGAACTCAGTCTGAACTACGAGCCGGATCATCGCTGGCCGTGGTCGCCAAAGGCTCCGGTGGTGGTGGATAGCCTCAGCCTGTCGCTGGCACCGGGCGAGCGTCTGGCAGTGGTCGGCAGTTCCGGTTCCGGCAAGTCGACGCTGGCGCGCGGCCTGCTGGGACTGATGCCGGCGGCCAGCGGTCGGGTCGACTGGTTCGGCCGCAGTCTGGCTGGGCTGGAACCCCGGCAGTTGCGACGCTGGCGCCGGCGGGTACAGATGGTCTTTCAGGATCCCTTTCGGACCTTGGATCCGCTGCAACGGGTGGACCGGATGCTGATCGAAGCGCTGCGTTTCGCGCCGACACCGCCGGTTGCCGACCAGCAACTGAATCGCGCTCGGGCGCTGCTGCGGGAGGTCGGCCTGGATGAGGCAGCCCTGTGGCGCTACCCCAGCCAGTTCTCCGGCGGCCAGCGTCAGCGTCTGGCCATTGCCCGGGCGCTGGCCTGTGAGCCCGAGGTGCTGATCTGCGACGAAGCCACCAGTGCCCTGGATCATGCCGTCCAGGCGCAGATTCTGGATTTGCTGGATGGTCTGGCCAATCAGCGCGGACTGGCGCTGCTGTTCATTTCCCACGACCTCGGCGCCGTGGCCCGACTCTGCCAGCGCCTGCTGGTCATGGACCAGGGCCGTGCGGTGGAAACTGGGCCGGTGGCTGCGCTGCTGGCCAATCCGCAATCGGATGCGCTGCGAGCGCTGGTGGCGGCGGTGCCGGCGGGACTGGGGACGAGGGCGTGAAGGAAGGAGGTGCGAACATCGCCAAGAGCATCCAGACAAAGTCTGGAGCCACAACAGCCCAAAGCCCGTAGCCTTTTCCCGTGCCCCGTGCCCCGTGCCCCGTGCCCCGTGCCCCGTGCCCTCGCGCTCCCCGCCCCTAAAATCAACATGAACACTGCTTGAACATCGCCCAAATGCGTCGCCGCAGGCATAGGCTTTCGTTCACCGCCCGAACGGGGCAGATGAGGACGCCGAGATGAAAACCGGATTGCTGTTGATGACCCTGACCACCGGCCTGATGTTCGGTATTGCCGGCGTGGCCTCCACCGAGGTGTTCCAGCCGCGCAAGGTGGAGTCGGACCTCTGGCAATCGCCGCACTTCCGCCGCGCCCATCCGGATCTGAAACATCGTCTGCAGGGTCAGGCGCATCTGGAGGACGGTCGCAGCAAACAGGCGGTGACCGAATTCCAGCAGGCGGCACGCTGGGGCGACAAGCTGTCGCAGGCGATGCTGGCCGAACTCTACTGGCAGGGTGAAGGCGTCAAACAGGATCGTGCCCGGGCCTATGCATGGATGGATCTGGCGGCAGAACGGCAGTTTGTCGCTTTCGTCGCCAAACGCGAGCGCTTCTGGTCCGAACTTGACGCTGACGAGCGCGAGCGGGCCATCGCGATCGGCCAGGAGCTGTACGCCAGCATGGGCGATGAGCGCGCTCTGGCGCGACTCGACAAGCATTTGCGCAAGGAGCGCGCCAGCACCGGCAGCCGGCTGGGATACGGCGGCAACGGCAGCGTGATCCTGCCAACCGGTGGCGGCGGTTCTGTCGATCTGTACGCACGTTCGGCCTCGGGCATGCTGGGCATGGTCGGCGCCGCGGGTGGTCGGCAGATCCCGATGACCGCCTATTACGCCAGGCAATACTGGCAGACCGAGGCCTATCTGGACTGGCAATCGGATCAGCTGGAACTGGCGCGTCGCGGTATCGTCCGGGTCGGTGCCGTGGAAGACAGCTTGCCCGACTGAGCCCGTTGGCGACTGCCGCCTGGCGGACGATTCGTCAGCCGGCCGGAATGGTCGGGAAAATGGGATTATCCTAACGGCGCTCCGCAGCGGGCGCCGATTCCGGCGCCAGTCCTTGCGGTTGAGGAGTGTGCGATGGCCGTTCGCCTGATGGCTGCGCTGTGGTGTCTGCTGCTCGCCGGGCTAGCGCCAGCCCAGTCCGTACCGGTCTACACCGACTCTTTGCAAAGTGGCTTCGCCGACTACTCCTTCGGCGCGCCAGCGCCGAATTTCGCCAATCCCGCCCCGGCACAATCGGGCGCGGCATCCATCGCCTTCAGCGGCAATGATTTCAATGCCATCGGCATGGCCAACATCAATATCGATTATTCCACGGTCGCCTATCCGACCATCCGTCTGTTCGTGCATGGCGGCGCCAGCGGCGGACAGCAACTGCGCATCTATCTGCAGACCACCGACGCCGGTGGCAACAGCACACCGCTGGCCAATGCCGAACTCGACAGCTACATCAGCGGCGGCGCCATTGCCGCCAACGAGTGGCGCGAGGTGCTGGTGCAGATCACCCAGCCCCCGCTGAGTTACAACGGCAGCTATGACCGCATCGATCTGCAGTCGGATATCGCCGGGGCGCAGCCGGTGCTCTATGTCGACAGCATCAGCCTGGAACCGCCCTCGGGTGGCGGCGGCAATCTGCTGTTCGCCAACGGCTTTGAAGGAGGCGGCATTCCGCCGCCGCCAGCGAGTGCCCTGCAGATCGAGCGCGATCAGAGCGTCGGCGGCATGCTCGGCGATCGCTACACCTGGCGCGATCGCAACAATCAGCCGCGGGTGGCGGTGCTGGCGCACAACGACGGCCAGATCGGGCCACAGGGTCAACGCGGTGGCGAGCTCTGGGAATATCGCTACCAGACGCCCGGCGGCACCCGCATCGTCCGCGCCACCAACCAGTTCGCCGGTGGCTTCGGCTACATCGTCAGTCACCGCGCCGAGGGCACCAGCGGGATCGGTGGTAACGATGATTCGCCGCTGGGGCATGGCTTCAGCGGACAGTTCGAGCGCGTCTTCGAAGGCCGGCACCACGCCATCCTGCGCTTCACCCAGCGCTATCCGCGCTATTCGCGGACCACCGCGAATCCGCCCAATACCCAGTATCAGGTGCCGGTCACCATCGAGTGGGTGATCGCCAACGGCCGCGATCATCCGCTGTGGGCCATGACCTGGGATCTGACCGGCGCGCTGCCCAATGCCGTGCCGGTGAATGCGCTGGAGGATGACACCCGGGCGCCCTATGGCGAGATGCTGTTCGACGGCAGTGCCAACATGGCGGCGCACAGTGTTATTGCCGGAGTCGGCTGGGGCGATCGCTACAAGTTTGCATCCACCAGCAATCCGGTCACCTTCGACAGTCCATGGACCTGGAATCAGCCCAACACGGTGCCCTATGTGAAGCTCTGGACCACGGCCGTCGATGCCACCATGGGCACCGTGCAGACCCAGACCATCACCCAGCAGGATGCCGGCGGCTATTTCGGCACCGATCGCTGGAACAGCACCAGCGCGGCCGGGCTGGCATGCATCGTGTTCGGCAACAACTACCGCATGCCCTGCGATTTCAACTGGCCCTACCAGTCGATCAACTATTCATTGTTCGGCGCCAGCAGCACCAACAACACCCGGCTGGCCTGGGGCGCCAACTTCGGCTGGCTCGGTCAGCAGAGCTACTTCGTGCATGGCAGCGCCTTCTACGGCGGGCCCCTGGCCAATACCACGGCCAGCGGCTGGCCGCGCAAGAGCTACGCCACCTGGGTGGTGCTTGATCGCCACAGCCTGGACCCGGTGGGCGCCCAGGTGGCAGAACTGGAAACCGTGCAGAACACCACGGTCAGCACCACCATCGGCAGCGTCAACAGCAGCGGACCCGCAGGAGTCGCCCGACCTGACACGGTCAACTACAGTCCTGCCGGCTGGAATCATGTCCGCGGCGCCTGGGCCTTCAGCGCCAGCGGCAATCGTCTGGATGCCAACTTTGCACTGGCCGGCGGCAGCCTGGTCCAGCCGCTGATCATCGTCAGCAACTGGACCACCGCCAGTTTCCCCAGCGTGGTACGCCTCAACGGCGTCGTGCTGGTCCTGGACGTGGACTATCTGCCCTCGCTGCGGCCGGGCAGCAATGAGCTGTGGATCACGCTGGCGCGCAGCCTGAACGGTGCCGGCAACCGTCTGGAGATCCTGCCTTGAGCACCTGTGGGAGCGAATTCATCCGCGATGCTCTGCGACCAACCACAAGAGCCGTCGCGGATGAATCCGCTCCCACAGCCTGGCGGTGACGTCGTCGCTCGCGGCCAACATCGGGGCATTGCCAGCAACCAGCAACCAACAACCAACAACCAACAACCAGCTTCTAGGCGGGCAACACCTTGCCCGGATTGAGAATTCCGTGCGGGTCGAACTGGTCTTTGATCGCGCGCATCAGGGTCAGGGTTTCGGCCGGCATCGCCCGTGGCAGGAAGTCGCGCTTGTCGATGCCGATACCGTGTTCGCCCGAGAGCGTGCCGTCCAGGGCGATCACCAGATCGAAGACGGCGGCGAGGCAGTTGCGGGCGCGGGTTTCGGCATCGCCGGCGGCGGGATCGTAGAGCAGGTTGACGTGCAGATTGCCGTTGCCGGCATGGCCGAAACAGACGATCAGGGTCTGATGCTGCGCGCCCAGCTGCTGCAGTCCGCGGGTCAGCTCCGGCAATCGCGTCACCGGTACCACCACGTCCTCGTTGATCTTGCGCGGTGCCAGCGAGCGCAAGATCGGCGAGAGCGCCTTGCGCGCCGCCCACAGCTCCTGCTGTTCGGCCTCATCGGTGGCCTGTCGCAGTTCCACACAACCGGGGCCCTGAGCCGCTGCGGCAATCGCTGTCACCGTGTCGCCCAGCGCAGCCCGGGAACCATCGGCTTCGATCAGCAGCAAGGCCTGCGCCGATTCGGGCAAGGCCAGGCCGGCCCGGCTGCGCACCAGTTCGATCGCCCTGGCATCCATGAACTCCAGCGCCGACGGTGTCGCGGCCTGCGCCATCAGGCGCGACACCGCCGCGGCGGCGCTGTCGATGGAATCGTAGAGGGCGCGCAGTCCGGCGCGCGCCTGCGGCAAGGGCGTGAGCTTCAGCGTCGCCTGGGTGATCAGCCCGAGCGTGCCCTCGGAGCCCACCAGCAAGCGCGTCAGGTCGTAGGCCACCGCGCCCTTGCTGGTGAAGCTGCCGCAGACGATCAGCTCGCCGCTGCCGGAGACAAAGCGCAGACCGAGGATATTGTCGCGGCAGGCGCCGTACTTGACGGTGCGCGGACCGCCGGCATTGCAGGCCAGATTGCCGCCGACGGTCGAGTAGGGCGCACTGGTGGGGTCCGGCGGCCAGAAGAACCCATGTCCGGCCAGCGCCCGCTGCAGATCGCCGTTGATGACGCCGGGTTCCACCTGCGCATAGCGGTCGCCCGGGGCGATATGGACGATGCGTTGCATGCGCTCGAAACAGACCACCACACTGGGCGCCAGCGGCACCGCAGCGCCGGTGGTCGCGGTACCACGACCGCGGGCGACCATCGGCAGACGCTCGGCAGCACAGGCGCGTACCAGCGCCTGCACCTGGGCTTCGCTGTCGGGCAGTGCGACGGCCAGCACTGGGCCGTGGCGTTTGGAATTGTCGTAACCGTAGACCGCACAGCTGGCGGCATCGCTGAGCAGCGCCGTCGCCGGCAGCGCATCGCGCAGCGCCTGTGGCAGCGGTTTCACCAGCCTGATCCATCCAGCACGAAGGCATTACGTACCCAGCGCAATCCGCCAGCGCCGAGCGCCACCACGTCGAATCGGGCTGGCCGGCGCGCGTAGCGGGGATGGTCCGCCAGGAACTGGCGCGCCGCTGCGATCAGCCGCTTCTGCTTGCTGGTCGAGACACTGTCCAGACCGTCACCGTGACAGCCCTGGGCGCGAAAGCGCACTTCGACAAAGACCACGCAGTCGCCATCGGCCATGACCAGATCGAGCTCGCCGCCCCGAGCCAGGAAATTGCGCGCCAGCAGCTTCAGACCAGCGGCCTGCAAATGCGTCAGAGCCTCAGACTCCGCTGCCGCCCCAACCACGCCGGTGCCCGCATTCTCGTGCCCTCGCGCCCTCGCGCCCTCGTGCCCTCGTGCGCCCCGTGCCAGCAAGGCCAGAACGCGGGCGCGCCAGCGGTCAGCGAGGGTCTGCAGCACCTCAGTCCACCGGTCTGGGGCTGGCGCCGGTGTAACGCGCCCAGCCTGGTTCGCGGCGGATGCGGCCGTTGGGATCGGCGCTGAGCGCGCCGGTGGCGCCGATCACCGGTCGGCCCGGATTGCGCTCCAGCCACTCCAGATGCGGCAGCAGGCGGTAGGCATCCATGCCGAAGGCAAACAAACGGGCGGCCGGACCTGATGCGGTCTTCAGGGCCACCAGATCGGAACGGCTGGGAATGGAGCGCTCATTGGTGGCGCCAAGCAACCACGGCACTTCGCTGAACTCCACACCATCGAGATCGACGTCATTGCTGCTGTTGCTGCCGCCATAGATGGCACTGGTCGCCAGGATCGGGAAGCGCGTGGCTTCCAGGCTCTTCAACTGCGGCAACAACACCCGTGCCTGGGCATTGCGGGCAAACAGGAAGATCGCGTCTACATCCGCCCGCGGGGTCGGGTCCATTTTCAGATCGGCACCGAGCATTCCGCGCAGGAATTGCAGGCGGGCCTGACTCTGCTCGATGCCGGTGAGCTTGCGGATTTCGTTCGACTGGTCGGCGGCCGACGGATCGTACTCAGCCTGACCGGCGACCACGCCGCCCTGTGCCCGCAGGCGCTCGCCGAAAGCCGCCGCGGCGCGCTGGCCGACCTCATCCCTGGGCACCAGCACCAGGGCCCGACGCAAACCGCGCTGAATCATGCGATCGGCGGCTGACGCGGCCTCTTCTTCCGGCAGCAGGGCGAACTGCAGACTGCCCGGCGGCGGCAGTGCCGGGGCATCGGCGTAGTTCAAGGCCAGGGTCGGCACCCGGGTGACCGCGCTCTGGAACAGCGCGGTCACCGCTTCGCGCGAAATCGGTCCCAGTACTCGTTCGGCGCCGTCATCAAGGGCCTGCTGATAGGCGGCCATGGTTTCTTCCACGGTGTTGCCGCTGTCGTAGACCCGCAGCGCCGGCCGTGGATTGGGATCGGCAAAGTAGGCGGCGAAGATGCCCTCGCGCACCGCGCGTGCAGCAGCCGCCAGCGAGCCGCCGTTGGGCAGCAGCACGGCCACGCGACCGTAGGTGGCGCGCTCGACATCGTTGAGCACGATGGCGGGCGCCAGTGCTTGCAGCGGCCGGGTGGCGGCGATATCGCTGGCATAACTGCCGCCATTGCCGCGGGCCTCGGCCTGCGCGCGGGCGCCGGCCAGCAACCATGGGTACAGCGGATCATTGCGGTCGGCCTGGCGCAGGCGCAGGCGCAACTCGTCCTCCGGCATGGTGCCGACCAGGGCACGAATCTCGGTCGCATTGGCGGCCTTGTCCGGGCCCTCGGCCAGCAACTCGTCCAGCGCCACCCGGTCGGCAATGGCCTCCAGCACCTGTCCCTGCTGGGCGTGGGCGCGTGCCCGCAATTCATACAGGCGCGGTGCCCGATCCTCCGGCATGCGTCCATCGGGGGTCGCCAACAGCGCCAGCGCGCCGGCGGCATCACCCTGCGCCAGCGCCAGCTCGGCCTGCAGCAGATCCATGCGCATCAGATCGTCGGGCGGCAGCTTGCGGCGGTCGATGTCCCCGAGCAGCGCGCGCATGGCGCCATCATCGCCTTCCTCGCGATAGGCTTCCGCCGCGCGCACCTGGTAGCGGGCGCGATCGCCGCGGTTGGCCTTGGCCAGATCCAGCCAGGCCTGGGCAGCAGAGCGGAATTCGCCCTGCAGATACAGGGTCTGCGCGTCCATTTCGCTGGGCAGATCGGTCTGCCGGACAGCTGCGGGCTGGCAGGCACCCAGGGCGATGGCCAGAGCCATCAGCAGTAGCGAGCGGGGCAACATCGGCATCATGAGCAAAGCGCTATCGTGCGGTATGAACGTCGCATCATAGCTTGGGGGAAAGATGACCAGTGTTACTGCGCCGGCCACACTGTATGTCGTGGCCACGCCGATCGGAAATCTGGGCGATTTTTCGCCCCGCGCCCGCGAGGTTCTGGATACGGTGGATGCCATCCTGGTGGAGGACACCCGTCAGAGCGGCGTGTTGCTGCGCCATGCCGGCATTGCCAGACCGATGCTGGCCGTGCACGAGCACAACGAGGGTGAGCGTGCCCAGGCACTGGTGCAGCGTTTGCGCGAGGGCCAGCGACTGGCCCTGATCTCCGATGCCGGCACGCCGCTGATCAGCGATCCCGGTTACCGGCTGGTCGCCGCCGTGCGTGCCGCCGGCTTCGCGGTATCCCCGATTCCGGGGGCGTGCGCCCTGATCGCCGCGCTGTCGGTGTCGGGTCTGCCCACCGACCGCTTCAGCTTCGAGGGCTTTCTGCCAGCCAGGGCCGGAGAACGCCTGACCCGGCTGGAAGCGGTCGCCGCCGACACCCGCACGCTGATCTACTACGAAGCACCGCATCGGATCGCCGACACCCTGGCGGCTGCGGTACAGGCTTTCGGTGCCGACCGCCGCGCCGTCATTGGCCGTGAACTGACCAAGCGTTTCGAGACCGTGCTCGACGGCAGCCTCGCCGAACTGCAGGCCCGCGTGCTCGCCGATGCCGACCAGCAACGCGGCGAAATCGTGCTGATCATCGCCGGCGCACCGGCCCAGGACGACGCCGCGCGCATCGCCGAAGGCAAACGCCTCTACGCCCTGCTGGTCGAGGAAATGCCGCCTTCGCGCGCCGCCAAGGTGGCGGCCGCCTATACCGGGGCGCCCAAGCGGGCCTTGTATGGCGGGTGAGGGAGACTCGGGACTCGGGACTCGGGACTCGGGACTCGGGACTCGGGACAAAACCCCGGGGCGTCATTGCGAGGAGCGCAGCGACGAAGCAATCCAGGGTATCGCCGCAGGCCCCTGGATTGCTTCCCCCGGATCAAGTCCGGGGTCGCAATGACGCGGGCTCTGGTGGGTCCAGACCTTGTCTGGACGCTCCTGGTCTGGTGCTTGAGACGCGCCCAGACAAAGCCTGGCCCCACAAAAGCTCGAAACCCTTGGCCTTTTCCCGTGCCCCGTGCCCCGCCAACCAGAAAGGCGCCGCATCGCTGCGGCGCCTTGTAGTGACCCGGAACGCGGGTCTTACCAGGGATCGGGCACGAAGCCCGGGAAGGGGCGGGCGTCACCGCGGCCGGCGTAGTAGCGCGGAACTCGGGGCATGATCCCGGCGGCAACCAGATTGCGACGGCTGTCGTACCAGATCGCGCTGATTTCACTGGGCTGCGAGCTGGCGCGGACGAACTCGGTGCTCTGGGCGTAGGACCACTCGCGCTCGCCGTGGCCGGTACCCAGGCGCTTCTCGCTCTCGCCACTGTAGGCTTCAGGGGCGCGGCTGCCGGCAGCCTGATCGCGGGCCGATGGCGCGCTCTTGGAGATCTCGTAGGGCTCCTGGTACTGCGGGATGAAGCGGCGCTCGTTGTAGACCGCGACGCCGATCACGCCGACATTGTCGGGCCGTCCGGTGCGTGCGGCATAGCTTTCCGGCAGCGGCGCGAAGTTGAAGGCGGCGATTTCGCTCATGTTCTTGCGCCAGCCGTTGATCGTGGTGCTCTGCCAGGGCCCGAGCACATAGCCGGATTGCTGCGGATTGGCAGTCTGGCCAGTGACGACATTGACACCGTCGACCGAGACCACGGCCAGGACGCGCTCGCCGGTGCGATTGCTCAGGCGAATGGCGTAGCGGTGTCCGGGCTCGCCGGCGGCGTACATCTGGCCGTGGTGACGGATCAGCGGGATGCTGCGATTGAGGGTGCGATCCTCGAGCGTGACTTCGACCCGCTGCGCCAGAGCAAAGGTCGGCAACACAGCGGCTGCGAGGGCAAACAGTGATACGAGCTTACGCGGGGTCATGGCCGTCTCCTGCGGCTGGGGTTCACTGACTGAAACGCCCCAGGGAGGAGAGTGGGGTTAAGCGGTCGAAAGCGTTCAGGTGCGGCGAACACTTGATGGGCACATCCTTGCCGAGCAAGCTCGGCAACACAAAAGCCTCGTACACCGACGCTCTGGTAAAGCGGAGCTTGCTCCGCTGCTTCTGCCGGCTTGTGCTCTTGCGTCGGTGGCGAAAAGCCGCAGATCCTTGCCGAGCAAGCTGGGCACTACAAGAGCCTCGTAC
This sequence comes from Lysobacterales bacterium, assembly GCA_022841325.1. Classification (GTDB taxonomy): domain Bacteria; phylum Pseudomonadota; class Gammaproteobacteria; order Xanthomonadales; family SZUA-5; genus JADKFD01. Next base: position 43,432 of record JALHRS010000014.1, on the reverse strand, counting down.
ACCGACGCTCTGGTAGAGCGGAGCTTGCTCCGCTGCTTCTGCCGGGCTTGTGCTCTCGCGTCGGAGCCGAAAAGCCGCAGTCCCTGCCGAGCAAGCTCGGCACTACAAGAGCCTCGTACACCGACGCTCTGGTAGTGCGGAGCTTGCTCCGCTGCTTCTGCCGGGCTTGTGCTCTTGCGTCGGTGGCGAAAAGCCGCAGACCCTGCCGAGCAAGCTCGGCACTACAAGAGCCTCGTACTTCGGAGCTTTCGTAGGGCGGAGTCTTCCGCTGTCCTGGCCGGGCATTTCTGTCCCGCTCAGCGGGTGCGCGCGTCCGGATCTGCGCCTTCGCCGAGAACCACATCGGGCGGCTCCATCGCCTGCCCAGGCGTGACCATGCGACTGATCAGCCAGCCGAGCGCGCGACCCACCGGTCGCAGCGGTGGCGCGGCCGCGCTGACGATCGGTGTCCAGCCTTGCCCGTCGCGGCGGGCGATGGCAAAACTGAACACGTAGGCCGGCTCCGAACCCATGCGCAGATCGGTGACCCGGACCTCGCCATCGAGCTCGGTCAGGGCGTAGTAGCCGTGGGTGAACCAGCGCAGGCGCTCGAAAGCCCATTGGCCGGACAGGGCCGGCGCCAGGTGGTCGGCGCTGGGAAAGCGCCGCCAGGGTCCGGGGCGGTGATCGGCCAGCAGTGAGTAATAGGCCTCGCGATAACCGCCCGGTTCCCGCACCAGAATGCGCCAGAGCACGGTATTGAAGGCGCTGGGCAGGGCGAGCAGCTGGGCCTCGGGGCCGAGTTCGGCGCCGAGATCGGCGCGCGCGTGTGCCGCGATATGAGCCTGGGCGAGGGCGCTCCAGCCGAGGTAGGCACTGGACAACGCCAGCGCAACGGGCAGCGAGCGTCCGGCGCCCACGCTCAAGGGTCGCCGCGCCACCCAGATCATGGCGATCAACAGCGGCAGGGTGTACAGCGGATCGATAATGAAGATGCTGCCGACGCCGAACGGCGTGCTGTCCAGCGGCCACAGCAGCTGGGTGCCGTAGATGGTCATGGCATCCAGCAAGGGATGGGTGACCAGCGCCAGCCAGAAGGCCAGCAGCCAGCGGCCCGGTGCCTGGGCGAGCTGTGGATCAAGGCGTCGGGCCAGCCACCACAGCAAGGGCGCCAGCGCGCTCAGCACGATGACGGAGTGGCTGTAGCTGCGGTGATAGGTGAAGTCGGCTACGGCATTGCCGTAGCCCACCAATACGTCCAGATCCGGCAGGGTGCCCAGCGCCGCGCCATAGACCAGTGCCCGGCGACGCTGGCCCGGTGGTACCAGCGCCGCGGCCAGGGTGCCGCCGAGCGCGATCTGGGTCAGTGAATCCAAGGCTGTCTATCCCGCCATCGAGTGAATCAATGGCCGAATGGTGCAGCGCATGGCGTCAGCCTTCCGTGAGCTGCCTGGCCCGCACCTGCGCCTCGACCACGGCCAGCGCGGTCATGTTGACCACGCGCCGTACCGTCGCCGAATTGGTCAGCACGTAGCAGGGCTTCTTCAGTCCCATGACGATCGGCCCCAGCGACACGCCGCCGGTCAGCACCCGCACCATGTTGAAGGTGATGTTGGCGGCATCCAGGGTCGGGAACACGAACATATTGGCCTGGCCGGTCAGGCGCGAGTTCGGGAAGATGCGCTCGCGGATGGCTGAATCCAGGGCGGCGTCGGCGTGCATCTCGCCTTCTACCTCCAGATCGGGCGCGCGCTCGCGCAGCAGATCCAGCACCTGTCGCATCTTGCGGCTGCTGGGGCTGTCCTCGCTGCCGAAATTCGAATGCGACAGCAGCGCCACCTTGGCGGTGATGCCGAAGACCTTGAGACGTTCGACCGCCATGATCGTCGCCGTGGCCAGTTCGTGGGCACTGGGATCGAGGTTGACGTAGGTATCGAGGAAGAAGAAGGTGCCGCGATCGCAGGCGATCGCACTCATCGCCGCCGGGGCTTCGATGTCGCCTTCCAGGCCGACGATGTCCTGGCAGTACTCGAGCTTGCGCTGGAAACGTCCGACCACGCCGCCGATCATGGCGTCGACTTCGCCGCGCTCGACCATCAGCGCCGCAATCACCGTGCTGCGCGAGCGGACCACCGCCTTGGCCGCGGCCGGGGATACACCGCGGCGCTCCATCAGCCGATGGTAGTGCTGCCAGTATTCCGGGAAGCGCGGATCGGAATCGATGTTGGTGACGTCGAAATGCTCGCCCGGCTTGATCCACAGGCCCAGCCTTTCGATGCGCTGCTCGATCACCGCCGGGCGCCCGATCAGCGTCGGTCGGGCAAAGCCTTCGTCGACGATGGCCTGGACGGCGCGCAACATGACTTCCTCTTCGCCCTCGGCGAATGCGACCCGCTTGGGTTCCCGCCGGGCGGCATCGAACACCGGCTTCATCATCAGTCCGGTGCGGAAGATGAACTGGTTCAGCTGCTGCCGGTACAGCGTCATGTCCTCGATCGGACGCACGGCAACGCCCGAATCCATCGCCGCCTGGGCGACGGCAGGCGCCAGCCGCACCAGCAGACGTGGGTCGAAGGGCTGCGGGATCAGGCAATCACGACCAAAGCTGCGGACTTCACCGCCGTAGGCGGCCGCGGCAACATCCGAAGCGCCTTCGCGCGCCAGTTTGGCAATGGCGTGCACGCAGGCCAGCTTCATCGGCTCGGTGATGGTGGTGGCACCCACATCCAGCGCACCGCGGAAGATGTACGGGAAACACAGGGCGTTGTTGACCTGGTTGGGATAATCCGAGCGGCCAGTGGCCATGATCGCGTCCGGGCGCACCGCCAGTGCATCCTCGGGCAGGATTTCGGGATTGGGATTGGCCAGTGCCAGTATGATCGGATTGGCGGCCATGGTCTTGACCATGTCCTGCTTGAGCACACCACCGGCCGACAGCCCCAGGAACACATCGGCGCCATTGACGATCTCGGCCAGCGTGCGCAACTCGGTGTCACGGGCGTAGCGGGCCTTGTCGGCATCCATGTCCACGGCGCGGCCCTTGTAGACCACGCCGCTGCGATCGGTGACCAGGATGTTCTCCGGCTTCATGCCCAGTTGCACCAGCATGTCGAGGCAGGCAATGCCGGCGGCGCCGGCGCCGGATACTGCCAGTCGGACCTCTTCGATGGCCTTGCCGACCACATGCAGAGCGTTGACCACCGCGGCGCCGACGATGATCGCGGTGCCATGCTGGTCGTCGTGAAACACCGGAATCTTCATGCGTTCGCGCAGCTTGCGCTCGACGATGAAGCACTCCGGCGCCTTGATGTCTTCGAGGTTGATGCCGCCGAAGGTCGGCTCCAGGCTGGCAATGATGTCGACCAGCTTGTCCGGATCGCGCTCGTCGATTTCGATGTCGAAGACATCGATACCGGCAAACTTCTGAAACAGCACACCCTTGCCTTCCATCACCGGCTTGGCGGCCAGCGGCCCGATGGCGCCGAGGCCAAGCACCGCCGTGCCGTTGGTGATCACGGCTACCAGATTGCCGCGGGCGGTGACCGTGGAGGCCTCATTGGGATCGTCGACGATCACCTCACAGGCCGCCGCCACGCCTGGCGAGTAGGCCAGAGACAGATCGCGCTGGGTGGTCAGGGCCTTGGTCGGAGTGACCTTGATCTTGCCCGGAGGATGCTGGCGGTGGTACTCGAGCGCACTTTGCTTGAGCTGGTCAGAGATCGACATGCTGAGCACCCATCATGGAGAGACCGTCGAGAATAGCACCGGCCCCGCGACGCTCCGGAGACCGGTGCTCGGCCTGCTCGATTCAGTTCAGCTGGCCCATCCGGCCAGGACCACGATGGACAGCAGCACCATCCATACTGTCAGCACCCGCCAGAGCAGGCGCCGGGCTTCCTCGACCGCCTCATCGCGGATCGGCGCGCCGTCGGCGGCGACGAATTCCTCATCGTCCAGATCGACACAGGCGCGGGCGGTGGTCGACAGAAAACCGAGGTCTGCATGCAGGAAGCCCTGACCGTGGGCGTCGTGATGTTCGCGCCAGGCCTTGCCGACGGCATCAAAATCCGAGGCCAGCGCCAGCGCCAGGGTCATCAGCTGGGCTGGCAGCCAGGCCAGCGCAGCATGCAGATGGACTGCGGCCTGTACCTGGGGTGCCGGCAACCGGGCCTGCAGATCGGGAGATTGCGCCAGCAGCTGGGTCAGACGATAGCCGAGCACCCCGGTCGGGCCGAAGGCAATGAACCAGAAGGCCGGGGCGAACCAGCGGCTCAGGCCGGCGCCGAATACGGCATCCACCAGCTGGCCGCTACGCACCGGGGTATCCCCGGGATTGCCTCCCAGCGCAAGCAGCGCCTGCAGGCGCTGATCGGCGTTCTCGGCCGTGGCGGCGCGGCGCGCGTCAGCGTCGAGGTCGCGCGGACCCCAGCACCAGAACAGCAGCACCAGTGCGAACCCGAAATGCAGCAACCCATGCAGATGGTTATCCAGCGCGGCCGACACCAATGCCGTGGCGCCAAGCAAAGGCAGCAGGATCAACGCCAGGCCAAACTCGTTGTTCCACAGACCCAGATTGGCCAGACGTTCGGTCAGCCAGTCCAGATAGCCGCGCAGCCACAGAAAGTGCCGCAACTGGTTCATCTCGGGCGCCAGTGCACCGGCAGCCAGAACCATCAGCAGGGCCAGCAAGGCCAGAGTCATGGGCCAAATCTCCAGAATCCGCGGGTCGCTTCCAGGCTGCTATTTGATCAGGGAATCTGCCTGAGCGCGACCGGCGACGCGACATCCTGTCATCAGTTGGTTCGTGGCCAGAAGCCAGACGCAAAATGCGCAACGGAAAAGCAGAACAGGCGCGAAGAACCGCGATCAGGTCATTGGAGGGTTCTGCGGTGTCTGCCATTGCTGGCCAGCCCGAGTCCCGGCATGACCAGCGGGCGTCATTGCGAGCCACCTGTTTCGCCCCGACACTGCGCACGGGCCATGAACTCCCCCCCCCGGCGTCATTGCGAGCGTAGCGAAGCAATCCAGAGGCACAGCTTCAGAAGCACTGGATTGCTTCGTCGCTGCGCTCCTCGCAATGACGCATCAACAACTTACGATATGGGTTCATGGAAAGGAACGTAGCGACGAAGCAACCCGGGAATCCGCGCCGTGCGTCTGGATGGCTTCCCCCGGATCAAGTCCAGGGTCGCAATGACGCTCCGATGAGGGAATGCCGACTACCGTACCCGTACCCCGTACCCCGTGCCCCGTGCCCCGTACCCCGTACCCCGTACCCCGTACCCCGTACCCCGTACCCCGTACCCCGTGCCCCGTGCCCCGTGCCTCAGCCCCAGCGATCGCCGGACGGCAGGATCTCGGCACTGTCGCGCCCGCAACGCTCGCGGTACCAGTCTTCCAGCAGACGCGCCGACAAGGACAGCGGTGGCGGCAGCCGGATCGCACCGGCCTGCACGGCATCGCGCAGTTCATCGGCGGAAAACCAGGCTGCGTGCTCCAGCTCATCGCCATAGCTCAGGGCGTCGGCCTCGGCGCGGGCGGTGAATCCCAGCATCAGGCTGGCCGGAAAGGGCCAGGGTTGGGAGGAGTGGTAGTCGCATTCCACCACCTGCACGCCGGATTCCTCCAGCACTTCGCGGCGCAGGGCGTCTTCCAGGCTTTCTCCGGGCTCGACGAAGCCGGCCAGTACCGAATAGCGGCGCGGCGGCCAGCTGGGTTGACGTCCGAGCAGAACCCGGCCCTGGTGCTCGACCAGCACGATGATGGCTGGATCCAGGCGCGGAAACTGTTCCATCGCACAGGCATCCTGCGTGCAGCGGCGCCGGTGCCCGCCATCCTCGATCCGCGTTGGCGCTCCGCAGCGCCCGCAATAGCGATGCCGCTGATGCCAATGCACCAGTGCCCGCGCATACGCCGCGTAGCCGGCTTCGGCCACCGGCAGCGACTGCGCGGCCAGCCGCAGATCCACCCAGTGACGCTGCTCGGTGATGCAGCGGTCGCGTCCGCTGTCGTCCACCACCAATGCCAGAATCACCCGGCCCTCGACCGTGCCCAGCGCCAGGCGGCGCTCGGCATCCACGGTCAGCTCTTCGGTGCTGGCAGCAGTCACCAGGCCGTGGTCCTGCGCCAGCAGGATCTCGCCGCGTTCGCTGATGAAGAAACACAGGGCATGGCCAGGGTCGAGGTCGATCTCGCCACGACCGGCATGCCGGCGCCAGCTGGCCGAACGGTCCAAGGCCAGACCGGCGAAGAAATTACGTGCGCTGCGTTGCTCCGAGCCCATCAGATCCGCCTCTGGACAGTGGTCGTGGCCGGACTGCGTGCCGACCAGGTCGAAGCAGGCGCGAGGCCTCAGACCGCAAACGAGGAACCGCAGCCGCAGGTGGTCTTGGCATTCGGATTGCGAATGACGAACTGCGCGCCCTGCAGGCTCTCCGAGTAGTCGACTTCGGCGCCGGCCAGGTATTGCAGGCTGATCGGATCGACCACCAGGGTCACGCCATCGGTTTCGATGGCGAGATCGTCTTCGGCCGCCTGTTCGTCGAAGCTGAAACCATACTGGAACCCCGAGCAGCCGCCGCCCTGGATGTAGACCCTCAACTTCAGGGCCGGATTGCCTTCCTCCAGCATCAGCTCGCGCACCTTGTGGGCGGCTGCGCTGGTAAAGACCATGCTTTCCTCGGCAATGGCTTCAGTCATGATGCATACCCTCAAAGCTCAGTAGATGCGGCCGCCGGGCGCCGTTTTCAAGACGCTTCGGCCTCCGGTCCGGCGAGCTGCTTGCGCGGCTCTTCCTGGTGGACCATCTGTCCGTTGACCTGGGCGCCGGCCGCCATCTCCAGCACCCGGTAGTAGAGATTGCCGCGTACCCGGGCGGTGGATCCCAGAATCAGCTTCTCGGATACCACGTCGCCCAGCATCTCGCCGTGAATTTCTGCCTGCGGCACCTGAACCTGGCCCTCGATCTGGCCACGCTCGTACAGTTTCAGCACGGCATCGCCCGATTCCTCTGCGATCACCGTGCCCTTGATGCGGCCTTCGACGATGAAGCTGCCGGCGAACCGGACATCGCCGACAATGTTCATGCGTTCGCCCACCAGGCATTCGATGGCGCCCGCAGGGATGGATTTGCTGGTTTTCTTGTCGCCGAACATCGTCAACTCCCTTGTTGGATCACGTCCTTCCACATGAATTCCCGCTCCACCGGGCCACCACCCTGGGGGATGACCTTGAGGCTGACCGAGCCGGGCTTGAAGCCTTCGGGTAGCATGATCATTCCTGTCAGCTGCTGAAAGTACTTGAAGGAAAACTCCAGCCCGGGCCCGGTGCCGCCCAGCGCATCCAGACCCAGGCGCTTGCTCTGGTCGCCATCGGCGCCACTGACGAAGATCTCGACCCGGCCCGAGGCCTGGCGGTTGCGCTTGAGATTCTGACTCAACGTCAGTGCGAACTGAAATGAGCGCGGATCGTCGGTGGCCCGCAAACTCAGGCTGTGCACTGCCAGACCGGCCTGCTGGGCACCGCCTTCCATCAGGCGCTGGAAGAAGCTGAGGTCATTGCGCAGCGAGGCAATCTCTTCCTGGCGACTGGCCAGGGCCTGCTGCAGCTCCTTGTTGGCGTTCTCGGCCACCTGTTCGCCACGCTGGTGCTGGGCCAGCCGCTGCTGCAATCGCTCGATTTCGGCCCTGGACTCCGACAACGCCCGGCGCGTATGCGCCAGCTCGCTGGCGACCTGTGCGAAGTCCGGCATCAGGACGTAGCGCATCAGCAGATACAGGGTCGCCAGGCTGCCGATCCACAGCAAGGCGATCAGCCAGCTGCGGCGACGGTTGCGGCGCAGGTCGTCTTCGTACAGCAGAGTGCGTCTGGAGCTCATCGGACCGGGTACAGGGCAAGCCTCAAGGTGGCTGCAATCGGGCGGCGCGGGCAGCCGCGAACCACGCCCGCTGCAGAAAACGGGTGACAGCAGCCCGGCACAGTAGCAATTTGCGGGCGGCGCTAGGGCTTATAGACGCCGATTCCCGCCGCGCACAAGTTTTCGGCCGGGGCTGTTCATGCGCAACTCGCAAACATTTCGACGGATCGTCCCGATCGGGCTTTTGCCGGCAGAGCCCGCTGGTATAGTCGAGCCATCTCGTGCTCAGAGCCTGCCGTGCTACCCAAGGATGAGTCACAGCAAAACGCCGAGCTTCGTCAGGCATTCCTGAAGCATCTGCCGCGTCGCCTTGAGGCAGTGCGCAAGCGCGGGTACCGTGTCTGCCGCGGCGTTTGGGACGTCAATACCGTCACCTTGCTCTACCAGGACATCCAGGGTCTTGCCGGCGCGGCCGGCCGTTACGGTCTGGTGGATGCCAGCGAGGCGCTGTTCCAGATCGAGCAGTTGCTGGAGCCCCTGATTCGCGAGCTGCGTATGCCTGGCGCCGATCTCAAGGCCGCCATCGAGAACCGCCTCGAAGCACTGGCCACGACCGCCGAGCCGGAAACGCCCAAGATCAGGACGGCCCGCGACTTCATTGTGCCCATGCCGGAGCGCCCCGGGCAGGTTCATGTGCCGGTGGGGCTGAATCCGCCGGAGGAATACTGGCGGCGTTTCAGCCATCGCGATGTGGCCATGTTGACCAGCGAGACTCACGGCGCTCCGCGCGCTGCTCCGGCGGCAACCACGCCGCAGACCTGGTCGCATGGGGATCCCGAGCCACAGGGACTGCCGCCGATCATCGAAGAGGCGCCACGACTGGTCAATGCCGGCTCGGTGTTCGCGCTGGATGTGGCTGATGCCGCCGAGCGCACCCGTCTGGAGCAGTCCAGAGTCGAGCCTGAGCCGGCTGCGCCCGCACCCGATGACGGCGCCGAGAAGCCGGCCCCGCGGGCGCGGACCGGGCGCATCTTCTATCTGGCCGACATTGCACCCTTCGCGCGCGAGCTGACCCAGGGGCTGGGTCAGTTGGGTTACGCCGTCGAGCGTCTGGAAAGCCCGGAAGAGCTGAAAGAGATGCTGGGCTCGCTGGCTCCTGATCTGATCCTGATCGATGCGGCCTTCTTTGACCAGATCGAGCATCTGGGCGAATTCGTCAAACGGGTGCGCCAGCGGGTTCCCGGGAAGTTGCCGTTGGTGGCCTTTGCCGAACACAACGATCTCGGCGCCCGGCTCAAGGCCATGCGTGCGGGTGTCGATTCCTTCCTGCCCTTGCCGCTTCCCGCGCACGAGGCCTCGATACGGGTGCGGGAGCTGGTTGAAACCGAGGCTGGCGATCCCTTCCGGGTGATGATCGTGGAGGATGATCGTTCCCAGGCGATGTTCGCGGAATCGGTCCTGCGCAAGGCCGGCATGGAAACGCTGGCGGTGACCGATGCGCTGGACACGCTGGAGAAGCTCGAGCAGTTCCGCCCGGACCTGATCCTGATGGATCTGTACATGCCGAACATCTCCGGCATGGAACTGACCTCGATCATTCGCGAGCGCGATCAGTTCATCAACACGCCGATCGTGTTCCTGTCCGGCGAGCAGGATTCGGAAAAGCACTTCGAGGCGCTGTCGGCCGGCGGTGATGACTTCCTGGCCAAACCGATTCGGCCGAAGTTTCTGATTTCCGCCGTCAACAACCGTGCCCGGCGCGCCCGCCAGCTGGCGCGCAAGCGGGTGCTCGACCCCAAGGATTCGAGTACCGGTCTGTTCCATCGTACCTTCGTCATCGACCGCCTGAATGACCTTCTGGGTGCCGAGGATCGGGGTCGGCAGGGTGGCGTGCTCTTCATCGAGATCGAGGGCGCCCAGAGCATCCGCGAGCAGTACGGCCTGGCCGCCTATGAACCGGTCATGCGCGAACTGGGCGCCAATATCGCCAGTGTCACCCGTCCCGACGAGTACGCGGCGCGCTATGGTGATTCCAGCTTCCTGCTGCTCAGTCCGGCGCGTGAGGCGCCAGAGCTGGAAGCGCTGGCACATGAGCTCTCGCAAAGGATCGCGGATCAGGAGCTCGAAGCGGAACAGCTGCGTGTCAGCGTGTCGGCCCGGATCGGCATCGCGCTGTTCTCGGCGCACATCGCCGATGCCGCCGATATGCTCAATGCGGCTGAGCGAGCCTGTTCCAGGGCTCGGCAGGGCAAGGAGGAGGCCGCGGTACTGGTCTATCAGCCCGAGCCCGTGACGGCGGGCAGTGGCCTGGTCGAAGCCATTGCCCGGGCGCTGGAAACCGATGGCTTCCAGTTGCTGTTCCAGCCCATCGTCTCCCTGCATTCCACCGGCGAGGAGCAGTACGAGGTGCTGTTGCGCCTGCGCGGCAGTGCCGGCGAGATCATCGGTGCGCCTGAGGTGATCGCCGCCGCGCGTGGCGCGGGCTTGCTGGCGGCCGTGGATCGCTGGTGCGTGGCCAAGTGCCTGCGGGTGATCGAGGAGCGCAAGCGTCAGGGCCGTCCAGTGCGTCTGTTTGTCAATCAGTCGGTGGAGAGCACGCGCGACGAAGAGCGCGTGCCCTGGCTGCGGCAGCTGCTGGATACCCGCCGCATCGCCCCGGAGTCGATCGCACTTGAGCTCAAGCTCAGCGACGTGCTGGCCAGCATGAGCGAGGCCTTGAGCTTCTTCAACGAGGTGCGCGAGCTTGGCGTGCGTATCGTCATTGACGAGTACGATGGTGGTTTGACGGCACTGCAACTGCTGGGTGTGATCGCCACCGACTATCTGAAACTGGCTGACAAGTACACCCGCGGCTCCAACATCAATGCCCATGCCGATGAATTGCGCACGCTGGTGCGCGCCGCGCACGACGGTGGTCGTTATGTCATTGCACCCAAGGTGGAAACAGCGCAGAGCGCGGCCGCCTTGTGGACCATGGGCGTGGATCTGATCCAGGGTAACTTCGTGCAGCAACCAGGTACCGAACTGGGCTTTGACTTCAGCGCATCGGCATTGTGACGGTCCAGCGATAACGATATTCGAGAGGGGGCGGCATGAGTGATGGGGGCCAGGCAGACGCAGCAAGATGGCGTCAGCAAACCGGCGTAGAGGCGGTACTGTACTGGTGCGTCGGCAGCGCGGTGCTGGCCATGTTGACGGTGCTGGCGGCGCTGTCTTGGGCACCCGGCACCGAGCTTCTGGGCTGGGGGGCGGTGCATCTGCTGCTCGGCATCGCTGCCTTCTTCATGTGGTGGCTTCTGCTCGAACGCGATGCCGATCGGGCACTGCTGGTGGCGCAGGCCCTGCTGGTCCTCAGCGCGCTCAGCTGGGGATATGGCGGTGTCGCCTACGGCATCCTGCCGCGCGGCGACTACAACATGCCGATGGTCCTGACCATTGCTGGTCTGGCCACGGCCAGCGTCTGGCTGTTTGCCTCCGAGTTCCGATTCCTGGTTGGCGTGCTGGTGCTGTTGCTGGCGCCGATGGTCTTCCTGCTGCTGGGAGGACGTGAGGCCGAGTGGACGGCAGCGCTGCTGTCGGTGTTGCTGGTCATTCTGAATCTGCTGATCGAGCGCCGCATGTCGCTGTTGGCGGAAGCCCGGATCGAGTCGCAAAAACCCAGTTTTGCCGAGTTCTTTGCCTCGCGCCGGGAGCGTGAGAAGGACAGCTCGCCCGAATCCAGGCCGGTGGTTGATGCCAATGAGCTGATCCAGCTGCGCACGGAACTGGAGCGCCACCGCAATCTGGAAAAGGAAATGGAATCGGCCAAGCAGGCGGCCGAATCAGCGAACATGGCGAAGGGCGAATTCCTGGCCACCATGAGCCATGAAATGCGCACGCCGTTGAACGGGATCATTCCCTTGCTGGAGATCCTGCGTGATACCAAGCTGGAGGTAGACCAGCGCGAGTATCTGAATACCGCCTACTCCTCGGCGCGGCATCTGCTGCGCATCATCGACGACATCCTCGACTACTCCAAGATCGAGGCCAACAAGCTCGAACTGGAAACGGTCGGACTGAACCTGAAGGAAGTGGTCGATTCGGTGACGCGCCTGATGGACAGGGCGTCCGAGAACAAGGGCCTGAAACTCAGTGTCAGCTTTGACCCGAATGTCCGTCTGGCCTGCCGGGGCGATCCCGTGCGGTTACGCCAGGTGCTGTCCAATCTGGTCAGTAATGCCATCAAGTTCACCGAGAAGGGCTCGATCCAGATCCAGATCAGCAAGCGTGGTGAAACGCGCACCCATTCCGAGGTTCTGTTCGCCGTCCGAGATACCGGCGTCGGCATTCCCCCGGAGAAGGCCGAGAAGTTGTTCCAGCCCTTCTCCCAGGCGGATACCTCAACCACCCGCAACTACGGGGGCACGGGTCTCGGTCTGGTGATCTGCAAGCGCATCATCGAGTTGATGGGCGGCAAGATCGGGCTCAAGAGCGAGCTCGGCAAGGGCTCGGTGTTCTGGTTCAGCGTCTCCTTTCTGAAGGCCATTGGTGATGTCGGCGCCAATCGTCGCGATCTCTCGGGTGCGCGCGCGCTGATCGTGAGCACCGATGCCAAGCTGACCCAGCGCCTGACCGGCTACTGCCAGAGCTGGGGTATCAGCCAGATCGCCACCAACACCACCGCCGATGCCATCAGCAAGCTCAAGTCCTCGGCCACGCTGGGCGAGAACTGGGCCTTTGATGTGGCGCTGGTAGATCTCGGCAGCATGCGCAACACGGCACCGGCATTGGCTCGCAACGTCGGTCGCGAGCCCATTCTCGAGCGCCTGAAACTGGTCTTCTTCGAGGGCGAAGATCCGGCGCCTGCGGAACTGACGGTCGAACCCGCGCGCATGGCCCAGGTGAAGCGTCAGTTCAGCGAGTCCGATCTGATGCAGGCGCTGAACAAGCTGCTGGAGGTTGAGGCTCCGGGAGAGCGGCGCTTCAACCTGCTGGAGGAGGCTGCGCGTCTGGGTGGCGGAGCCGCCGCAGAGGCCGCAGCGCCGGTCGCCACTGACGCCCAGCCGCCGGCCAAGCTCAGCGGTCATGCCCTGCTGGTCGAGGACAATCCGGTCAACCGCCAGGTGGCGCAACGTCTGCTGTCACTGATTGGCATCAGTTTCGACGTGGCCGAGAACGGCAAGGAAGCCTTCGAGATGATGGGCCGCGGCAGCTATGACGTGGTGCTGATGGACTGTCAGATGCCGGTCATGGATGGCTACACCGCCACGCGCTCGCGGCGCACGCTGGAGCAGGAGCGCTCGCTCATCCGGATCCCGATCATCGCCATGACCGCCAATGCGATGGCTGGTGACCGGGAAAAGTGCCTGGCTTCGGGTATGGACGACTACATGTCCAAACCGCTGAATCGGGGACTGCTGGAACAGACCATCCGCAAGTGGATGCCGAAGAACCGGCCCTCGGTGCCGGCGGCGGAAATGACGCCAGCGGCGAAAGCACCGGCAGCGGCTCAGGCGTCTGCACCGGCCCCGCTGCGTACTTCCGAACCCGTCAAGCTCACGCCCTCGGCGCCGTCGATCAACGAGAGCATCGTCAACGAACTGATCGATGTCATGGGCAGCGAGTTCACGTCTCTGGTCCGGGTGTACCTCGAAGACACGCCGAAGAACCTGCAGATCCTGTCAGCCGCCGCCGAACGTGGAGACGTGGCGGGAATGATCGCCCCGGCGCACTCGTTGAAATCGACCAGTGCCAACCTCGGCGCCATGGCCTTGTCCGACGTGGCCAAACTGATCGAACACGGTGCCCGCGCCGGTACCCTGCGCGATGCGATGGGCATGGCCAGACAGGCCGGCATCGAGTTCCGGCGCGCCTCGGATGAACTGGAGCGCTTGTTGAAGACCGCTGGCAACTAAGCGCATCGGACATCGTTGTCTGGCGGTCTGGAAAGCAGACTACGTCCGCAAAGGACGCAAGAAAGGGCAAATGGAGGTGGGCAGTCAGTGCCCCTTTCCCCAGTGCGAGGGCGAAAGACTGCCAATGCGTCCTTTGCGGAGAAACGCTCGGATGCTGTGGTCCTGCTGCGCCGCTCAGATCGCCGTCCGCTCCACCGAGAAGCTCTCGCCGCAGCCGCATTCGCCGGCGACGTTGGGATTGCGGAAGACGAAGTTGCGGTTCAGGCCCTGACGCACGAAATCGACTTCGGTGCCGTCGAGCAGGGCCAGGGCCTTGGCGTCGATGACGACCTTGACGCCGAGCTGTTCGAAGACCTGATCGCCGTCGCCGATGGCCTCGGCCTTGTCGACGGTGTAGGCCCAGCCGCTGCAGCCAGTCTTGCGCACACCCAGCCGCAAGCCGATGCCACCGCCCTGTTCGACCACGAAGTGGCGGACGCGATCGGCGGCGGCGGGAGTCAGGGTGATCGGCATATTCATACTCACTTTGTTGCGGGGCGCCGAATGGTCGGGGCGCCAGTCTCTGTCGGCCACTGTATCATCCCGGGCCTCGCCGCTAGATGCGGTTCGATCATCGGGAAATCAAGAGCATGGCCTGGAGCACGGTCAAGGACGCGTTGGCAGGAGCGCACGCCGAAGGCAGCAAGGTGACGGTCAAGGGTTGGGTGCGCACGCGGCGCGACTCCAAGGCCGGTATCTCCTTCATTCAGGTGAATGATGGCAGCTGCATGTCCAATCTGCAGATTGTGGCGCCGGCTACGCTGGATAACTATGCCAGCGAAATCCAGCTGCTGGGCAGCGGCTGCTCGATCGAGGCCACGGGCACCCTGGTGGCCTCGCAGGGCAAGGGCCAGGCCTTTGAAATCCAGGCCGACTCGGCGCGCGTGCTGGGCCTGGTCGATGATCCGGAAACCTATCCGATCCAGCCCAAGGCGCATTCCTACGAATTCCTGCGCGAAGTGGCGCATCTGCGACCGCGCACCAACACCTTCGGCGCGGTGACCCGGGTGCGTCACGCCATCGCCCAGTCCATCCATCGTTTCTTCGATGGCAACGGCTTCTGCTGGGTCAATACGCCGATCATCACCGCCAGTGACTGCGAAGGCGCCGGACAGCTGTTCCGGGTGTCCACGCTGGATCTGGCCAATCTGCCGCGCACCGAGGCCGGCAAGATCGACTTTTCCGAGGACTTCTTTGGCAAGGAGGCTTTTCTGACGGTGTCCGGACAGCTCGCGGTCGAGGGTTATTGCCTGGCGCTGAGCAAGGTCTACACCTTCGGACCCACCTTCCGCGCCGAGAATTCCAACACGCCACGGCATCTGGCCGAGTTCTGGATGATCGAGCCCGAGATTGCCTTCGCCGATCTCAACGACGATGCCAATCTGGCCGAGGCCTTGCTGAAATCGGTGTTCAAGGATGTGCTCGATCGCTGCGCCGAGGATCTGCAGTTCTTCGACGACCGCATCCACAAGGGCGTGATCACGCGGCTGGAGCAGATGGCCAATTCCGAGTTCGCCCGTATCGACTACGGCGATGCCGTACTCGCGCTGCAGAAGGCGAAGAAGGCCTTCGAATTCCCGGTGCACTGGGGCGCTGATCTGCAGACCGAGCACGAACGCTATCTGACCGAGGAGTACGTGGGCCGACCGGTGGTGGTCATGAACTACCCCGAGCAGATCAAGGCCTTCTACATGCGTCTGAATGAGGACAGCAAGACCGTCGCGGCGATGGACGTGCTGGCGCCCGGAATAGGCGAGATCATTGGCGGCAGTCAGCGCGAAGAGCGCATCGAACTTCTCGACCGGCGCATGATCCAGTTTGGACTGCAACCGCATGACTACCAGTGGTATCGCGACTTCCGCCGCTATGGCACGGTGCCGCATGCCGGCTTCGGCCTGGGATTCGAGCGCCTGGTGGCCTACGTCACCGGCATGGCCAACATCCGTGACGTGATCCCCTATCCGCGCACGCCGGGAAATGCGGCATTCTGAGTGGCAAGTGGGCCATCTGGCTTCGGAGTTGAGCTGATATGCGTCTGAGTGTGGTGATTCCCTGCTACAACGAGCTTGCGACCATCGCCCAAGTGATTACGGCGGTGGAGAACTCGCCGCATGCGGACAAGGAAATCATCGTCGTTGATGACGCCTCCACCGACGGTACCCAGCAATTGTTGACCGGGGCGCTGCGTGAGCGCATCCACAAGCTGGTGATCCACCCGGTCAATCAGGGCAAGGGGGCGGCGGTGCGCGATGGTATCGCCGCCGCCACTGGCGACGTGGTGCTGATCCAGGATGCCGATCTGGAATATGACCCCAATGAGTATCCGATCCTGCTGGCGCCGATCCTGCAGGATCAGGCCGATGTGGTCTTTGGCTCGCGCTTCATGGGCGGCCATCCGCACCGCGTGCTGTATTTCTGGCACAGCCTGGGCAATGGCTTCCTGACGCTGATGTCGAACATGTTCACCAATCTGAACCTGACCGACATGGAGACCTGCTACAAGGTCTTCCGTCGGGAAATCATCCAGGGCATCAAGATCGAGGAAAAGCGCTTCGGCTTCGAGCCGGAAATCACCGCCAAGGTGGCGCGTACCGGCTGCCGCATCTACGAAGTCGGCATTTCCTATCATGGCCGCACCTATGCCGAAGGCAAGAAGATCGGCTGGCGCGATGGCGTGCGTGCGATCTGGTGCATCCTCAAATACAACCTGCTGCGGTGATCATCGCCCGCTATTTTCTGGTCGGTGGCGCTGCCGCAGCCGTCGACTTCACGGTGTTCGCCATTCTGGTCAAGCTGCTCGGCTGGCACTGGTTCAGCGCGTCTGCCATCAGTTTCGTGCTGGCCACCGCGGTCAACTATGTGCTGTCGATCCTCTTTGTGTTCACCTCCGGGGTGCGCTTCGGCAAAGGCACCGAGATCGGTCTGGTGTTTCTGGTCAGCGCCATGGGGCTGGCGATGAACCAGTTCGCATTGTGGATGTTCTTCAGGCAACTGGGCGTGGATGTGCTGATCGCCAAGGTGCTGGCGACCGGCGTGGTGTTCTTCTGGAATTTCGGCATCCGCCGCTATTTCATCTTCAGCCACCGGCGGGCCGGGCAGGGCTGAACATCCCCAGATCGGGTGACGGCGTTGCGCCGGACCTGCAAGGGCGCGGTGGGTTCATTGCGATCCGCGTGTATCGGCCCGAAACTGCCGATGGGCCATGAACCGTAGGTTGGGCTAAGCACAGCGTGCCCAACGTCGTGCCCATCTGTTGGGCACGCTGCGCTTAGCCCAACCTGCACCGCGGTCCGACACTGCCCACGGGCCATGAACGGCGTTGCGCTGGCGTAGGCCGGGTCCTTCGCGTCCATAGGCTTCGATCGAGCCCCAGTCCGCACACGCGAGGCGCCCGGCGCCTTCTGAACCGCGGCCGCCGGCGCGCAGACCGGCAACGAACCTGACTCAAGCCCACGCGCGCCGGAGCCGCGCTACGGCCGCGGCACTTTCGGAGTCTGTCCAGGCTACGCCCGCGAGCTGTAATCGCCTTCCAGCACCCATTTGTAGCTGGTCAGTTCGGTCAGGCCCATCGGTCCGCGCGCATGCAGTTTCTGGGTGGAAACGGCGACTTCGGCGCCGAGATCCAGTTCGCCGCCGTCGGTGAAGCGGGTGCTGGAGTTCCAGTAGACCGCGGCCGAATCGATGCGGGCCAGGAATTCCTCGGCGAGCGCCGCGTCATCGCTGAGGATGCCGTCGGAATGGCCGCTGGAATGGGCCTCGATATGGCGCATGGCGGCTTCGGCGTCATCGACGATGGCGATGCCCAGTACCAGCGACAGCCACTCGGTATCGAAGTCCTCTTCCCCGGCGCGTGCCAGACGCACGCCGGGCAGATGAGTAGCCAGGGCCAATGCCTCATCGTCGCAGCGAAATTCGACCTGGTCTTTCGCCAGCAATTGCACCAGTTCGGGCACCAGGCGTGGGGCAATCTTTCGATGCACCAGCACGGTATCGAGCGCATTGCAGACGGTCGGCCGCTGCACCTTGGCATTGCGAATCACCGGCAGCGCCCGCGTCAGGTTGGCGGCCTGATCCACATACAGGTGGCAGATGCCGATGCCGCCGGTGATCACCGGTATGCGGCTTTCGCGGCGACAGAAAGCATGCAGGCCGGCGCCGCCCCGGGGAATGATCAGGTCGACCAGTTCGTCCTGCTGCAACAGCGCCAGACTGGCCTCGCGCTCGATCGAGTCGATGAACTGCAGCGCCTCGACGGGCAGTCCGCTGCTCTGCAGCGCGTCCCTGGCAATGCGCAGCAGGATGCGGTTGCTGGCAATCGCCTCCTTGCCGCCACGAAGTACCGCCGCATTGCCGGTTTTGATCGCCAGCGCGGCGACATCGATGGTGACATTGGGCCGCGATTCGTAGATCACGCCGAGCACGCCCAGCGGCACCCGGCGCTTGTGGGCACGCAGACCATTGCGCAGCGTGCGCACATCAAAACGCTGACTGAGCGGGTCGGCGAGCTCGGCGACCCGCTCCAGATCGCTGGCCATGCCGTCGATACGGGTCGGTGTCAGCCGCAGCCGATCGAGCATGGCGCCGTCCAGGCCCGCGGCTGCGCCCTGGTCCAGATCGGTGCGGTTGGCGGCGACGATGGCCTCGGTCTGCTCGCGCAGATCGCCGGCCAGTCGATTCAGGAAGGCATTGCGCTGCTCGCTGCTGCTGCGCCTGAGCACGCGGCCGGCGGCGCGTGCGGCGGCGGCTTGTGCCCGGACGGCCTCGATTACACTCATAGCATCACCAGATCGTCGCGATGGATGAACTCCGGGCCGAAGTCATAACCGAGGATCAGCTCGACCTCGCTGGAGCGTTTGCCGGCAATGCGTTTCAGCTCGCTGGCGCCATAGTTGGCGATGCCGCGCGCCAGCGCACGTCCGTCCTGGTTGTGGATGGTAACCGTGTCGCCACGGTCAAAATCGCCGTCGACGCGTTTGATGCCCACCCCCAGCAGACTCTTGCCCTGACCCAGGGCCTGTTCGGCACCGGCATCGATGGAAACACCGACGCCGGTGCGCAGTCCGCCGAGGATGTAGCGCTTGCGCGCCTCTCGCGGCGGTGTCAGCGCGGAAAAACGCGTGCCGATGGCGGCGCCGTCGATCAGGCGGGCGATCACCTGCGGATCGGCGCCGCTGGCGATGACCACCTCGGTACCGCCGCGTCGGGCAATATCGGCAGCGCGCAGCTTGGTCAGCATGCCGCCGGTACCGTGGGCGCCGGCACGGCCGCCGGCCGCCTGCCACAGCGCCTCGGGGATTTCCGGCGTCTCCACGCGCGGAACCAGTTGCGCTGCAGGCGATTGCCGCGGATCGGCGTCAAAAAGGCCCTGCTGATCGGTCAGCAGGATCAGCAGGCGGGCATCGATCAGATTGGCGACCAGCGCCGACAGCTGATCATTGTCGCCGACGCGGATCTCCTCGGTGGCCACGGTGTCGTTTTCATTGACGATGGGCAGCACCTGATGGGCGTAGAGCTCTTCGAAGGTGCGGCGCGCATTCAGATAGCTGCGCCGTTGTTCCAGATCGGTTCGTGTCAGCAGCACCTGGGCCACGCGTTGCCGGTAGTGTCCGAAGAGCTCGCTGTAGAGCGCCATGAGCCGCGGCTGGCCTACAGCTGCGAGCATCTGCTTGGCCGCCACCCGACGCTCGCCCGGGGCAATGCCCAGAGCCTCGCGTCCGGCCGCGACCGCCCCCGAGCTGACCCAGGCAATCTGGTGGCCCTGAGCGGTCAGGCCCGCCAGCGTCTTGGCGTATTCGATCAGCCGCGGCGCCGACAGGCGCCCGTCTTCGGTGGCGGTGGAGGTACCAATCTTGATGACGACGCGCATGGGACTCGGGGGCAGGGCAATGTCCCGAGTCTATGCGCAGACGGCCAAAGCAGGCACTCGAAGCGGAATGCGTATCAGGCTCGCCAATTACGAGCTCTTGTGGGTCCGGACTTGTCCGGACGCTCTTTGCTCGGTGCTGGAGAAGCGTCCAGACAAGTCTGGACCTACAGAACCATCAAGCCCGTAGCCTTTTCCCGAGCCCCGAGCCCCGAGCCCCGAGCCCCGAGCCCCGAGCCCCGAGCCCCGAGCCCCGAGCCCCGAGTCCCGAGTCCCGAGTCCCGAGTCCCGAGTCCCGTGCCCCCGCCTCAATAGGACAACTGAATCCGGGTCTCGATGATGTTCGGGTCGACGATGGCGCTGCCGCGCTCGCCATCCACGTGCACATAATTGGCCACCAGTCGCACATTCTTGTTCAGGTACCAGGTGGCGCCCGCAGTCACATTGGTGGTGTTGCCGCCGCGCACCAGGCCGTCGTCCAGATCCAGATGGCTGACCCGCAACGCCAGTTCGAAGGCGCGTCCGTCCTCGCCCAGATCGGGGCCGTCGACGGCGCCCTCCTTGTAGCCGCGGCGGTCGCCGCTGGGGAACCAGCTGGTTTCCACATACCAGCCATCGAAGCCCAGGTCCGGGGCCGCCGAGCGGGCCAGATCGGCCCGCAGGTATTCGCCCTGGATCGACCATGGGCCCTCGATCCACAGCGCTTCCAGCCCGGTGCGACGAATGTCCGAGACACCGGCAATCGAGCCGGTGTCAAAACGCCTCGGCGAGAAGTTCGAGGCCTCGCTGCGCGAATTGAAGCGGGCGCTCTTGCTGTCCGGCGCCTCGGTGGTGGCCGCAAGGCCGAAGTGGACGACGGAGCTGTCGTTGTTGACCGGCGCCCAGACCACGCGTGCGCCCAGGCCCGTTCCGCCATTTCGGCCTTCGGCGTCACTGTCATAGGTGCTGAGCGTCGCGCGCCAGGGACCGGTGGCGTAGACATATTCCACGCCCAGCCGGCGCGCTATCGAGAAGCTGCTGGGCAAGCCCTGCTCCATGAACATGGTGTAGCGGTCGCTGGTCTGTTCATCGAGATACAGCGGCTGCTTGTACTGACCCACGCGCACCGAATGGTGGGCGTTGGGGCGCCAGCGGATGAACATATCGGTCCAGACATCGCTGTGGACATCATATTCAGCCTTGGCATCGAAGCCATTCGGCGCCTTCACACCGACGGCAATCCGGCTTCGTCGAATGCCGCTGGTGCTGGTGGTCCGGTCACCCTCATCGTTGCGGTTCCAGTCCAGTTGGGCATTGCCGTTGGTGGACCATTGCCAGTCGTCAGCGTGGGCGGGCAGGGAGGTCAGGGCAAGGCTTGAGGTCAGGGCGCAGGCGATGAGGCGAGGCAACATGGCAGGAGTCTCGTTGACGGAATGGCGACAAGCATGTGACGCAAATATTGCAGCCAGATGACGATTCGAGCATTTTCTTGTCGCGTGACGGTCAGGTGCCGGTGGATCAGGGGCCGTCACTGTCATCATCGTGACCAATGCTGCGCTTTTGTCATATCACTGCAATGTTTCCATCACAGACTCCGTCCCCATCCTCCCCTGTCGAGTATTACCGATGAAATCCCTTCGCATTTCCCTGCTGTCGTCGATGATCGCCATGGCACTGGTGGCCTGCGGATCACCGCAGCCGCCCGCTCCGGCCACCGACACCGTGGCCAGCTCCACGGCGCCGGCCGCCGAGGCTCAGGTGATTCAGCTCGACGGATCGAGCACGGTGTATCCCATCAGCGAGGCCATCGCTGAAGAGTTCCAGATGCAGAATCAGGGCAAGCTGAGAGTGACTGTCGGGGTGTCCGGCACTGGTGGCGGGTTCAAGAAGTTCTGCCGTGGCGAACTCGACATCGCCAACGCTTCGCGCCCGATCCAGAAGTCCGAGATGGAAATCTGCGCCGCCGCCGGCATCAGCTACTACGAACTGCCGGTGGCCTATGACGCGCTGACGGTGGTCGCCAATCCCAAGAACGAGTTCCTGTCGACGATCACGGTCGAGCAGTTGAAGAAGATCTGGGCGCCTGAGTCGCAGGGCACGATCTCGCGCTGGAACCAGATCGACCCGAGCTGGCCGGATGCCGAATTCAAGCTCTACGGCGCCGGGTCCGATTCGGGCACTTTCGATTACTTCACCGAGGCGGTCGTCGGCAAGGCCAAGGCCAGCCGCGGCGATTACACGGCATCGGAAGACGACAACACCCTGGTTCAGGGCGTGGCCCAGGACGTCAATGCGCTGGGTTACTTCGGTTACGCCTACTACGCTGAAAACCAGGACAAGCTGAAGGCTCTGGCAGTTGCGCCTGTCGATGGCGCGCCCGGCGTGCTGCCGAGCGAGGAAGCGGTCATCGACGGCACCTATGTGCCGCTGGCACGACCGATGTTCATCTATGTCAGCGCCAAGTCGCTGGAGCGCGCGGAGATCAAGCAGTTCATCGAGTTCTATTTCAACAATGTCGCCGCCCTGGCCCGCGAAGTGCGCTATGTGCCGCTGCCCCAGGCCGCCTATGATGGCGTGCGCAAGCATCTGGCCGAAGGCAAGGTCGGCACGGTGTTCAACGGCGAGCCGGCAACGTCCATCACCATCGAGGACCTGCTGGAGCGCGAAGCCAGTCTGTAAAGCTGGATCGGTAGATTAGATGTTTGACCTCGACGGGCGCGAGCTGATCGCGCCCGTCGTGCTTGATGAGCTTTGGGGGAGACATGGGACAAGCCTTATCCACACAGGAGATTGCCGGCAGGCTGCGCTACCGGCGTTCGCGTCATTTGCGCGAAAGCTTCATCGAGGCTTTGCTGTTCAGTGCCGCGCTGGTGGCCGTGGCGACCACGGTCGGCATCGTCTTCATCCTGCTGAAGGAATCCCTGGCCTTCTTCCGCGAAGTGTCGATCGTCAGCTTCTTTACCGATTCGCAGTGGACGCCGCTGTTCTCCGACCCGCATTTCGGTATCTGGGTACTGCTGTCCGGCACGCTGACCAGCTCGGCGATCGCGCTGTGCGTGGCCATTCCGCTCGGCACCATCCTGGCGATCTACCTGTCCGAGTTCGCGTCAGCCCGGACTCGCGAGATTGCCAAGCCGGTGCTGGAACTGCTGGCGGGCATCCCGACCATCGTCTTCGGCTATTTCGCCCTGTTTTTCGTGACGCCCTTGCTGAAACAGTTCATTCCAGGCCTGCCGGGCTTCAACCTGCTGTCTGCCGGTCTGGTCATGGGCGTGATGATCGTGCCCTACATCAGTTCGATCAGCGAGGATGCCATGCGCGCTGTGCCGATGGCCCTGCGTGAGGGCGCCTACGCCATGGGCGCCACGCGCCTGCAGGTGGCCTTGACGGTCGTCGTTCCGGCCGCGTTCTCGGGACTGGCCGCGGCCTACATTCTCGGTATCTCCCGCGCCGTGGGCGAAACCATGATTGTGGCGGTAGCTGCCGGCATGCAACCCAATCTGACCTTCAATCCCATGGATCAGGCAGCGACCATCACCGCCTACATCGTGCAGGTGGCCAAGGGTGATCTGCCGCATGGCAGCGTCGGCTATCAGACCATTTTTGCCGCCGGTCTGACCCTGTTCGTGCTGACCTTGTGTTTCAACCTGCTCGGCTACTGGCTGCGCCGTCGTTATCGTGAGGAGTACTGAGATGGCCGTCGCTGCCGATCTGCAAGCCACCATCGCCCGTGCCAAGCGCAAGGACCTGCTGTTCGTGGCCCTGGGCGTGGCCGCGCTGCTCTTCGCCGCCTGCACTTTTGTGGCACTGTTCGTCGATATGGTCGGAGATGGCTGGAGCCGGTTGAACGCGGGCTTCTTCACCGAGTTTGCCTCCCGCCGCCCGGAGCGTGCCGGCATTCTGGCGGCCTGGGTGGGCAGCTTCGTGGTCATGCTGGTGACGGCCTTCGTGGCCGTGCCGGTCGGCGTATCCGCCGGCATCTATCTGGAGGAATACGCGCCGCGCAACCGGATGACAGCGCTGATCGAGATCAACATCAACAATCTGGCCGGCGTGCCGTCCATCGTCTACGGCTTGCTGGCGCTGGGCCTGTTCGTGCACACCTTTGGTCTGGGCGCCAGCGTGCTCACCGCCGGCCTGACCCTGGCCCTGCTGATTCTGCCGGTGGTCATCGTGGCCACCCGCGAGGCGATCCGTGCAGTACCCGGGGCCATCCGCGAGGCGGCCTATGCGCTCGGCGCCACCCGCTGGCAGATGGTCAAGGACCACGTGCTGCCGTATTCCATGCCCGGCATCCTGACCGGTGTGATCATCGGCCTGTCGCGCGCCATCGGCGAGACCGCGCCGATCGTGACCATCGGTGCGGTCAGTTTCATCGCCTTTCTGCCGCCGCCACCGATCGATGGCAGTTTTCCCTTCATCAACTTCGATTGGCTGTGGTCGCCATTCACGGCCATGCCGATCCAGATCTTTGGCTGGACCTCGCGTCCCGAGGAAGCCTTTCAGGCCAATGCCTCTGCCGCTGCACTGGTGCTGGTGGCGATGACGCTGGCGATGAACGCCATTGCCATCTGGCTGCGCTACCGCCTGCGCCGCAACCTCAACTGGTGAGACCAATGATCCTGGAAACCTCAGCATGAACGACGAGCCGAAAAAACCTGATCTCGCCACACTGGCCAAGAAGGCCGAGGCGCGGGACCTGAACTTCTTCTACGGCGAGAAGCAGGCGCTCAATGCGATCAACCTGCCGATCTACGACAAGCGCGTCACCGCGCTGATCGGGCCATCAGGCTGCGGCAAGAGCACCTTCCTGCGCTGTTTCAACCGCATGCACGATCTCTATCCGGGCACGCGCTATGACGGCGAGATCCGATTGCATCCCGATGACGTCAATCTGCTGTCTAGGGATGTGGATCCCATCGAGGTGCGCATGCGCCTGGCCATGGTGTTCCAGAAACCCAATCCTTTTCCCAAGTCGATTTTCGAGAACGTGGCCTATGGCCTGCGCATCCGCGGCGAGAAGCGCCGCACGGTGCTGATGGATCGAGTGGAAGAGGCGCTGAAGAACGCGGCGCTGTGGAAGGAAGTCAAGGACCGGCTGGACGATCTGGGCACCACCTTGTCGGGCGGGCAACAGCAACGCCTGTGCATCGCCCGGGCGCTGGCCTGCGATCCCGAACTGCTGTTGTTCGATGAACCCACCAGCGCGCTCGACCCAATTGCCACGGCCAGCATCGAAGAGCTGATCCACGAGTTGCGCAACAAGGTCACCATCCTGATCGTGACCCACAACATGCAGCAGGCGGCGCGCGTTTCCGATTTCACCGCCTACATGTATCTGGGCGATCTGATCGAATTCGGTTGGACCGACGATGTCTTCTTCCGGCCGCAGAAGAAGCAGACCGAGGACTACATTACCGGGCGCTTCGGCTGAGAACTGTCACAATGCTGACCGCGTGGCCTCAGGCAGGCGCGTGCAGGGAGAACAAGAATGAATATGAGCGACCATATGTCGAAGCAGTTTGACGCCGATCTGACCGCCCTGCGCACCCGCGTGGTGGAAATGGGCGGCCTGGTGGATGAACAGTTCAAGCGCGCCATCGAGGCATTGGTGAAGGCCAAATCCCTGCTGGCGGCGGAAGTCGTGGCTAAGGACGCCGCCGTCAACCTGCTTGAAGTCCGCATCGACGATGCCTGTGCCCATGTCATCGCCAAACGCCAGCCGGCTGCCAGCGATCTGCGCATGGTGCTGGGTGTCAGCAAGATCGTTTCGGAGCTGGAGCGCATCGGCGACAAGGCGCGGAAAATCGCGCGATTGAGTGCCAATGTGGAAGAAAGCGGCGCCAGCGATGGCGGCTGGATCAGTGACATCGAAGACCTGGCCGAACGTGCGCGCAAGCTGTTGCGGGATGCGCTGGATGCCTTCGTCCGCAGCGATCTGGAGGCCGCGGTGGCGGTGCTGCGCAGCAATCGCAGCTTTGCCCGCGACACCTCGGCGGTCAGCAAGGAAGTGGTGCGGCGGATGTCGGCCCAGCCCGATTCGGTACCTGGCCTGCTGGACATGCTGTCGATTACCCGCGCCGTCGATCGCGTCGCCGATCACGCCGCCAACATCGCCGAGCACCTGGTCTACATCGTGCGCGGCACCGATGTGCGTCATGCCACGCTGGAGCAGATCGAAAAGGAAGCCCTGCCGGTACGGCGCTGACTCTCGGCGGCTTTGGGGGAAGAGCGGTCAACGCGGAGAACGCAGAGGGACACAAGACCGTCATTCCCGCGCAAGCGGGAATCCAGTGCTTTCATGCACTTGGGCATGCGTGGATTCCCGCTTTCGCGGGAATGACGACTGATTCAGAGGATCCTTCCAAGGAGAGGGTCTTTTCTGCCTTTCTCAGCGTTCTCTGCGCCCCTCTGCGTTCTCTGCGTTGAACAAACGGTCCGTTCAGACGCCCGAGTCAGGAGCGAAGTTCGTCTTTGCGCGGCAAGGGCGGCGGGCTATTCCGGCGCGGGACCATCCTTCAGTCGTTCGCGGCCACCCTGGAAGCGGGCCAGTTCCACCCAGGTGGGATCGGCCGCGGCCTTGAGTTTCTCCAGCACCGCCGCTTCGATGCGTTCGACGTCGAACTTGGCCCAGTCCACGTATTCGAGTTTCAAATCGTGCCAGTGGTGGGCGGCTTCGCGCAGGTCGTAGCGCAGGGTTTCGGCTACCAGCTGTGCTTCATCGCGGGTGAGTTCTTCGGCGGCGATCAGGTACTCGCGAATCTTGCCCATGACGTGCAGCAGACTTTCCGCGGCCTGTTCTTCGGCCACCGGCAGTTCTTCGCGCAACCAGCGGCGGGCGCTATCGTAGGCGCGTTGCAATCGGGAGTCGGCCATGTTCGATCCTGTTTCCGGCTGGGGATGAGTCCATGTTAGCGCTGTGTCCACCCGCAGGTCATGCACCGCTGGTATTGGCTCTGATGGGGCTGCCAGGTGCCGGCAAGTCCAGCCTGGCGCGGCTGCTGTCGGAAGCCACTCGCTGGTCGATACTCGACCGCGATCAGATCCGTGCCGAGTTGCACCCGGGCGATGCCGGCGCGGCGGCCAGGCGCGCGGCTGATCGCCTGCTGCTGCGGCGTGCGGGCAGTGGTGTACGAGCGGCCATGAATCTGATCATCGACGGCAAGACCTTCGCGCTCAAGGCTGATCGCCACGAACTCGAAGACGCTGTCGAGGACGCGGGGGGTGAACTGCAATGGTGCTGGCTGGATCTGCCGGTAGCGGACGCCATGGCCCGGGTGCTGCAGGATTCAGGTCATCCTGCGCCGGATCGTGGCCCGGACCTGGTTCGGGCCGTCGCTGCGCGCTTCGAGGCGCCCGGGAGCGGCGCCTGGCGGCTGGATGCGAGCCATACGCCGCGCGAACTGCAGCGCCAGCTGGTGCTGCTGCTGGCGGAGCGCCTGAATGCCATCGTCATCGACGATCATGATTCCGGATTCAGCGCGGAGCCTTGAGCCGCACATAGAGCTGCTTCTGGACCCGCGCGACCAGCGTATCGTCCTTGCTGCGCACGTCCACACTGAACCAGCGCAGCACCTTCTCGCCGCCGGCGGCATTGCGCCGCAGTTCGTCCAGATCTTCGCTGCGCAGCCGGAACTCGGCGTAGACATCGCCGCGTCCCGGACTGACGAAGTCGATCTTGGCGGCCTTGTCCCAGACCACATAATCGGGGCCGAGATTCTCCATGACCAGAATCATCCAGAAGGGATCGGTCATGGCGAACAGGGCGCCGCCAAACTGGGTGCCCACATAGTTGCGGTTGTACCAGCGCAGCCTGAGCTGCACGCGGGCCGAGCGCCAGTCCTCGCCGATGCGCAGCACCCGGATGCCGGAGAACAGGAAAGGCGGCCACCATCGGGTCCAGAGTTTGAGGCGGCCTGGCGTCATTCGGGTGGGCATTGAGCTAGAGTCATTGGCTGGCCGGCAACAGTAGAGCCCCGCCCTGGTGACCGCAATCGAGGACTCCGCGCTTTGCGCCAACTGTGGCACTTCTTTGCAGGGTGAGTGGTGCCATGTCTGCGGACAGAGGCGCCTGGAACCGGGTGATCGCTCGCTCTCGCATCTGCTGCTGGACTGGTGGCAGCAGCTGACGTCACTGGAAGGCCGCTGGTGGCAGAGCTTCCGGGATCTGGTGCTGCGTCCCGGGGCCTTGTCCGACGCCTATCTGAAGGGTCAGCGCAAACGCTATCTGGCGCCACTGACCCTGTTTCTGCTGATCAACGTGCTGTATTTCGTGCGCGCGCCGATGACCGATTTCAATCTGTCCTTGCTCGATCAGGCTTGCCTGCAGCCCTGGTCGGCGCTGGTGCAAACCCAGGTCAGCGCCCGGATCGCGCCGGAAATGATGGCCTGCAATGCGCCACTGCGCGATGCCGAGTTGCCCCGATGGAGCGAGCTGTCAGCGCACTATCAGGATATCGCCGACGAGGTCTCCCGCAGCATGGTGATCGCGCATGTGCCGGTGATTGCGCTGTTCTTGGCCCTGCTTGCAGGTTGGCGGCGCTGGTATTACGCCGAGCACGTCATCGTGGCCCTGCATCTGTTCGCATTCTTCCTGCTTTACGCAGTGGCGATCCTGCCGCTGGGGCTGTGGCTGGCGAGCTCAGTGCTGCCGCTCGCCGAATTCGGGGTGCTGTTGCGGGTGTTGTTGTTGCTGGTCTTGCTGGCGCACTGGACCCTGGCCGTACGCAAGGTCTACGCCCTGGGCCTGCTGCGCACTCTGCTGGCGCTGCCGCTGCTGTTTCTGGCGCTAGGGATCAGCCACTTTGCCTATCGCTTCGTGCAGTTCTGGATCGTCTGGGTGCAGGTGTGAGGAGGGCCCGAAGGCCTCGTCGGCAGCGCCCGAGCGCTGTGGGAGCGGCTTCAGCCGCGATCCGGGCCCTTGGGGTTCACCGCTGCACCGATCGCGGACGGAGTCCGCTCCCACGGATTTCCGGCCCGTGCGTGCTGCTATGGAGGGCGCCGCGCTGCGGCGCCGCTCTTCCGTGCTTGAAGATCAAGAGCGGCCGCGCAGGCGCGCGGCCCTCCTCGGAGCGGCTTCGTGCCCCGCACCCGGCTACCTGGACTCCCGGTTCAACGCCGCCAGCCGTTCCGGGGTGCCTACGTCAGACCACTGCCCCCGATGGTGTTCGCCGCTGACCATGCCGAGGTCGATGGCCTCGCGCAGGATCGGGGCCAGGCCGTAGCGGCCCGGTGGCAGATGGGCGACCAGTTCCGGCCGGTAGACGCCGATGCCGGAGAATGTCAGGCGCGGACTGCCACAGAGTGTCAGGCGGCCAGCGGCCAGCACGAAATCGCCTAGCGGATGGTGCTCGGGGTTGTCGACCAGCACCAGATGCGCCAGACCCGTCGGGGACAGGGGCAGGCGGGCATAGTCATAGTCGCAGTGGATGTCGGCATTGGTGGCGATGAAGGGGTCGGCGCCCAGCAGCGCCAGCGCCTGGCGCATGCCGCCGCCGGTTTCCAGGGGCTCGCTGGGCTCGTGCGACCAGTGGATGTGCACGCCGTAGTTGCCGCCATCACCCAGGGCTTCGGGCAACTGCGCGCCCAGCCAACCGGTATTGACGACGATCTCGTCGATGCCGGCGCGCTTGAGGGCGCGCAGATGCCAGCCGATCAGCGGCAGGCCGCGCACCTCCAGCAGGGCCTTGGGCCGGGTCTCGGTCAGCGGGCGCATGCGCTCGCCCTTGCCGGCGGCAAAGATCAGGGCCTTCATGGCTCAGCCGGATTTGCCGCGGGCGGTGAGGATGCGCTGATAGGCCGCGCGCAACTCACGGGTGCGTTTCTCTGCCGCTTTCAATGCCGCCGCATCGGCACCCTGGCCCTGCAGCTTGTCCGGATGATGTTGGGTGAGCAGACGGCGCCAGGCGCGGGTCAGCTCTTCGTCGCTGGCATTGGCCTTCAAGCCCAGCAGTCGATAGCAGTTGTCCAGACTGGGCAAGGTGGCGTCATTGCTGCGATCGGCAATGCGATCGGTCACGGCCTCGCGCGAGAGGCCGAATGCCGCACCCAGACGTTCGATGACGCCGCGCTCGGCCGGCGTCATTGGCCCATCCTTGCGCGCGAAATCGGCCAGCGAACGCAGCATGTCGCTGAGTTCGTCACCGGGGATCTCCACCTGGCCCCTGAACCGCTTCACTTCCACCTGCACATCCAGCGGCTGGTTGCGACCGCGCTGGAAGGCGGCCACCGCCAGCTCGCGCCCGGACTGGTCCAGGCCCAGGCGCCGCATCAGGCGTTCGGCAGCTTCCACCTCGCCCTCACTGACGCGGCCATCGGCCTTGGCCAGGTGCCCCAGCCACAGGAACAGGAACTCGATCCGTGCCATCCTGGGATCGATCCCGGTCAGGCCTTCATGGGCACGCCAGCGCAGCCAGCCGGCATCCAGGGCGTGACCCAGTGCCAGCCCGCCCACGGCACCGATCGCTCCACCGGCTGCGAATCCGAGGCCGGCGCCAATCAATTTGCCGATCAGATTCATCGGCTGCGGCCGCCTTCGGCGTGCAGTTCCTGGATCATGGGCAGTGCGTGCTCGGATCTTGGGTGAGGGCCGATTCTAATGGCAGGCGGCGCTCCGTGAGCGCGATGCGTGTCAGCCTTTGCGCAGACGCACAGGTGCAGGCTGCTGGCAGCCTGTCGGACTGGAAGGGAATCGGCTGCAGATTCGCCTGGACGGATCATATTTCGCCGCTTCCTCGGCCAATAGCGCTGCTATTGGCCTTCGAAATCGACAAAATCTGCCCTCGCCCAGTCAAATCTTCGCTTCGATTCTTCCAGTCCTACAGGCTGCTAGCATGCTCGGCCTGTCGTGCAGGAGTGCCCCCATGCAAAGCCCGCTGATTGCTCCCTCCATTCTTTCCGCCGATTTTGCCCGCCTGGGCGAGGACACCGCGAAAGTGCTCGCGGCCGGCGCCGACTGGGTGCATTTCGATGTGATGGACAACCACTACGTGCCGAACCTGACCATCGGTCCGCTGGTCTGCGAGGCCTTGCGCAAGTACGGCATCACCGCGCCCATCGATGTGCACCTGATGGTCAAGCCGGTCGATCGGATCATTCCCGATTTTGCCAAGGCCGGCGCCAGCGTCATCAGCTTCCATCCGGAAGCCAGCGAGCATGTGGACCGGACCATCGGCCTGATCCGCGAGCACGGCCTGCAGGCTGGCCTGGTGTTCAATCCGGCGACGCCGTTGAACTGGCTGGATCACGTCATCGACAAGCTCGACCTGATCCTGATCATGTCGGTGAACCCGGGTTTCGGCGGTCAGTCCTTCATCCCCGGCGCCCTCGACAAATTGCGCGAAGCGCGCCGGCGCATCGCCGCCAGCGGTCGCGCCATCCGGCTGGAAGTGGACGGCGGCGTCAAGGTCGACAACATCCGCGCCATCGCCGAGGCCGGCGCCGACACCTTCGTCGCCGGCTCCGCCATCTTCAACGCGCCCGACTACGCGTCGACCATCGCCCAGATGCGTGCCGAGATCGCCGCTGCGTCCTAGGTGGAAGGAAGGGCAGGACGCGAACAACGCGAAGCGGCGCAGAGCATCAACGCAGAGAACGCAAAGGGGCGCAGAGAACGCGGAGAGAAGCGAAAGGGTTTGTCGGGTGGAATGCCACCAAGCACGAGAATGTACCTGCCGTCTGATGAGCTGAAGGAGGCCGGCAGCAATATTTGCGCGTCTGCATTCCCCCTTGCGTCGATCTTCGAGATTCAACGCTCTTCTCAGCGTTCTCAGCGCCCCTTTGCGTTCTCTGCGTTGAGAAGCTGGTTCGGTGCCTGCTCAGGCTGCGGGCACCATCGGGCAAATCGGGGACAAGGGGCGGCTGGCGCTTGCCGAAGTCCGGCCCCGGGCCTACCGTTCGCCCGTGCCCACCTGACCTAAAGAGCCCATGGCCCGACAGATTGCGATCGTCGAAGATGAACCCGCCATTCGCGCCAATTACGCCGACGCGCTGAAGCGTTATGGCTACGAAGTGCAGACCTTTGCTTCGCGCACCCAGGCCTCCACGGCCTTTGCCCTGCGCATGCCGGATCTGGTGCTGATCGACATTGGCCTCGGCGACGAGCCTGAGGGCGGATTCGAACTCTGCCGCGAACTGCGCCAGCGCTCCACGGCGCTGCCGATCATCTTTCTGACCGCGCGCGATGCCGATCTGGACATCATTTCCGGACTGCGACTGGGCGCCGATGACTACCTGACCAAGGACATCAGCCTGCAGCATCTGCTGGCGCGCATCGTCTCGCTGTTCCGTCGGGTCGAGGCCCTCAGCCAGCCGACCGGCAAGGATCAGTTGCTGGAGCATGGCCATCTGAAGCTGGAAGGCGATCGCATGCGCGTGACCTGGAAGGACATCGAGGTGCCGCTGACCGTGACCGAGTTCTGGATCGTGCACGCGATGGCCCGGTACCCCGGCCACGTCAAGAATCGCGACCAGCTGATGAGCGCGGCGCAGGTGGTCGTGGATGAAGCCACCATCACCAGCCACATCAAGCGCATCCGCAAGAAATTCGTTGCCGTCGACAAGGAATTCGACGCCGTCGACACCATGCACGGCGTCGGCTACCGCTGGCGCGCGTAGGGTGGAACCCGCCCACGAATCCGTTTGGTTTTCGCGGAGGCATGCGCCGGCGGATTCCACCAGGCAATTTCGCCGCAAGCCAGATGGTGGAATCGCCTGCGGCGGTTCCACCCTACGGCCGGTGTTCGGCCCGTCTCAGCGCACCAGCCACAGGCAGCCGGCGCTGCTGCTCAGCCGAAAGGTCTCGACGCCGACCGGGCCGTGGTCGCCCTGGATGTATTGACTGACGCGCAGTTCCGGCATCACCGAGGTGTCGGGAATCATTTCACCGAACAGCGACTCGGTCTGCACGGCCACCAGTTCGATGCCGGCGATCAGCCGTCGCGCCATGCGCTCGAGCTGGCTGACGACCGGCGCCGCCGAGCGCCTTGAGCGTCCGCTGAAGTCATACAGGCCCGACAGGGCGTTGAAGTCGCGCTGGGCAATGGCGTCGGCGACGGCGTTGCGCAGGGCTTCCGGCGAATGCGCCGCGCAGCCGAGCACGATATTGGCAACCCGGGTCTCCCGGATCAGCGGCTCATCGCCGCGCTCGGCGATACCCAGAGAGCGACAACTGCTGTCGGTGTAGACCAGGACGCCATCGGCGGCCTCGCAGCGATTGATCGTGGCGGCTGGTGCAGACCCGGCCAGCAGCATGAGCAGCCCCAGCCAGAGCGTGGGTCTGATCAAGGATCTCGATGGGCGCCTTGCGGCATTGGACGGATAGGAAGAACCGCGGCCTGCGGCGCAAGCCAGCCAGTTGGTACGCTTCATGGCGGTACTCTCGAGCACTGATGTGCTCAGAGTCGGCCAAATTCATGCAGCGGTCTGTACGCCGAGACACGCTGTGCACGAGGGTAGAACCCGCCCACGAAATCGCCTGGTTTCCACGACTGTCTGCGCAGGCGCATTCCACCACGCAATCTCGCCGCCAGCTTGATGGTGGAATCGCCTGCGGTGGTTCCACCTTACGGCGTCGGCAGGAACCGGAACTCGAAGGCAACTGCTTCCTGGCCGGGATCGTTGACCTCGAACACCAGCGGCGCCGTGGCGCCGGCGGGAAAGCCGCGGGCGATGCTCTCGGCCTCGGCGAGATATTCCTGGGGTTGAAAGCGCCGGGTAGCTATGGCCCGTTCGCCCAGATCCGACAGGGTGACTTCAACGATCGGAAAGCGCTGGGTAAACCCGGCATCGTTGACCATGCTGGCACTGATCATCAGAGCCTTTGGCGCATCCGGATGCGGGCGTACCTCGCGACTGACCAGACGGATCTCGTCCACCGCCGTCCGCATCGGCAGTTTGCAGTTCAACTGCTCGCAGGCCCGATCGAGTAGCGGCCGAACGCGGTCGTCTTCCAGCAGGCGTTCGCGTTCGGCATAGCCGATCTGTCCGCCCAGGGTCAGCGCCAGGATGAAACTGCCAAACCACCAGCGGCCATTGCCACTCCTGTGGCTGACTGGCTTGCGACTGGGACCAGCGATATGCGCTGGTATGCGCATTTCCGGGACCTTGTCCGGCGCCGACACGCCGCGGCCGCGGTGGGCGCGATCGTGGGCGATCCACTCCCCGGGCAGGCGCGGTTCACGGCGTCCGTCGGTGGGCGCTGCATCGCCTTCGAACAGGGCCGGCTGGCGCGGTGCCGGTCGCATTGCCGGCAATGCCAGCACCACCGGGGTATCGCTGGCTTCGACCTCAGGCAATTCCTGGAAGGGCGTCTCCGGCAGCTGATCGACCAGGCGATCCAGACCATCGAAGACCTGCCCGCAATGGCCACAGCGGAATTGCCCCCGCGCACGCGCCAGCGAAGCCGCCTGCAGGCGGTAAACGGTTTGGCAGCGTAGGCACTGGGTGTACATGGGCGCAGAGCATAGCCCCTGAACCGGCAGGCGAGAGGGGCAAAGCGGGGGCGCAATGTAATCGGCGTCGCCGTCGCCTGAACAGTGTGGGCAGGGCAGCTCGCAATCAGTACCCCTCAAGCGCTGCCCCGACACTACTTCAAGGAGAATCGACGTGAGTCACGCAAATCGCCTTAATTCAAAGCGCGCGCATTCGGCAATGGTGCTGGCGCTCACCCTCGTCGCCGGCAGCCCGTTGCTGGCGGCGGCGCGTTTCAATCCAGTTTGCGGAAATGGCACGATCGCAGGCACCTACGGCATCCAGATTCAGGGTACACGAGCTGTTCCGGAAAACCTGGGTGGTGGCACCGAGGCTGTGGTTGGCGTGGTTGTGCGCACCTATGACGGCCGGGGGCGTTTCGAGCAGGTCGGCAACGTCAGGGGTGCCGTCACCGGAATGCCGGTAGATGCACCGGGATCAGGCACTTATCTGATCTCCCCGAATTGCAATGGCCGCACCAGCTTCCAGCCTTTCGGTCCTGCCGGTCCCACCATCGTCGAACACCTCGTGATCGTCCGCGACGGCCAGGAGATCCGGACGATTACCGCGCCCGGTGGCCCCATGATCACGGGTATTCATCAGCACATCGGCAGCGACTGATCCACCCTGACAGGAACCCGGCCTGGGCGGGCGCAACAGCGCCCGTCTGCCAGCGATTCGGCGCTCGCCGCGGGCGCGCGCAAGGTGCCCGCGGGGGCTGCCGAAGCAGCAGAGTTCCACGGGTCCCGGGAAAAGCGGCCGAGTGCAACTCGGCGATCCCGCCAGCGGGTGGATCAGCGTCGAACCGCGGTGACCCTTATCCAGTCTTCGCGCTGGGCGACCTCGAACTGGTCGAAATACTCGCGATAGCGGGCGATGAACTCGATCTCCTGACCTTTCAGCATGCCGGAGAAGGCCGCGGCGCCGCCGGACTTGACGGTGCCGGCGATGCGCTCGGCCAGTTCCAGCAGCGGATTCAGCAGAATGTTGGCCACCAGCCGGTTACAGGCCGGCGGCAGCGCGTGCTTGGGCGAAAGCAGCGTCAGCTGCTTCAGCACCTGATTGCGCTGGGCATTCTCGTGCGAGGCCACCAGCGCCTGCGGGTCATTGTCCAGGCCAAAGGCATGCCCCGCACCCAGCCGCAACGCCGCCACGGCCAGTACCCCCGAACCGCAGCCGTAGTCGAACAGGGACTCACCCTGCCAGCTGAGGCCATCCAGCCATTCCAGGCACAGCGCCGTGGTTGGATGGGTGCCGGTACCGAAAGCGAGGCCAGGATCCAGGCGCACGATCACCAGATCGTCATCGGCCGGCGGCTCGATGGTGGTCGGATAGATCCACAAGCGTTTGCCGAAGGGCATGGGCTGGTAATGGTCCATCCAGGCCCGGGTCCAGTCGCGATCATCCAGGCGCGCAAAGCGCGCACTGCGCATGACGTTCTCCGGCAGCTGTCCATCCAGCGCCACCAGCAGTTCCAGCGGATCACGCTCCACCGGAAACAGCGCCTGCAACTGCAGCTGCGGCCATAGCGGCGTCTCCCCCGGCGCCGGCTCCAGCACCGGATTGTCCTCGGCATCGGTCAGCGTCTGCGCCAGCGCGCCAGCCGCATCCAGAGCCGCTTCCACGCCGGCGTGGTCGGAAGATTCAAGTCGCAGATGCAGTTCTAGCCAGGGCATGTCGTAAGCAGGAAAAAGGAAAAGGGTTTGGAAAAAGGAAAACGGAAAAAGGAAAAAGGAAAACGGAAAAAGGAAGAGCAACTGCAGGGCACGATTCCCGGATGCGAGCCACCTGTATCGGCCCGATGCGCCCGCGGGCCCTGTACTGTAGGTTGGGCTAAGCGCAGCGTGCCCAACACCAGCGTCTACTGTTGGGCACGCTGCGCTTAGCCCAACCTACATCAACGAACACA
This sequence comes from Lysobacterales bacterium, assembly GCA_022841325.1. GTDB lineage: Bacteria > Pseudomonadota > Gammaproteobacteria > Xanthomonadales > SZUA-5 > JADKFD01. The sequence goes on along the minus strand of JALHRS010000014.1, from coordinate 7,445 downwards.
AATCAGAACGTTACGACACGGGTTCATGGAGAGCCACCCGTATCGACCCGACGCTGAGCACGGGCCATGAACCCCCGGCGTCATTGCGACCCCGGACTTGATCCGGGGGAAGCAATCCAGACACGCAGCCGCTGAAGCACTGGATTGCTTCGTCACTGCGCTCCTCGCAATGACGCATCAACAACTTGCGATACGAGTTCATGCAAGGCGTAGCGGAGCCGTCCAGTGGAGGAATCTACACTAGCCGGAAGCCGCGCCGAGCGACTGTTGCTGGCTTCCACCCTTTTCCATTTTCCGTCTCCCTTTTTCCCGCTCCAGGCTTACTTGCGCGCCTCCGCCAGCCTGCGCTCCAGATAGTGGATATTGAAGCCACCGACCTGGAACATCTGGTCGATCATGTTCGATTGCTGCAGCGGGATGTTGCTCTTGATGCCGTCGATGACCAGTTCGCTCAAGGCTACGCGCATGCGGGCGATGGCGGTGGCGCGGTCGGGGCCGTGGGCGATCAGCTTGGCGATCATGGCATCGTAGTTCGGCGGAATGCGGTAGCCGTCGTACAGATGCGTTTCCATGCGGATGCCGGGACCGCCGGGCGGGTGGTAGCGGGTGACCGTACCGGGCGAAGGCATGAAGGTGTTCGGGTCCTCGGCATTGATGCGGCACTCGATGGCATGGCCGCGCATGACGATGTCCGACTGCTGGTAGCGCAGCTTCTCGCCCGAAGCGATGCGGATCTGCTCGGTGACCAGATCGACGCCGGTGACCATCTCGGTGACCGGATGCTCGACCTGGATGCGGGTGTTCATCTCGATGAAATAGAACTTGCCGCGCTCGTACAGAAACTCGAAGGTGCCGGCGCCGCGGTAATCAATGCGCTTGCAGGCCTCGACACAGACGGCGCCGATCTCGGCCCGTTGCTTTTCGGAAATGCCGGGCGCCGGCGCTTCCTCGATCACCTTCTGATGGCGGCGCTGCATCGAGCAGTCGCGCTCACCGAGATGGATGGCATTGCCCTGACCGTCGGCCAGTACCTGGATTTCGATGTGGCGCGGATTCTCGAGGAATTTCTCCAGGTACACCTGGTCGTTGCTGAAAGCCGACTTGGCTTCGCTGCGGGTCATCGCCACCGCATTCAGCAGCGCCATCTCGGTGTGAACCACGCGCATGCCGCGTCCACCGCCGCCACCGGAAGCCTTGATGATCACCGGATAGCCGATTTCCTTGGCGATACGGGCGTTCGCGGCAGCATCGTCGGTCAGCGGCGCGCCCGAACCCGGCACGCAGGGTACGCCGGCTTCCTTCATGGCGGTGATCGCCGACACCTTGTCGCCCATCAGGCGAATGGTCTCCGGCCGCGGCCCGATGAAGACGAAGCCCGACTCCTCCACGCGCTCGGCAAAATCGGCGTTCTCGGACAGAAAGCCATAGCCCGGGTGAATGCCCTGGGCATCGGTGACTTCGGCCGCGGCGATCAGCGCCGGAATATTGAGATAGCTGTCCTTGGGCGCCGGCGGGCCGATACAGACCGATTCATCGGCCATGGCCACATGCTTCAGATTGCGGTCGACCGTCGAATGCACCGCCACGGTCTTGATACCCAGCGCCTGACAGGCGCGCAGCACCCGCAGCGCAATCTCGCCACGGTTGGCGATGACGATTTTTTCAAGCATGGGGGTTGCCTCGTCGGGACCTTTGTGACCTTGGGAGCCGGGACCTGGGACCCGGGACCCGGGACCCGGGAGAGTCAGAAGCTACCGCATTGCGGAGCGCTGTCTTGTACCGGGTCCCGGGTCCCGGGTCCCGCGTCCCGAACAATGCTGACATCACTGAATCACCACCAGCGGCTCGTCGAACTCCACCGGCTGGCCGTTTTCGACCAGGATCTTGACCACGGTACCGCTGACCTCGCTTTCGATCGGGTTGAACATCTTCATGGCTTCGATGATGCCGAGGGTGTCGCCGACCTTGACCTGCTGGCCGATCTTCAGGAACGGGGCGGCGCCGGGCGAGGCGGCGGCGTAGTAGGTGCCGACCATCGGTGAGCGCACCACCTGACCGTCGTGTACCGGCTCCGCCGGCTTCGCCTGATGGGCGGCGCCCGGGATCGATGGCGCGGAAGACTGGGCCGGCTGCTGGGCATCGGAGACCATCTGGATCGGCGCCATCTGCGGGGCGGCGCTGATCATCGGCAGATTCTTGGGCCAGCGGCTCAGGCGCACCGTTTCCTCGCCCTCGCGGATTTCGAGTTCGGCCAGATTTGACTCTTCCAGCAACTCAATCAGTTTCTTGATCTTGCGAATATCCATGGCCATGGCCGGACTCCCAGAAGTCGTGCTGTCGTTGGCTAAAAGTGGCTCAGCTGATGCGGCGGATGGCCGCGTCCAGTCCGAGGCGATAACTGTCGACGCCGAGGCCGGTGATCACACCCACGGCGACGTCGGATAGATAGGAGCGCTGACGAAATTCCTCGCGCGCGTGCACATTGCTGAGGTGCACTTCGATGAAGGGAATGCCGACGCCGGTCAGGGCATCGCGCAGGGCGATGCTGGTGTGCGTGAAAGCGCCCGGATTGATGACGATGAAGCGGATGCCGTCTGCGCGTGCGGCGTGGATGCGCTCGATCAGCAGGTGTTCGGCGTTGCTCTGCAGGCAACTCAGCTCGTGACCGGCATCGGCGGCGCGTGCGGTCAGCTCGGCTTCGATCTCGGCCAGTGTCGTGCGCCCATAGACCTCAGGCTCGCGGCTGCCGAGCAGGTTGAGATTGGGGCCGTTGAGCAGCAGTATGCGCGCCATGCACTGAGTTGCAGTCGGTGAAGGTCGCGTAGTCTGCGGGTGCGCGCGGCTACTGTCCAGACACGATCGTCGGCGATCGTGCCATGATCTCCGACATTCGGTGGCGTATGGCCGGTGCCGGCTAGTAAACCTGACCTTCCAGCTCGCGATAGCGCGCCAGCGCCGAGCGGGCAGCCTCACGGCAGATATCCTGCCGGACTTCGATGCCGCGGCGATTCAGTTCGCCCACCCAGTCGGCGGGCAGCGGGCCTTCATCGAAGCCGGTCAGGCTTTCGACGTCTTCCGAGCGTGCGCCGATCAGCAAGCGATCGATGCCCGCCCACACCGTGGCCCCGTAACACTGGCAGCAGGGTTGGGCGCTGGTAGCCAGCGTGATCTTCTCGCCGTTGGCATTGAGCCGGAATTGCTGCAGGCGTTGTTGCGCGGTCATGTAGGCCATCAGCTCGGCATGGGCGGCCGAGCAACTCTGCTGGATCACCCGATTGACCCCGATGCTGATCAGCCTGCCCTCAGCCGTGAACACCGCCGCGCCGAAGGGTCCGCCGCTGTTCTGCTCCACGTTCATCCGCGACAACTCGATCGCGAGCAGCACCTGCTCTTCGTCGGTGGGATAGAGCCGGCCCATGTCGACCACATGCTGGGTCCAGGCAGGCAGGGTGAGGTGGATCTGGACGGGGAGGATCATCTTGGTTGTCGGTTGTCGGTTGTCGGTTGTCGGTGTTGATGCCGGAATGAGGGGGAGGTTAAACGTGAACGGTGGAAGGTGAAAGGTGCCGGCTCCTGTGGGTCCAGACTTGTCTGGACGCTGCTCCCAGGGGTACGTTGCGGATTCGCGTCAACAAAGCCATCGCGGCTGAAGCCGCTCCCACAGTCTCAGATCGGGTTGCATCCAGAGACCTGGCTCTACTCCGCGATCTCCGCGTCTCCGCGTGAAACGGCTATTGCCACCAACCGCCAACCGCCAACCAACAACCGACAACCAACAAGCAACAACCAACAACCCGCTTCACCGCCCCCTGGCGTAGGAATCGCGCAGGGTCACGATGCGGTTGAAGACCGGATGCCCGGCGCTGTGGTCGCGGCGGTCGGCCACGAAGAAGCCCAGGCGCTCGAACTGGAAACGCTGCTCGGGCTCGGTGCCCGCCAGCGACGGTTCCAGCCAGGCCTGCACCACGCGTTTGGAATCGGGATTCAGATGATCCCGGTAGGTCTTGCCATCGGTGTCGTCATCCGGATCGGGCACGTCGAACAGGCGGTCGTACAGGCGCACTTCGGCAGCGAGGGCGTGGCCGGCGCTGACCCAGTGAATCGTGCCCTTGATCTTGCGATCGGCGCCCGGCATGCCGGGGCGTGATTCCAGATCGAGGCTGCCGCGCAATTCGACGATCCGGCCATCGGCATCCTTGATGACCTCGTCGCAGCGGACGATGCCGGCGCCACGCAGGCGCACTTCGCCGCCCGGCACCAGACGATGGAAGCCCTTGGCCGGCACTTCCATGAAATCGTCGCGCTCGATCCACAACTCGCGCGAAAACGGCACCTGGCGGCTGCCAAAATCCTCGTTCTTGGGATGATTGGCGAAGTTCAGCAGTTCCTCGTGGGATTCCGGCAGATTGCTCAGCACCAGCTTGATCGGATCCAGAACGGCCATGCGCCGCGCCGCGCTGCCATCCAGTTCCTCGCGGACCACGCCTTCCAGCACGCTGAATTCGATGGTGGCGACCTGCTTGCTGTAGCCCATGCGCTCCCAGAAGGCGCGGATGGCAGCCGCCGGGAATCCACGACGACGGGCGCCGATCAGCGTCGGCATGCGCGGGTCGTCCCAGCCGTCGACCATGCCTTCCTGCACCAGCGAGATCAGCTTGCGCTTGCTCATCACCGTGTAATCGAGATTGCCGCGCGCAAACTCGGTCTGGCGCGGGCGGGAAGCCTGCATGTCCAGGCCCTGCGCGCGCAGCGGTTCGGTCAGGCTGGCATCGCCCATCACATCCAGCTGATCCAGACACCAGTCATACAGCGGTCGGTGATCCTCGAATTCCAGCGTGCACAGCGAGTGGGTGATGCCTTCAACCGCATCGGAAATGCAGTGGGCGTAGTCGTACATCGGATAGATGCACCAGGCATCGCCGGTGTTCTGATGGGGCACCTTGCGAATGCGATACAGGGCCGGATCGCGCAGATTGATGTTCGGCGAGCGCATGTCGATCCTGGCGCGCAGCGTGCGCGAGCCGTCGGCGAACTCGCCCGCCCGCATGCGCCGGAACAGTTCCAGATTTTCCTCGACACTGCGATCGCGCCACGGGCTGTTGCGGCCGGGCTGGGTCAGCGTGCCGCGATATTCCCGCACTTGCTCGGCGCTGAGATCGCAGACATAGGCCAGGCCCTTGCGGATCAGCTTCTCGCCGCAGAGATAGAACACCTCGAAATAGTCCGAGGCGTGCCGCAGCGCCGCCCACTCGAAGCCCAGCCATCGCACATCGGCCTTGATCGCTTCGACGTACTCGATGTCTTCCTTGGTCGGATTGGTGTCATCGAAACGCAGATTGCACTGCCCGCCGTTCTCGCCCGCCATGCCGAAATTCAGGCAGATGCTCTTGGCGTGCCCCAGATGCAGATAGCCATTGGGCTCCGGCGGAAAGCGCGTGACCACCTGACCACCATGCCGGCCAGCGGCGCGGTCTTCGCGGATCAACGTGCGGATGAAGTGGTTGGCGACGGGTGTTTCCGGAGTCATGGCGGGTAGGCGCGAGAGCAAAGCCGGCGATTCTATCAGTCCCGGTGGGAGCGCAGTCCCTGTGGGAGCGGACTTCGTCCGCGATAGCTCTTGCTGCAATCGGCCAGTTTGATCGCGGGCAGAGCCCGCTCCCACCGGATGCAGCAACTGTGGGATTGGACTTCGTCCGCGACCGCTCCTGCTCCAACCTCGATCGCCGGGCCAGAGGCGTCCAGACCCGTCTGGACCTGCAACAGCGCCGGTTGGCCTTAACGCGCAGCGCCGTGTGGGTTCGATCAGAGCCCGCGCACGCGACAGCCCAGCAGCAGCAATCCCAGGCCAATGATCCAGGCGGCTGCCGCAATTTGACCGTCGATCCTGACGACGCCGAAATAGGCGGCGAGGGCGACGATGTAGAGCACGAGCGAGATGATCCAGACGATCATCGTGGGGGCTTTGCCGGAGTTGCGCATGGGGGTTCCTGATGGCTGCGAAGCAGGACTCGAGCGAACAGCGCGAGTTTACGGTTTCAGGCTAGTCAGGCAGGGGCTGGCGGTCGGTACGGCAGCGCACCCAGGCGCTTTTCGCCTGAGCCCGGCAGAGCGCTTCGCGCACTTGCAGGCTACGACTGCGCGCCCGCCTTGTACCGGCGTCATAGCGAGCGAAGCGAAGCAATCCAGATGCACTGCCGCACGTCCCTGGATTGCTTCGTCACTGCGTTCCTCGCAATGACGCATCAAGGGTTCACGATATGGGTGCGTGGACAAGGGGCCCGCCACTCAATCCCCGCCCAGCAAGGGATAGGGATTGATCGGCGTGCCCTGCCACCAGTGCTTTTCCGGACCCAGCACGAACACGGCAAAGTGCAGGTGCGGTGCCAGGGCATCGGCGTTGCCGCTGGAGCCGACATAGCCGATGACCTCGCCGCGGGCGAGTTGCTGGCCTTCGCTGAGGCCAGCGGCGTAGTGGTCGAGGTGGGCGTAGTAATAGGCAAGCTTGTCGTCGACATCGAATTGATAGACGGTGAGCCCGCCGCGCTCGCTGTCAAACAGCTTTTCCACGCGACCGGCGGCGACAGCCAGAACCGGCGTGCCCAGGGGCGCCAGTATGTCGATGGCCTCGTGCCCACGGCCGTCGCCGCGGGCATCGGCGAACTGATCGTGCAGATCGGCCACGGTGACGCCCATCACCGGCATGGTCAGCAGGGTCGACGGCGGCCGCACCAGTGCCGGCATCTCGGTGACGAAGGGCGCGGATGGCGGCAGCGCAGGGGCAGCCTGAATGACTTCCAGAGCTGGTGTTGGCAAAGGCGGGTCTTCTTCCGGCATCACCGGGGCAGAGGTCGGGTAGTCCTCGGCCATCGGCAATTCAGCGCCCGGCACGACGCGCCCGGAATCGCGCAGCGCCGGTGCGGCCGACGGTGCCAGCATCTGCCGGGCCTGGCCGAGCAGATCCAGCTCGGTCAATCTCGGCGCCAGTTGCCACCAGGCGACAGCGCCAAACACCGCACCCAGGGCAAAAGTGATCAGCGGCTTCTTCATGGGTTGGACTGATCTCAGTCGCGCAGCGTGGCGGGCATGCCCGGATAGACTGCGCCAGCCAGGCGTATGGCATCCCAGTTGGTCAGGCGGATGCAGCCATGCGATTCGGTCTTGCCGATCGTTGCCGGTTCCGGCGTGCCGTGGATGCCGTAGTGCTCCTTGGACAAGTCGATCCAGGCGACGCCGACCGGGTTGTTCGGGCCAGCCGGCAGAACGGCCTTGGCATGGTCGGGATTGGCATCCCAGAACAGCTCCGGGTCGTAGTGGAACACCGGATTGCGGGCGACTCCCTTGATCTTCCAGTCGCCGATCGGCAGCGGATCATGGCTGCTGCCGGTGGTCGCCGGAAACTGCGCGATCACCCGATCATCAGCATCTACAGATCGGAAGAGCACACG
>JALHRS010000013.1:21649-97815 GCA_022841325.1 Lysobacterales bacterium | reverse complement strand
ATGATCTTGTGAAGGTCTGGACGGATGCTGGCGGGGTTTTCGCAGGAGATCCGGCGGCGCAGACGGCGATGCTCCCAAGGGAAGCACTGATAGACCTGCTTCGGAGATTGGTTGGCGACGCCCGCAGTACGCTCAGCCTGCTGCGCGATCGGGTGGAAATAACGGACCTGATGCTTGTTGCCGAGATCAAGGAGCGGGGTGTTCTAACCAATCGCTACTACGACGACTGCGACTTTGATCAGCACGAGGCTGAGGAAATCTACTACGCAATGCACCGCGGCGACATGGACTCGGTAAAGGATTTTGTCTGCCGCCTTGCTGGGAGGATCGCATGATGCAGCTCCGCCCCTACCAGCGCGCCAGTATTGATGCGGTGTGGGCGTTCCTCTCCGCGCGCGATGGCAATCCCGCGGTTGTGATCCCGACCGGTGGCGGCAAAAGCCCGACCATGGCCGGCCTGATCCGGGAGGCGATCGAGAAGTGGCCGGGTACGCGCGTAGCGGTTGTCGCCCACGTTCGCGAACTGGTCGCGCAGAACGCGCAGAAAATGCTGAGTGTCTGGCCAGAGGCGCCGATCGGAATCTACTCCGCGAGCCTCGGCAGGCGAGACACTATGCAGCCGATCGTGTTCGCTTCGATCCAGTCGGTTTACAACCGCGCCGGGCAGCTAGGACGGTTCGACCTGATTCTTGTCGATGAGGCGCATCGAATCCCGGTCAAGGGTGAAGGCATGTATCGACAGTTCCTTGCCGACTGCCGGAGATTCAATCCGCATTTGCGTGTGATCGGCTTCACTGCTACGCCATACCGGCTGGGCGTCGGCCCCGTCTGCGCTCCCGAGAACCTACTCACGGAAATCTGCTACGAGGTCTACCTTCGCGATCTGATCGAGCAGGGGTACTTGTCCAGGCTGATCAGCAAGGCCAGCGTGCAAACTCAACTCGACACGACCGCGGTGCATGTGCGCGGCGGTGAGTTCGTGGCCAAGGAACTGGACGCAGCCGTGAACCGCGAGGAGATCGTCGCCGCAGCCTGCCGTGAAATGGCGGATCTGCTTGCAGAGCGCCGGGCGTGGATCGTCTTCTGTGCCTCCGTGGCCCACGCCGAGGCCGTTGACGCCCGTTTGCGCGAGCTAGGGATCGCGTCTGCAGTTGTCGAAGGGTCGCTGTCGGCATACGAGCGAGACAGCCGCATAGGCGCCTTCCAGCGCGGCGAGATCCGCGCGCTGTGCAATGTGAATGTGCTGACCGAGGGCTTCGATGCGACGCACGTTGATGCTGTCGTGATGTTGAGGCCGACGAAGTCTCCTGGGCTCTATGTCCAAATGGTCGGCAGAGGCCTGCGCCTGCATAAGGGCAAGGACAACTGCATCATCCTGGACTTCGCCGGCAACATCCTCGAGCACGGGCCCGTCGACGCGATCCGTGTCCGGAAAGCCCGCAAGCGCGGCGAGTCCGATCGACTCGAAACCCAGCCCATGAAGGCGTGCCCGAGCTGCAGCGAGGCGGTGCCGATTCAAGTCGCGGTGTGCGGGAACTGCGGGCACCGCTGGCCAGTGAATGAGCGCGCGCCCCATGAAGACAGTGCCAGCGTTGCGCCGATCCTCAGCGACGAGTCAACGACGCAGGTAGTCGAGCACACGGTCGACGGCATCTACTGGGACGAGCACATCAGGCCAGGTGCAGCCCCATCAATGCGGGTCACCTACCGATGCGGCATGCGGACCTTCCGTGAATGGGTCTGCGTCGAGCACGGAGGCTACGCGCGCCAGCGCGCCGTGGACTGGTGGCGCCGGCGAGCGCTGCTCCTGCCCGATCGCGCCGACCTCCAGGCGACACCAAGAACAGTCGCAGATGCGATTGCCATCGCCGATCAACTTCCAACACCTATCCGGATCGCTGTGCGCGAAACCGGCAAATACCCGGAGATCGTTGCCCATGAGTTTGACGCCAACGCCATTGCTCACTCCGCTGCGCAAGAAACAGGCAATCGAGTCGCTCCGCGCGGCGATAGCAGCGATCGAGATTCTGCCGCCGGTGACGCCGTGCTCGGAATGCATGAACTTCGAGAAGGGGCATTGCCGGAAGTGGGGAACAGAAGTGCCGGAAGCACATCGTGGCCATGGATGCGGGGAGTTTGAAGATGAGATCCCGTTCTGAGACACCAGCGCTGTTCCGTGGGCCTGTCTATGAGTTCGACGGTCGGCATGTACAGACTTGCCACTGCGCCGCCGACGATCGTCTGCGGGCAGTTGCTGCCTGTACCGAACCCGCCCTGCTGCGCGAATGTCTGGATCTGGCTCCCGACATGCAGAAAACTGTGCGAGCAGCCATCGAGCGCAGATTGCGCAAGTTGGAACGAGCCCAATGAAACGCCACATCTGGACCCCCGCAGACCGCGCGCAGCTGCGCCGCATCTACTCGATCTACAGCGCCGCAGAGTGCGCCGAGATCATCGGGTGCAGCGAACGGGCGGTCTACAACCAGGCGAAAGTCCTGGACCTCAGGAAACCCCGAGATTGGATCGCTGAACGCGCCAGAGAGCGTTCCTCGCGTCCAGATCACGGCGGCCGGGAACACCAATTTCGACCAGGTCACGCGACATGGAATAGAGGGATTTCATTCGTCCCAGGTGGCCGGTCAGCGGAAACCCAGTTCAAGCCTGGTCGCCGGCCCGAGGACGCACGCAACTACGTCCCGATTGGCAGCCTGCGCGTAACGCGCGACGGGCTACTCGAGCGAAAGGTGACAGGCGATCAGTCCGTTTACCCGGCCCGCCGCTGGGTCGCTGTCCATCGGCTCGTTTGGCAAGAGGTCCATGGCGAGGTGCCACAAGGGCACATCGTCGTGTTCAAAGCCGGCATGCACACGACCGACTGCAATGCGATCACCATTGACAGGTTGGAGCTGGTTACCCGCGCCGAGAATATGCGGCGCAACTCCATCCACCGCTATCCAGACGAACTCAAGTCCGCCATGAAGCTCCTCAAACGCGCCGAGCGCGCACTGGAAAACCGCACATGAGCACCATCGACCACCTCCGTGACCACCTATTTACCCTGATCGGCAATCTGGCGGATCCAAACGCCAAGGTAGACCTCGACCGCGGCCGCCTGATGATCGACGCCTCGCGCACCATCATCGAAAGCGCAAAGGCCGAGACCGACCGCATCCGAGTCGTTGGCAGGCCAGCCGACACCGGGTTCATTCCGGTTGTCGAGGCGCCGAAAAAGGTGTTGCCGCAAAGATGAGCGACAGCCTTATTCCGCCAGGATTCGAGCCGCTTCACATCAGGCCAGAGTGCGCCAGGGGATTCGTTCGCGTCTATGAATGTAAGGATTGCGGAGTTATCGCTGATTCCCGCTTCAGGCACAGGATCGAGCCATGTCCCAGATGCGGAAGTTGGAAGGAGCCAAGTACAGTCATTGCTGCATGGATAACCGGAGAGCGCCGGATTAAAGTTCATCGGATCTGGTGGCTCCCGTCCACGTGGGCGGGATACAGGATTGAGCGCACTGGCGCATGGGTACGCCCGACCGAGGAAGGCCAGAAAGTGGTAATCGGAACGGCCGCATGACCACCTGGCTCCCCGCCACCGCCATCGAAGAACTGACCCACCGCAAACGGTGGTCAGCTCAGGCGCGTGCGCTGGCAGCCATGTCGATCCCCTTCCGCCTTTCCGCCCAGGGCCGCCCGCTCGTCGAGCCAGCGGCCGTGCTCACCACCCCGCGCCAGCCCGCCAAAACCACCGGCCCCCGCTGGGATCGCCTGCAGCGAGCGGCGTAAACTCCCCGTATGGGCCGCCGCCGATCCAACCAGCGCCACCTCCCGCAGCGCATGCAACTGCGGCACGGCGCCTATTACCACGTCACCACCAACGCCGGCGCCCAGCGCTGGACCCGCCTGGCGCCCGCCAGCGACTACGGCGCCGCCCTGCGCGCATGGGCAGAGATCGAAGGCACACGAGAGCGCATCGGCGAAACCGTCCGCGAGGCCGTGCAAACCTACCTCGCCCACTGCGCCGCACGAGTCCAGGCCGGCGACCTCAGCCAAAAAACCCTCACCGGCTACACCGGGTCAGCCGTCGCCCTGCTAGACGTCCTCGGCGACTGCGCCCTGCGCGAAGTCACCGACCAGGACATCCGCCGCTACCGATCCGGCCGCGCCACCGCCGCCGGCAAGCCCGCCCCCATCGCCGCCAACCGCGAGCTGGCCCTGCTCTCCGCCAGCTACGGCCACGCCGCCGAACTCGGCTGGATCAAGGCCACCACCAACCCCTGCAGGCACGTCAAGCGCAACAAGGAAACCCCACGCCAGCGCTACATCACCGACGACGAAATGACCCGCGCCCTCACTGCCGCCCCGCCCATCCTCCAGGCCGCCATCCGCATCAGCGCCACCCTAGGCATCCGCCAGACAGACCTCATCGCCCTGCGCCTCGCCGACATCACCGAGGACGGTATCGCCGTCCGCGCCTCCAAGACAAAAAAGCCCGTCGTCTACGAATGGACCGACGAACTCCGCGCCGCCGTAGCCGTCGCCAAGAGCATCCGCCGCCGAGTCAGCAGCCTATGGCTATTCCCCGGCCGCGACCCCGGCACCCACCTCACCGTCGACGGCCTCGAAACCCTATGGGACCGCACCCGCAAAAAAGCCGGCCTCGCAGACGTACAATGGCGCGACTGGCGCCGCAAAGCCGGATCCGACACCACCGAGGCCCATGCCACCGAACTCCTCGACCACAGCACCAGCGCCGTCACCAAGAGGCACTATCGGGCCAAGACCAAACGCCTAACCCCGGTGCGATAGTGGACAGAATAACCCCGGCAGAAAGCACCTAAGCCATTGATTCAGCTGGTGCCGGCGATAGGACTTGAACCTACAACCTACTGATTACAAATCAGTTGCTCTACCAATTGAGCTACGCCGGCCTTGGGCCGCCGGATTGTACCTGTTCGCACTGTCCGGGGAAAACGCGAATCTGCGTCAGGGGTTCAGGAAACGCCGGGCCAGCTCATCTGCGCTGAGCGCTTCGCTGATCAGGAATCCCTGAAAGAAGTCGCAGCCCTGGGCTCTGAGGAAGTTGAGCTGTTCGACGTTCTCCACGCCTTCGGCCAGCACATCCAGATGCAGGGTGTGGGCGAGGCCGATGATGGCCGAGGCGATCTCGGCGCCGCCGACGTGGGCAGGTATGTCGGCGACAAAGCTGCGATCGATCTTCAGCGTGTCCAACGGCAATCGTTTCAGATACGCCAGCGAACTGTAGCCGGTGCCGAAATCGTCGATGGCCACGCGCACGCCCAGGCTGCGCAGTGCGTGCAGCGTGCCGAGCACCATGTTGCCGTGCTCCATCAGCATCGATTCGGTGACTTCCAGTTCCAGCGCATCCGGATCCAGACCGGTGTCCGAAAGCACCCGGGTCAGGCGATCGGGAAACTCCAGCTGCCGCAGCTGCCGGGCCGAAAGATTGACCGCCAGCCGCAGATCCGGCGCACAGCTGCGGCGCCAGCGCTGCACCTGCCGGCAGGCGGTTTCCATGACCCAGTCGCCCAGAGCGCCGATCAAACCGGTTTCTTCCGCCAGGCCGATGAATCGACCTGGCAGGATCATGGGCTGACCTGGCGGCTGCCAGCGCACCAGCGCCTCCACGCCCATGACGGCGCCGCTCTGGCAGTCCAGCAGTGGCTGGTAATGAACCACGAACTCGCCCCGCGTCAGTGCGTGCCGCAGGCGGCCCTCCAGCTCCAGACGGTCGCTGGCGGCCGCGATCAGGCCCGGGGTGTAGAAGTGGAAGGTATTGCGACCCAGATCCTTGGCGCCGTACAGGGCGGCGTCGGCGCAACGCACCAGATCGGTGGCGGTGGTGCCATCCTCCGGATACAGGCTGATGCCGATGCTGGCGTTGGCAAACACCTCGTGGCCACTGGGCAGATGGAAGGGCTCGGACAGGCAGTTCAACAGATCGCTGGCGACGTTGCCAGCCGAGCGCGCGGTACCGACGTTTTCGACGATGGCCAGGAACTCGTCACCGCCCAGACGGGCCACGGTATCACTGAGTTTGGACGCGCGCCGGAAGCGCTCGCCGACGGCACACAGCAATTCGTCGCCAACCTGATGCCCCAGACTGTCATTGACGTTCTTGAAGCGGTCCATGTCGATGAACAGCAGGGCCAGCCGACGCCCGTCCTGTTCGGCACGTTCGATGGCGTATTCCAGGCGCGATTGCGCCAGCAAGCGATTGGGCAGGCCGGTCAGCGGATCAAAGTGCGCCAGCTTGGCCAGATCGGCCTCGGTTTGCTTCAGTCGGGTGATGTCGGTCACTACGCCCACATATTGCTGCGGGCGCCCGGATTCATCGCGGACCACGCTGATGGTCAGCCATTCGGGATGGACCTCGCCGCCGCAACGGCGGCTCCAGATCTCGCCCTGCCAATGGCCGGTGCCCAGCAATTCGCCCCACATCGATTGATAGAACTCGGGATCGTGGCGTCCCGACTGCAGCATGCGTGGATTCTGTCCCAGCAACTGCTGTTCGGAGTAACCGGTGATCTCGCAATAGGCGCGGTTGACAGCGATGATCTTGCCTTCGAGATCCGTGACGACTACGCCATCGTGGGTGCTGTCGATCACTGCCGCCGAGAGGCGCAACCGCTCTTCGGCCTGCTTGCGCCCGTCGATATCCAGCAGGATGCCGACCAGGCCGTCGATGCGATTGTCGGCGCCTTGCCTGGGGCGCCCGATGGTCGCGACCCAACGCGGAGCGGCATCGTCCTTGACGACGCGATACTCGATGGCCAGGGCGCTGCCCTTGGCATAAGCATGCCGAATCTCGGCATCGACCCAGGCGCGGTCCTGCGGATGCACCATGGACATCCAAAGTTCGTGACTGGCGGAGTCGGTGGCGGGATCCAGTCCCAGCAGGCGATATTGCTGGTCCGACCAGATGCTGCGAGTGTCCGGGTTCCACTCCCAGGCACCGGCATTGGCGCCCTCCAGCGCCATGCGATTGCGCTGCTCGCTGTCGAGCAGTGCCTCGACATTGCGCTGCTGTTCGATGGCTGCGCCCAGTGCGGCCGCCGTCAAACGCAGCACCCTTTCCTCGGCTGGACTCCATTGACGCTCGCTGCGCACCGCGTCCAGACCCAGAAAACCCCAAAGGCAACCCCGCAGATTCACCGGAACCGCGATCAGGCTGAGAATCTGCTGCTGCTTGAGGAGATCGCGCTCGGATTCGGGAAAACCTGAGACCGCGCCGTTGATGCTCTGGTCTGCGCGCAATCGCGACAGCCAGCGCGGATACAGTCGCTCGACCTCGACATCCTGCAGTTCCGGATTGTCCTGCTGTGGCGCAATCCCGGGTCGGCACCATTCGAATCGCTGACTGGCCAGCACAGCGCCATCGCGCACGTAAGTTTCAAAGATGTAGACCCGGTCCGCCCCCAGGCCCTCGCCCAAACACTTGAGCACATTCAGGATGCGATCTGGCAAGGGTTCCGCGGTGAGCAAGCCCGGAACGGCCGTGGCGGCCAGTTCCAGCGCCAGCTCGACGCGCTTGCGCTCGGTGACGTCGAGAAGCACGCCCACATAGGCGCGGGGTTCGCCATCATCGTCGCGCTCGACCCAGGTGTGGTCCTCTACCCAGCGCCACTCGTCCTCGCCCTTGCGCAAGCGGTATTCCTGATGAAAACGGCTGCGCCCCAGACTGCTGTGACGCTGGACTTCGGCAGAGACCCTCAGCAGATCGTCAGGATGAATGAGTTCGGAGAACAATGGCTCGCCGCGCTGCAGGGCCTCCGGGTCAAGGCCCCAGCGTCGAACATTGTCCGACACCAGCTGAACCGGCCAGCCGGGCGCAGCCAGCCAGCGAAAACCTACCGCCTCGGTGTGCTGCAGGATGTCGCCGAGTGCCGCGAGTCGCTCGACGGAAACCACGTCGAGCGCGGAGGCGTTGCCTGGATTCATGGTCGCAAGGTCCGGCCCTTTGACCAGAGTTTGCCTCATACCAGCAAAGACCGAAACCGCGCGTTGACGAAAGTTGCCAACGCGGCTGCGCAATCCTGCCGGCCTGGAACCGGTGGTTAAGCCGGTTCCTTGCGCACCACCCGGATCGACAGCTCCTGCAGCTGCCGTTCGGACACTGCCGAGGGCGCTTCGGTCAGCGGGCACTGGGCACTGGCGGTCTTGGGGAAGGCGATCACCTCGCGGATGGAATCGACCCCGCACATCAGCGTGGCAATGCGATCGATGCCGAAGGCGATGCCACCATGCGGCGGGCAGCCGTAGCGCAGCGCGTCGAGCAGGAAGCCGAACTTGGCCTGCGCTTCCTCGGCTTCGATGCCGAGCAACTGGAACACTGCCGATTGCAGGTCAGGACGGTGAATACGGATCGAACCGCCGCCGATCTCGCTGCCGTTCAGCACCATGTCGTAGCCACGCGACAGCGCATCGCCCGGGTTGGCTTCGAGTTCGGCGGCATCGTCGATGGTCGGCGCGGTGAAGGGATGATGCAGCGAGACCCAGCGGTTCTCACCGTGATCGAATTCGAACATCGGGAAATCGACCACCCACAGCGGCCGCCAGCCGTCTTCGACCAGCTTCAGATCGCGCCCGACCACCAGGCGCAGTGCGCCCATGAAATCGGACACGGTCTTGTAGGGGCCGGCACCAAAGAAGATCAGATCGCCAGTCGCGGCACCGGTGGCCTTGAGGATGCCGTCCAGCGCCTCGTCGTCGAGGAACTTGACGATCGGGCTGGTCAGCCCCTCACGGCCCTTGGCCAGATCATCGACGCGTATCCAGGCCAGACCCTTGGCACCGTAACGGGCGACATAGGGGCCGTAATCGTCGATCTGCTTGCGCGTCAGCGTGGCGCCGCCGGGCACGCGCAGCACCGCGACGCGGCCGCCCGGATCGTTGGCCGGGCCGGCGAAGACCTTGAAGCCGCTGGTCCTGACGTGCTCGGCGACATCCACCAGTTCCAGCGGATTGCGCAGATCCGGCTTGTCCGAGCCGTAGCGGCGCATGGCCTCGGCGTAGGTCATGCGCGGGAACTCGGCTGCCAGTTCGACGTTGATCACGCTCTTGAACACATGGCGGATCAGGTCTTCGACCCGATCCTGGATGTCCTTTTCGCGCACGAAGGCCATCTCGATATCGAGCTGGGTGAATTCCGGCTGGCGATCGGCGCGCAGGTCCTCGTCACGGAAACAGCGCGCGATCTGGTAGTAGCGGTCCATGCCGGCCATCATCAACAGCTGCTTGAACAGCTGCGGCGACTGCGGCAGGGCGTAGAACTGGCCCGGATTGACCCGACTCGGCACCAGATAGTCGCGCGCGCCCTCGGGCGTGGCCTTGGTCAGGATCGGGGTTTCGATGTCCTGGAAGTCACGCGCATCCAGATAGCGGCGGATTTCGCTGACCAGACGTGTGCGCAGACGCAGCTGCTTCTGCATGGCGCTGCGGCGGATATCCAGATAGCGGTAGCGTAGGCGCGCTTCCTCGTTCGGGGTTTCATCGAGCATGAAGGGCAGCGGCGCGGCGGCGTTCAGCACTTCGACCTGAGCGGCAATCACCTCGATCTTGCCGGTGGCCAGACGCTCGTTGACCTGCGACGCCGGACGCGCGCGCACATTGCCCTCGATGCGCAGGCAGAACTCGAAGCGAACGCGGTTGGCAGCGGCAAAGGCCTCGGCATTCTCGGGTTCGATGACGACCTGGACCAGGCCGGAGTGATCCCGCAGATCGACAAAAATCACGCCGCCATGATCTCGCCGCGTATTGGCCCAGCCGCACAGAACCACATTCTGCCCGGCCAGGGTCTCGTCGACTTGGCCGCAAAGGTGGGTGCGATAGGAGGTTTCAGCGGTCATGGCACGCTCGATCAGCGGAAAAGGAAAGGTCGCGCATGCTACGGGACGCGCCCCAGAGCCCGCAAACCAGTCTTCGACGAGGGCAAGAGGGCGCGAGGGCACGCGAAGGCAGCCATCGCCTGCGCCCTCTGGCCCTCGATTCCCGACCGGATGCCTCACACCAACACGGGACCGTGGCATGCTTGAATGAATCCTCCGGCCCGAGCAGATCACTCCGCAGATCCATGGAAATCGAGGAGCGCCGCCTTGGTATCGATGAGCTGACGCTGGGCATGTTCGTGTCCAGGCTCGATCGACCGTGGACGGAAACCAGCTTTCCGCTGCAGGGCTTCAATATCGAAGCACTGAGCCAGATCGAACGGCTCAGGCGCTATTGCCGGTACGTCTACATCGACATCCACAAGAGCATGCCTCCCGGCAAGCGCGGAACCCTGGAGAAGCTGGGCTACGGCAGCCTGACGCGACGGGGTCGGCCATTGCCGTCACCGGCGGTGTACCACACGCAGACGGAACTGGCCGACGAGCTTAAGCAGGCACAGGCCGCCTGGGATGATGTCCGCGCCCTGGCCGCCAGCTTCATCGATGATGTGCGCGCCGGCAAACGCCTGTCGACCGAGGCACTGGGCGCCGCCATGGAGCCCATCGTCGCCAGCGTCATCCGCAACGCGGATGCCTTTTTCTGGCTGGATGCGCTGCGCAAGCGTGATGCCTACAGCTACAGCCACGCCGTCAACTGCTGCGCGCTGGCGGCCAGCTTCGGTCGCCATCTAGGCTTCCCCCGGGAGGTGCTGGTGGATCTGGCCAGTGCCGGCATGCTGATGGACATCGGCAAGGGCGCATTGCCCGAGGAACTGCTGCAGCGCTCCGATCCGATCAGTGAGCGCGAGCGTGCGCAGCTGCGCACGCATCTGGATCACAGCCTGGCGATGCTGGAACAGTCGGGCATCCGCGATCTGGAAATCACCGACATGATCCGCCATCACCATGAGCGCCACGACGGTTCGGGCTACCCGGCCGGCATCGCCGGTGCCCGGATTCCTCTGACCGGGCGCATGCTCGGGCTGATAGACACCTTCGATGCGCTCAGCAGTGAGCGTCCGCATCAGCAGGCGATGTCGCGCCATGACGTGCTGCAGTATCTGTACCGGCAGCGGGATCAGTTGTTTCAGGCCGAGCTGATCGAACAGTTCAGCCAGTCGCTGGGCGTGTACCCCACCGGCAGTCTGGTGGAACTCAGCAACGGCGCGGTGGCGGTGGTGATGGTGCAGAACCCGGCGCGCCGGCTGTATCCACGGGTGACCGTATTGACGCACCCGGACAAGCGGCTTGATCGCTCATTCCCGCAAGTGGATCTGTGGACGCTGGCGAATGCACCGGATACCACGGCTCGGGTCTGGATCGAACGGGCACTGGGTCCCGGTGCCTACGGGCTGGATCCGACGGAACTCTATCTTTGAAGCGCGATATTCGGGGCGGAGCTGATGCTGATCGCGGCGGAACAACTGCAGGAAATCGATCAGGCCCTGGCTGCAGGCGACGATGCCGCCTGCGCCGGCATTCTGCTGGTGCATCTGCGCGGCATGCGACAGATGGTGGCCCTGCTGGGGCTGGAGTGTGGCGCCAGTCTGATGGACGCTGCGCAGGCGCGCCTGCGCGAACTGCTGCGGCCGGCAGATCGAATCTATCGGGTGGCCCCCAACGAGTTCCTGGTGTGCCTGCCGGATCTGCTCAGTACCAATCACGGCGTGCTGGCGGCACGCAAGGTCCTGGGTGAATTCGACTTCCCGCTGTCAGTGCAGGATCGACCGATGACGCCAGTATTGAGCCTGGCATTGGCGGTCAAGGTCGGCGGCCAACCGGACGGTTCCAGCCTGCGCGCCACCGAGGGCCTGATCCGCAGCGCCATGACTGCCCTTCATCAGGGCCTAGAGCTGAACAGTCGCTTCACGCTCGCCGGCACCGCCAACGCGGATCTCTGGCTGCAGGACGAGTTGCGCGACGCCCTGATCAACAACGAGCTGTCGCTGGCCTTTCAACCCGTGTTTGCACTGACCGATCACCGTATTGTTGCGGTCGAGGCATTGGCGCGCTGGAGCTCGACTCGCCATGGCGTGATCCCACCCGGGCGTTTCGTGGCGCTGGCCGAGCAGACCGGGCTGGCCCGGGAGCTCACCCGCTGGAGCATCAACGCCGTGTTGCGCGAATATGCACAGCTGCGCCACCTGGCACCTCAACTACGCTGCGCCATCAACCTGTCACCCAAGGTCTTCGGTCAATCCGGTCTGGTGGAGCAGATCTCCGGGGCACTGGCGATCTGGGACATTCCGCCGACCAGCCTGATGCTGGAGGTGACCGAAACCGCGGTCATGGAAGACCCCGAACTCAGCAGCGTGTCACTGCAGCATCTGCGCGCGATCGGCGTCGAGATCGCCATCGACGACTTCGGTCAAGGCTATTCCTCCTTCACCTATCTCAAGCACTTTCCCGCCACCGAACTCAAGATCGACCAGTCCTTCGTCACGCCGATGGCCGGTGACAGCCGCGCCTGTCAGCTGGTCCGGGCCATGGTTGATCTGGCCCATCATCTGGACATGCGCGCCGTGGCTGAGGGCGTCGAGGATGCCGAGGCGCTGACCCTGCTGCAGGGCATGGGCTGCGATATGGCCCAGGGCTATCACCTGGCCCATCCGATGACGGTCGGCGAAATCGGCGCGATGTTGAAGGCGCAATCCTGAGCCGCGGCGCCCTCAGACCAGTTCGATGGCCTCGTGATCCGGGCCCGCCAGAATCCGGGCGCTGGGGTCATCAGCCGCGAGCAGACGCCGCCCGGAGCGCTCGCTGCGGGCAAAGCTGATCAGGCGCAGGCCCAGATGCAGGCCGGGATCACGCGGGACGGCCGACAGCGCCCGGATGAACTCGATGCGCTGCTCGCCACGAAGTTCGCCGAGGCCGCGCGCGGGCTCGCTCTCCCCGGTTTGCGGCAACTGGGACGCCTGGTGTGATCCACTGACCAGCCCCAGACCCTGATAGAAACCGATGGAGGTCGCCAGATCTGCCACCCTCAGACCGGCGCCCAGCAGTGCCGGTCGGCGCTCCGCGCTGGCGTGATCGCAGTGTCCGGTGGATGACCGGCGCAGCACGATCCGCTCACCCGCCGGCCCGGTGAAGCTGCAGCTTCCGGCATCCGCCAGATCCTGCGGTGCCCAGTGACGGGTCGACAGAGAACGGACAGCAGATTCAGGATCCGCAACGACAAGAATCAGCTGCCACCAGCCGCGCATGCCGGACTCGGGCAAAGGCAACGCGCCAGGCACCTCGATCAGCGTCAGGCTGACCGGAGCATCATTGGCGAGGGCCAAGGTGGCCGAGGGCGCGTCGATCAGGGCGGTATCGCCAAGGTCCAGTGCGCGCTGGCGCGGCACGCGCTCCCGTGTCAGCTGACGCAGTTGCAGTTGCTCAACGTAGGCGACCAGCGCCTGTTGCAGATCGGGCACGATCAAAGTCGCCCCGGCTATCGGTCCCAGCCGCATGCAAAACCATCCTCAAAAGGTGAAGCGTGAGACCTGCTCGATCGCCGCGATCACAAAACCGGTCAGGAAGAAGACATAGCTGAAGCGCAGATAGCGATACTTGTGCCGCGCCAGATAGGTGCCCATGGAGTAGAGATCATTGGTCCAGTTCTCGTAAACCGCCGCATCCGTACGCAGCGCGTCGGCCCACAGACGGCAGAATTCTTCTCTGGGAATTTCCGAAAAGTGGCCGAAGAACATGATGTTGAAATAATCGGGGAGATGCTTGGGATCTTCCAGTCGCAGGGGCCGGTACTTCGGAAGCACCGCGAGTATGGCCATCAGCAGGGCCGCGAGCGAGAAGGCTGCGAGCGTGAGCATGCTCAGGCGCAGCTCCGGATCATTAAGTCGTCCCATTGCGATCGTGAGCACGATGGAAGACACGGTGATGATGATGTTGGCCTTGGCATCAGCCATCCGGCTGAGCTGGATGTGGTGGCGCTGAGCCGACATGATCGAATAATCAGCCGTGTTGCGCCCGAGAATGCCCTGGAAGTGCTCGCGCGTGCCGATATGAGACTTGGCAGGAATGCTCGACGGGTTGGTGACGTCGCTCATGTTTCTCTCCGTATTTGGCCCTAGTCTAAACCCGCACGCCCCGGATGCAGTGCCTTGCCCTTGTGCCTGCCGGCGCAGGGGTGAGGACCGGCCCGGGGATTGCAGGTGCAGCCCGATTGATGTTGACTAGAAAAGAGCCCTGTCCGTGGAGTCGTCCGGATCCCGCTCTTCGGCTCTCCCCCGGAACGGCGGCCAGCCATGAATCTGCGTGATCTGAAGTATCTGGTGGCATTGGCGGATCACAAGCATTTTGGCCGCGCGGCGGAAGCATCCTTTGCCAGCCAGCCTACGCTATCGACGCAGATCAAGAAGCTCGAAGAAGAACTCGGCGTCCAGATCTTCGAGCGCCAGCCGCGGGCCGTGCTGCTCACCGCTACCGGCGAAGCGATCGTTGCGCGGGCTCGGGCGGTGCTGCGGGAAGTCGACGCCATGCGCGAACTGGCGCGCGGCGCTCGAGACCCGGAGGCCGGCAGCCTTCGGCTGGGCATGTTTCCCACACTCGGACCCTATCTGCTGCCGCATGTGATACCAGCCTTGCGTGAGCGTTTCCCCAAGCTGGAGCTGCTGCTGATCGAGGAAAAGACTGAAGATCTGCAGGCCCAGCTGGAGCGCGGCGAGCTTGACGCGGTCGTTCTTGCCCTGCCGGCCGGGAGCGACTCATTGAGTGTTGCCGAGTTGTTCGATGAGCCTTTCCTGCTCGCGCTGCCACGCGAGCGCGCAACCGAGTTCCCGGGGCCGATCGAGATCGGCGATCTGCGCAACCGCGAGGTGCTGCTGCTGGAAGAAGGCCATTGCATGCGGGCCCACGCCCTGTCCCTGTGCAAACTGGGTGGCGGCACCGAGCGCGGCGGCTTTCGAGCCACCAGCCTGGAAACGCTGCGACAGATGGTGGCTGCCAATGTCGGCCTGACCCTGTTACCCAAGCTCGCGGTCATGCCGCCGGTGGCCAACAACGACAACGTGGTGCTGCGCCCCTTCCAGGATCCGGCGCCCAGCCGGCAACTGGGGCTGCTGTGGCGCAAGAGCGATGCCCGCGAAACGCTGATGCACGGTCTGGCCGAGTTGATTCGCCAGCGCGGGATCAGGGCCCTGGCAGCAAGCCCCGATCCCGAGATCGACCGCGGACGGCCGTATGGGCCGGCATAGCTGGCTGCTGCTGATCGTCTGTATCGCTGGCGGTCTTTGGCATCTGCATACGCGCGACCCTGGCGGCATTTCGCGCGCCCCGGGAATCCTGGCCCCGGAAGCGCCTGAGCAACGCAACCTCGCCCCGGGGCAGCCCGGCATCCGCCACGGCGAGTTCGAACTGACACCTCTGGCCGAATTCCGCGCCGAAGCGCGCCTGCTATCCCGCCTCAGCTATCGATTCGACGCCGGAGCAGCCCTGTCACCGATGGATTTCGCGATCGGCTGGGGGCGGATGTCAGACAGCGCCGTGATCGATCAACTGGACATTAGCCAGGGGGCGCGCTTTTTCAGTTACCGCTGGGAAGAACACCCACCGATCCCGGCTGACGAGATCGTCCGCTCGGCCGCCAATGTCCATCTGATTCCGGCCGACGCCACCGTCACTGCCAGTCTCCGCCGCATCCGGCCTGGGGAAGTGGTGGAACTGGAGGGACTGCTGGTAGCGGCGCGGCGTGACGATGGCTGGTCCTGGCGCTCGTCCTTGACCCGCGAGGACGATGGCGCCGGCGCCTGCGAGTTGTTGCTGGTAAAGAATGTTGTCGTACGGCCGTAGCAATCGCCGCCCAGTCTGCGCTGGCCGTGGCTCTTGGGCACTGGCTTTGCGTGCGGCTGGCCTCGTCGGCGCTGGCACGGTAGTCTCCGCCTGATTTTCCTCTCGTTCGGATTCCCAACGCATGGCGCCCAAGCAAGCCCTGATCTGTGGCTCGTTGGCCTTCGACACCATCATGGTGTTCGAAGACCGCTTCAAGAACCACATCCTCGCCGACAAGGTGCACATGTTGAGCGTGGCGTTCTACGTCCCCACCCTGCGGCGGGAGTTCGGCGGTTGCGCTGGCAATATCAGCTACAACCTCAAGTTGCTGGGCGGACATCCGGTGCCCTTTGGGTCCGTGGGTCGCGATTTCGACAGCTATCGCGCCCATTTCGAGGCGCTGGGCATTGATTTGCGCTGCGTGCGCGAACTGCCCGATCACTACACCGCGCAGGCCTACATCACCACCGACCTCGACGACAACCAGATCACGGCCTTCCATCCGGGCGCCATGACGCAAAGCCACGGCGCCCACGTCAAGGACGTCAAGAGCGTGGCCTTCGGTATCGTCGCCCCCGACAACCGTGATGCCATGCTGCAGCATGCTGCCGAATTCCGCCAAATGGGCGTGCCCTTCATCTTCGATCCCGGACAGGCGCTGCCGCTGTTCAACGGCGAGGAGTTCCGCGCCTTCATCGAGAACGCCACCTACGTCTCGGTCAACGATTATGAATCACAGTTGCTGTCGGAACGAACCGGCTGGTCACCCGAGCAGATTGCCGAAAAGGTGTCGGCCTATATCGTCACCCGTGGCGCCGAGGGCTCGCGCTGGTATACGCGCGAGGGCCTGATCGAGATTCCCAGCGCCAAGGCCAAGGCCGTGCTCGACCCCACCGGCTGTGGCGATGCCTACCGGGCGGGCCTCATCTATGGCTTGATGAATGGCCTGGAATTCGAAACCACGGGCCGGATTGCCTCATTGATGGGCGCCATCAAGATCGAACACCCAGGCACCCAGAATCAGAAATTCGACCGTGAGCAGTTCCTGACCCGCTTCCACCACGAATTTGGTTATCGCTTCGAATGAGCAGCGCAGCAACCAGCCGCGAACTGATTCATCGCTACTATCTGGCATTCAATCGCGCCGATTGGGACGGAATGCTGGAGTTGCTGGCCGAGGAAGTGATTCACGATCTGAATCAGGGAAATCGGGAGATCGGTCGCGCACGTTTCGAGTCATTCCTGCAGCGCATGAACCGCTGCTATCTGGAAGTCCTCAGCGATATCGAGATCATGGTTTCGGCAAACGGTCAGCGAGCCGCGGCTGAATACGTGGTGTCGGGCCAGTATCTGTCCACCGACGAGGGCCTGCCGGCTGCAAGCGGGCAACGCTACCGTCTGGCCGGCGGCGCGTTTTTCGAGATCAGGGACGGCGTGATCCAGCGGATCAGCAATCACTACAATCTGCAGGATTGGCTGCGGCAGATCAACGACAGGGACTGACCCCGGGGCAGGCACCGTGCCCGGCTGCTGGCATTGCCCGTGCTTCGGCGGGCGTGACCTGCTCTGTCGAGCCCTCGCAGCCGCAGGGCCAGCATGCGGGTACGGATACCAACACGGCGCAGTGCGCGCTCAGGCGCTGGCGCCAACCCGACCAGGAACGTCGGTACCGCCTCCAGCAGAGCTGCGCGCCCTGCTCTCAGGGCGATGGCCCTGCTCTCAGGGCGATGCCACGTCCTCTTTGTCTTCCACGGTCACGCAGAGTCCAGCGGCAGCCGCTGCGCTGGCCCACCACATGGCAGGCGTGAAGCAGGGCGAGTTGTGCGGCACCACGTAACGATCTTCGCGCTCGTCCTCATCGTCCCTGTCGCCGCCGACCTGCATTTCCTTGGTACAGCCATCGTCAAAGCGGATCACGGCCCTGGACAGCTCCTTGACCACCACCTGCTGGTCGGCACGCAGACGCGTACCCGGGCGAATCACCTCAAGCTCACCCGCCTGATTGGTGGCGTAAACCTCGCCTTCGGCGGACTCCAGAGCCGCCGCGTATTCGCGGTAGTCGGTTTCCCGGCCCTGGGCAACGCCGAGCAAGCCGCCACCCACCGCCAGTCCTACGGCAGCCAGAGCCCGTGAATTATTGGATTTGTTGGCATGCGCCGCGCCACAGGCCACGCCCGCAGCGGCCGGACCTGCCCACCACAGCGTGGCGCAGGGGGAACGACGCGGAATCTCGTAGAGCTCCTCGTCTTCCAGATCCATATCGCAACCGTCGTTGAACACCAGCAGTGCGCGTGCGCCCTCGGTCACCAGCACTTCCTGGGTGTAACGCACCTGCTGGCCTTCCACGGCCGGCACGGACTCGTCGCCGCGCTTCAACAGCACCGTGCCGACGATGTTCTGCAGGGTGCCGACAATTTCGTCCTCGCGCTCCAGGGGTTCTTCGGTCTGGGCAAGCGCCGAGGTTGCCGCAAGGGCCAACAACGCTGAGCACAGTCCTCTGGCAATGATCTTCATGCTTGAGCACTCCGCTCGATTCAAGAACAAGACTATTGTAGGTTATCTCGATCTGATGACAGTCTCAAGCGCAGGCACCGTCTCTTCGTCGGTAGCCCCTGCCGGAAGTTGGCGTTCAACCTTCAGATCGTCGAACCAGGCCTCCCCGGAAATCTGCTGCTCAGCAGCAATTCTGGCGTCTAGTGCCAGCAGCAATCGTTGTCCGCCGCAGTTTTCCGACGGTACTTTGAACACCATGGAAAACTCGCGCCAATCACTGTTACCCGCCAAGCGCTCGCTCGTGCCGATGGTCAAGTTTTCCTCGGCGCAGCTCAGCGTCCACATCAGGCCTTGCGCCGCCTGCAGATCGACCAATCGCACTCGCCCGCTCAAGCGGTAATTCCCGGGGGAAAGCAACAGCCATCGGGAAACGTGCCGGAAAGGCACCCGGCGATCATGAAAGACCAGCTGCAGCGCTCGATTGCCCGGCTGCATCGGATCATCCGCGACCAGCACATCGGCCCCAGCCACCCGATCCAGCTCCCAATCCAGAACCGGACTGCGTCCCTCGCCGTCGAAGCCGCCGTTGCTCAATCCGGCAATAGCGCCCGTCGCTGCAGGCAAGGTCTGCAGCAGCCTGCGCAGGCGCTTCCAGTCATTGGCCGCCATCAAGCGCCGCATCATCTGGTCGGTCTCCGCTTCATGCACTGCTCCGCCGGCTGCGCGAATCTCCCGAAACAGTCGCAGCACATCGACCGCCGCTGGCGCCTGCTGGATCAGCTGCCCCAGGAACTGGCGACGCCAGGACGGATCGGGCGCCAGCGTCTGTGCCATGGCCCTCACGCCGGCGGGACTGACAGCGATGGTAGCCAGTATCGGAAAGGCATCGGCTTCGATCTCGGGTTCGACGCGCAACAGACGGTCCAGACGCTGCAGACAGCCATCCAGGTCCTGGTCGGCGAGCGCGTTGATGGCCAGCCAGAATTGACCCGCCGTGTCGCGCGGCGTCACCGCCACGCCCATGGCGATGAGCGCGTGAGCCCGGCCCTGGTCGCCGCGAGCCTCGGCAACAGCACCCAGTACCCGGAGCGCCGGGCCCGACAAGGGCGCGCTTCGCAGCGCCGAACGAGCCAGTTGCTCGGCTTCGTCCAGTCGCTGCGCCCGCAGCGCCGTTTCGGCCTGCACCAGCAGTGCTTCGGGCTGGCCGGCATTCAGCGCCAAGGCCCGTTGCGGCAGTACCCGCGCCAGATAGTCCGCGTAGCCACGTGCCATCACCAGCCAGGCCAGGGCCAGCGCCAGGCAGATCAATCCCAGCCGTCGCAAATGGGTCAACGTCATTCTGGTCCTGGCTCCGCGCATGCCTTCGCGATCATCCGCGCTCCCTCATCAAGGCCGTGGACTAGCCGCCCCGAGCCAGTTCGGCAATTCTTGCCGTCCCGGCGCTGTCCAGCAGAATGACCCATTCCATGGTGCCGGTCTCGGTGACCGCCCGGCGCTCGCCGCGCGGCACATAGGTATCCCGATAACGAGCACGGGCACGGGTACCCTGGTCATCGTGGGTCAGGCGCAACTGTTCGATCTCCAGGAAGCGCATCTCGGTATTGCGGAAGCGGCTGCGCATGCTCTCGCCGGCCGGCACGCCGTATCGGCTGCTGTCGAACAACTGATCGAAGCGCCGCAGATCACCTGCCGCATAGGCCGAAGCAAACTCCCGGATCAGAGCCCTGGCATCGGCCTCGGCAGGCACTCTGGATTCCACTGCCACCGAAACCTCCGGCGGCGTTGTTGCGACCGGGGGCCGAGACACAGCCGTAGGCAGCCTTTCAGCCGCCACTACCGGCTTGCTGGCCAGGTTCTGGCCGGCTGATGGGAGGTCCGCGCCCGCGGCGTGGCGCGAATGCGTTGGGGCTGCTGCGGGGCCTGCCGCAGTCTCAGCCTGTATCAAGGCATCCGGCCGGGATCGACCCTGCGTCTGGGCCAAAGCCGCAGTGCTGGCTGGCACCTGCGCCGCTGCGGCTGCCCTGGCCTGCGCTTGGCTCTTGGCCAGCAGTTCTGCCTTCGCCTGCAGCTCGGCCTGCACCCGTGCACCGGCGTCAGCCGGGGTGCCGTCATTGTGCCGGGCTACAGCCCCCGAAGAGGCATCGTCGCGGACGGCGCGTGCTGGCGTCTCGGATTCTTGCCCGGCTTCCGGGCGTGGCTCCGGCGCAATCTGGGCCGCGACCGACAGATCGCCGGTGCCGGCCTGGCTACTGGCCACGGCCGGGGCGACGGCGAGCGATGCGGTGGCAGCCACACCGCCCTGCAGTTCAGACCTGGCAGCGTCAGGTGATTCAGTTGCCACCGTTGCGGGAACGACGGATTGCTGCGGCGATGGCACCGCAACAGCCGCCTCGGCCGCAGGCGGTTCAGCCGCATCAGGGGACACCGCGAAGCCGGGCTGGGCGCTTGCGGCAGCGGACGCGGCCGGTACGGCATCGCCGACGGCGTTCTCGCGTACACTGCTGAGCTGAAGCTGAGTCTCCGCTTGCGCCCAGTACATCAGTCCGACCACCGCCGCGGCAGCGACCCCCAGACTTCCGAGTACGATCGCCGGCAGGCGCTTGACGGTGGACCCGGACAATATCGGGCCGCTGGCGACCGCGCTGGCCGCGCGCGGGCGCAACGCCATTTCCGTGGACACCGACGAGGCCGGCGCGAGCTCATTCCGGAGGTCGTAGTCGGCC
Organism: Lysobacterales bacterium; assembly: GCA_022841325.1. Lineage (GTDB taxonomy): Bacteria > Pseudomonadota > Gammaproteobacteria > Xanthomonadales > SZUA-5 > JADKFD01. The sequence goes on along the minus strand of JALHRS010000013.1, from coordinate 76,884 downwards.
CTGCGATCCGGCGTTTTCAGATCCTGCCAGGCAATATTGACCCTATCGGCGTAGACCGCCTCCCAACCATCCTGGTTACGGTCTGGATGCAGCCACTTCATCAGCCAGCGGTAGTTCTCGCGCAAGCGGCCTTGTTCGACGTTCGACGCAGCGCCCAACACCCGGTAGGAGTCCGCACCCGGGGCAAACAGGATCTGCTGGAGGAAGAAGATCGAGGCTTCGATCAGGGTCTCGGCCGACTCGCCGGTGCCTTCCTGTGCCCGCTCCAGCGCCTGATTCTCCCCCGCTGCGAGGCGGATCACGCGCGCTATGTCGTCTGGCAGCGGGCGATCGCGCATCTCCACGATCCGCGCCGGTTCGCGGAATACCGCCAGTACCAGATCGATGCTGTCGCTGCTCATCGGTCGATCAGCTCTTGGTCAGGGCCTGCTTGGACTCCGCGCCACCATAGGAGTAGTAATGGTAGCCACCGTAATCGCCACCATAACCATAGCCGTAGCCAGCCACTCGCGCATCAAACTTGGTAATCAGGGCACCGACCACATGAGCGCGTGCGCCGAACAGCCGCTTCAACGCCGCCTTTGCGGTGGCGATTCGGGTCGTGCCCGCCTCGATCACGAGCAAGGTGCCGGACGACAGATTGGACAGGATCGGCGAATCGGCCAGCCCCATGATCGGTGGGCCATCGATGATGACCTGATCGAATTTCTCGCAGGCCAGACTCAGCAAGGACACCATTTTCGGGCCTGCCAGCAGTTCGGCCGGATTGGGCGGCAGTGGCCCTGAGGGGATATAGGTCAAGCGCAGGGTCTTGGTGGGCTTGATGGCAGCCGCAGGGCGAATGCTGCCGGCCAGATAGTTGCTCAATCCTACGGAATTGTCGCTGCCCAGAACGCGATGCAGGGACGGGTTGCGCAGATCGGCGTCGATCAACAGCACGCGCCGGCCCAGTTGCGCGAAGTTTCGAGCCAGCGTCAACGCGGTCGTGGATTTGCCCTCCGAGGCCGACGGACTGGTCACCAGCAGGCACTTGGGCACCCCGGCCTCGGTCGAGAACTGCAGCGAGGTGCGTACCGATCGATAGGCCTCGGAGAAGGCCGATCGGGCGTCCAGCGAAGCTTCTTCCGGCGTCAGCCCCTGAATCTTGGGAATCACCCCCAGCACACCGATGCCGAGGTGCTTCTCGATTTCGTCGGGGCGCTTCAGGGTGTCGTCCAGGAATTCGAACAGGAAGGCCAGCAACACGCCCAGCACCAGACCGACAAAAGCCGACAGGATGAAATTGCCGCTGAAGTCCGGTTTGAAAGGGGCTCCTGGATTCAGCGCGATATCGACCATGCTGACGTTGTTGGAATCCACATTCGAGGTGATGCCGATTTCCTTGTAACGCTGCAGCAGCGCATCGTAGAGCTGCTTGTTGGTTTCCACCTCGCGTTCCAGCAGCGTGAAGTTGGTGCTGCGTCCCTGCAGTGCCAGCACATCGTTGGCCAGTGCATCCACTTGCTGCTGCAGCATCTCCTGCTTGTCCTTGGCCGCCTCATACGTGGCAACCATGCCCTGCTTGATGATCTTCACCTCTGCCGCCAGCTGCTTGTCGATCTGCTCGATCTGGCTCTTGATCTGCAGCATCTGCGGGTATGCCGGCTTGTAGGTCAGCAGCTTCTCCTGATACTCGGCCTCGAGCTTGCCTCGGGTCGAGCGCAGGGCCTGCACACCCTCGTTCTGCAGCATCAAGGGATGCGAGAACACGCTGGCGCCCTGGGACTGGCGCAGGCGCGCCTCGGCGTCGATGCGTTCCTGCTTGGCCGCCGTGAGGGCGCCATTGAGCGCCGTCAGATCGCCAGACAGCAGGGACTGACGATCACCGATATTGACGATCTGTTCCTGCTGGGCGAAATCGGCCAGTGCCTTTTCGGAATCCTGCAGCTTGAGCTTGACCTGCTCCAGGCGATCTTCGAGGAACTCCTTGGCGTAGGAGCTGTTGTCTATACGCCGTTCCATGTTCGATTCGATGAAACCCTCGGCCACGGCGTTGGCGATCTTCGCCGACAGCGCACCATCCGGGCTGTCGAAATGGATACGAGCCAGACGAGAGCCCTTCACCGGTTCGATCGACAGGCCGCTCTGAACCAGCCCCACCAACTGCCCACGACGGCCAGCCAGGTCGACAGCACCGGCCTCGGGTCCGCGCATGCCGAGCACCGCCTGGCGCAGCTTGCCCAAGGGCGATGGTGAACTCATGACTGCGAATACCGGCTCGTTCGGGTCCAGATCCGCGGCCACCTTCTCGGCCATGGAGCGACTGCGCAGCAGCTGGAACTGGGTTTCGTAGAACTCGGGGTCGTAAACGATGTCGCCCGAATCGATACCCGGCACCTTGACCACGCCATTAGCCTGGCGCTCGATCTGCACTGTGGCCGTGGCCCGGTAGATCGGCGTCGTCAGCATGGTCACCATGACACCGGTCAGCAGCACGATCGCGAACACCGCCAGCACCGTCCACTTGCGCTTGGCAATGACGCGCCAGTACTCGAGCAGATCGACTTCTTTCTCGCCAAACTCGGATTCGCCGCTGCGCACCAGCGTCGACAGGGCCTGGGACCTTGGATCCATGGCTGCCAGCTGCTGGTTGCGCACCGGCATCGGGCTTGGAAAATGGCTACCGCCGATGGGATCGCTGCCTGCCGGATCCTGCATGTATTACTCCTGGAGGGTTGCCCGCTTGCGGGCAACTTGACTAAAGAATCCGGAACATCCCGAGCACTGGCATCGTCTGCAGCAGGGAACGCCAGGCGGACTTGGAACCCGATTCGTCAATCACGATCAGATCATCGCCATAGACCTGCGGGTCCTCGGCGTTTCCGCCGCGGATGTCCCGCAGATCAAAAACGGCGGCCATGCGTTTGCCCTCGATGACCCGGAACACAATGATGCCACGCGGATTGGCATATTCCGTGACCCCACCGGCAATGACGATGGCCTGCAACAGGCTGGTACGACCGCTCAAGGGGTAGATGCCGGGGGACTTGACCGCACCCTCGACCGTGATCCGCTGGCTGGTGTACTCCCGCACAAAAACCGTCACCTGCGGATTCTGAAGAAAATCCTCTGCCAGCAACTGGGTAATGTCGGCTTCCAGCTCGGGCACGGTCTTGCCCCCGGCTTCAATCGGGCCGAGCAAAGGCAGCGAGATCATGCCCTTGGAGTTGACCCGCACCGATCGTGTCAGGTCGGGCAACTGGTAAACCGCGACATCAATGACGTCCTGAGCGCCGATGCGATACTCGGAAAGGCCCTCGTAGGCGCCACTGGCCGTCGTGGTGTCGGGCGGTTGCAGCTGGTCAGTGGTGGTCACCATCCGCGCCCGACCCTCTCGGACGTCGCGGGTTCCATCACTGGCACAGGCCGCCAAGGACATCAGCGAAACGGCAACAAGCACTCTGACTGGCAAACGCATTCCTACCCTCTCCATCCACATAAGCGCCGCATTATCGACGCGACAGCCATCGCCGCACAAAGTTGACCGCACTAGGCTTTGCCGGGGCAGTATCGAGCGCCGGGGTCAGGCGCTCGGGACGCCAGTTCCTGAGCACGCCCGCCGGCCGGTCCCGAACCAGCGCCCAGGCTTCGGCTTCTCCGACCTGACGGGCCGCCGCCACCCGGGCCTCGGCCATCAGCGGTGGCCGCCGATTGGGGCTATGGGCATCACTGGCGATGATGTGTACCGGTCCCTCATCGAGCAATCGCTGCGACCAGTATCTGGGACGCTTGCCGAATCGCCCAACCAGTGCCCCGGCGGTGATCTGCAGCCAGGCCCCCGCCCTGGCCAGGCGCAGGAACATCGGATAGTGATCCTCGATCCAGGTCAGCCGCTCCGGATGGGTGATTACCGGCACATAGCCGTTCGCCAGCAGACCGAAGACGTTCTCCTCGAAGCGCGGCGGGGCCACATGATGCGGCGGTTCCAGCAGGAAGTAGCGGGTGCCGTTGAGGCTGGGTATGAGATCGGCCCGCAAGCCCGCGAGCAGGTCCGGGGTCAGGTGCACGTCGGCGCCTTGAACCAGTCGCAACGGAATGCCAGCTTCATCGAGGGCCTGCTGCAGCGCCACGATGGCCTTGCGGATGCCGACCGCGTTGTTCTCGTACAGGCCGGGATAGATATGCGGCGTGCACGCGGTCACGGTGATGCCATCGGCACAGGCTATCCGGGCCATGGCCAGCGCCGTTTCCAGGTCCGGTGCGCCGTCATCAATGCCCGGCAGGATATGACAGTGCAGATCAATCATGGACCTTCAATCGAATCAAATGTCCCCCGCTGGGGTACCTCACCAGTGTGACGCCATTATCAGACTAACCCACTCGATCATCAGTGGTCACCCGGCCTCGTCGGCTGCTTCGTTGCGCCGTCGCCGTGGTGGCGCGTCCGGTCGCACCGGCGTCAATCTTGCGACCACCGGCTTTTCCCAGGACCCGGCGACGCTGTAGTGCACGCGCGAGGACTTCTCGATGTCGCCATCCTGCTGCACCATGCCCTGGGCAAGAAAACCGGCAGCGGCGCCCACAGGGCCCGCGGCCAGCCCGCCAATCACCGGCAGCACACCGGACATCCTCGGGGCCACCATGACCTGCTGATCGTAGTCACGGGAAGCAAGACCGGTGCGGCCAATGATCAGGATGTCGGCCGCCGGTCCGCGCACGGTCAGGTTTTCAGTCCAGGCATTGCCATCGGCAAGCTGGAACCGTCCTTCGATACGATCGAAACTCATGCCGCTCTGAAACAGATCGCGGAAATCGAGGGTCAGGCGACGCGGCAGCTCACGCAGGCTGAGCAAGCCGAAAATTCGGCCTGCGCCCGGATCCACATCGAGGAAGCGCCCCTGCCCGACCGAGATATCGATGGTTCCGGTCAGCCGCTCCAGCGCAAATGCAAAGGGCGCGCCGCGCCAGCGGGCGTCGATCTGCGCCAGGGTCTGGCCGCCGGCAATGACGCCGCCAAAACCGAGACTGCTCATCATCCGGCCCAGATCTTCGGACACCATGCGAATCTTGAAACGCGACTCGGCCCCTGCGGCTGTGCTCCGCCAGTCACCGCTGGCATGGATTTCCATGTCCGGCGAGCGCGACTCCAGCAAATCCACCCGCAAGCCTTCGGGGCTGGCGAAGGCTTCCAGCCTGGCCTCGCCCAGCCTGGCCTCACCCACCCGCAGATCTCGCACCCGGAAATGCAGCGTAGGCACCATGGCCGGGGTCAAGGCCAGATTGGCGGCGCCATCTTCCGGTTCCGGCAGATACAGATGATCGAATTCGGCGACCACGGCCGCCGCCCGACCCTCTGCGCTTTCGAATCTCACCGTTCCCTCGGCCGTGGGACCCTGGACCCGCAACTGCCAGGGCCCCTCGCTGCGATCCAGCTGCAGCCGGTCGCCCTGATCGCCGATGCTGAGGTCCAGATCGCTCAACACCGAATCTGCCAGAGCCCCCGACGGGCCGCCAAAAATCCAGCCCATCCAGCCGGGCAGATCGACATCGGGCGAAGCGCCGGTGACGCGTAATCCGCGCGTCGGCAGATCCTGCGGAGTCTCGGCACCGAGCTGCAGCTGACCGTGGAAATCGGAATCCCGCGTGCCGAGCGCGGCATGCAGGCGCGCCTGTGTACCAATATCCATGTGCAGAACAGGCGCCACGCCCTCGGCGGCCGGAAGTTCAATCTCCACTGCCAGCGGCAGAGCCGAATCTGCGGTCTTGCCCAGTGGCCGGGGCAGGGCGATGGCGATGCCGGCCAGATCGGTCTGGTAGCGCAGCAGACTGCGGGCGCCGGAGCTTCGAGCAGCTGCACGCGGCACATTGAGTGCGGCCTGCCAGTCAGCGCGACCGCTGATCTGGTTGAGCAAGGAAGTCAGCTGCTCCTGATGACCGAACAGCGCCTGCGCCGACAGCGTTCCAGTCATGCCGGCCTCCAGTTGCTGCTGTGGGTCAGCGCAGAAACTGCCCACCGCCAGCGACAGCCGGGCCGCTTCGCCCGCCAGATTCAGCTGCAGGTCGCCAGCCTGAAAACCGGTCGAGCTGTAGTCGGCGTGGCCGCGGACGTCGGCGTAGTCCAGATCCCATTTGGTGTCCAGAAACTGCACGCCGTGGAGTTGCACCTGGCCGGCCAGGCTGCCGGGCTCCAGATCCTTGCGCAAGGGGATGCTGAACTGCGCCGCCACGTCAGCCGGGCCGGCCATGCTCATGCCGAACAGGACATTGCCGTAGCTGCGCTGCAACGGCGTGGATTTGAGGAAACGCAGCCAGTTGCCGGCATCGCCCTCGCCGGCAAGGCTCAATTGCAGGACCGGGTCCTTGAGACTGGCGATGCCGCCGCTGCCCGAGACCACCCGGTTCCCGAGCAACTCGCCGGTAGCGCTGTACGCCACCAGGCTGTTGTTGATGAAGGCGGCGTCGGCACTGACGCCGCTGGCGCTCGGCCAGTCGGCGTGGTAATCGAGATCAGCCCCGGCGACCTCAAAGCGGGCTTCAAATCGCCCCTCATTGCCGACAAAAGGCCAGCTCTTCACCGGTCCGCGAAAAACCACATCACCGCGCGTGACCCTGCCGGCGCCCAATGCACGATCCAGCCACGCCACGGTCTTGGGCGGCATCTTGTTGATGGTCCAGAAGGCCTTGGCGGCCTCGATCTCGGCGCCCGGAACATGGGCATTGATCTGCAACACCGGACCGGCCTGCGGATCCATGTCCAGCCGCAGCTGCAGATCCGCACTGTAGCCCTCGCCCTGCACATGTGCGGATGGCACTTCCATCACCCAGACGCCGTCGCGCTTCGCGGCACCGAGCAGCAGTTCCAGCTCCGTGAATTCAATGGCCTCCCGGAATACGCCGGGGATTGAATACCGGACCGGAACCCGGTCGATCCGCAGCACCATGCCCTGGGCGTCGGCATGGACGGTGGCATCGACGCCTTCCAGTCGCAGCGAGCGGGCGGCGCCGGAACGCGTGCGCAACTGGTTGAGATCGGCATGCAGCTGCCAGCCATCCGGGCTCCAGCTGCCACTCAGCTCCGCCAGCTCTCCATCGGGCTGCGAGGAATAGACAGCGGACCGTAGATCTTCCGGCGCTGCCTGCGCCAGCTGCACCAGAGCGCCAGCCAATGCCACCGGCAATCGGCTGGCACGCGCCTGCCAGGTTCCGGAAGCGTCCAGTCGGGCGCTGATCTCGGCATTCAGGTCGGCGGCCTGCAGCCCGTCGCCAAAACGCAGGTCCAGGGTCAGCCCTTTGGTCTCGCGCTGACCCTGCAACAGCAACCGGCCTTCCGGCAGATGCAGATTCGGCGCCACATAACCCGTCTTGGGCAGATCAAATCCCGGCGCCGTGAGCACCAGATTCTCAGCCAGCCAGTCGCCCTGCGTGCTCTGCAACTGCCCCTCGCGCCAACTGCTCCACTGCCGACCGTCGAGCCGGCCATCCTCCAGAACCATCCCCAGAGCCCGGCCGAGCCCAGCCAGATCCGACACCGGGAACTGTTCGGCTTCCAGGTACAACTCGGCATGGCTGGGCGGCCACTGCAGCGTACCCTGATTTTCCAGGACCACGCGCAGGTGCCCGCTGCCATCGTGACTGCGACGCAACAGCGCCAGACTCAATCCACTCCCGGTCTGGCGCAGGCGCAACTCGACCTGATCAAGCTCCAGTTCGGCGCCGCTGGCGCGGTCGACGAAACCGACCTGACCACCGGTCAAGCCGACATGACCGACGGTGGCCAGCCAGTCACCCATGCCATCGGCACGGGCCGCCGAGCCGCCGAAGCCCCCCACCGAGATGACGCCGCTGCTTTCCCGGATCAACTCGATGCGGGCGTCGACCAAAAGGAAGTCACGGATCAGATGACGGCCGGGCCACAGCCAGGCATAGATGTCGACCTGCACCCGGGCACGGGCGAGACTGATGGCGGTCTCGCCACCGGACTTGTCGAAGATTCTCAGTCCACCCAGTTCCAGCACCGGACCCGGACCATCCCAGTGGGCCGATACCGAGCCTAGCTGCACCTCGCGGCCGATCCGGTCGCCGAGCCAGGCAGCCACGACTTCGGGCGAACTGACCAGCCACGGCAACAACAGCCTGGCGCAGGCCAGCAGTCCTGCTGCCCCGATCAGGCCCGCGGCAATCGTCATCAGGGTCCAGCGCCGCAAGCGGCGCCAACGGCGCTGCGCCGGTTTCACGCCTCGTCCCCGAGGGTCAATCTCACAGCACCACCACGTCGTACTGCTCGGGCGAATACTGCTCTTCCGGCTGGAAGCGGATCGGCTTGCCGATGAAGGTCTCGAGCTCAACCAGGGCTGCCGACTCCTCATCCAGCACCCGCTGCACCACCGCCGGCGGCGCCAGCACCAGCACACTGCGGGCTTCGAACTGGCGCACCGCCCGGGTGATCTCGCGGAAGATCTCGTAACCCACCGTTTCGGCAGACTTGACGGTTCCGCGCCCCGCGCATTCGGCGCAGGGTTCGCAGAGCTGACGCTCCAGACTCTCGGTGGTGCGCTTGCGTGTCATCTCGACCAGACCCAGCGGCGACATGTCGTAGACCGTGGTCTTGGCGTGGTCGCGCGCCAGCGACTTCTCCAGCGTGCGCAGCACCTGACGCTTGTGCTCGTCGTCCATCATGTCGATGAAATCGATGATGATGATTCCGCCCAGGTTGCGCAGCCGCAATTGTCGGGCGATGGCCTGCGCCGCCTCCAGGTTGGTCTTGTAGACCGTTTCCTCAAGATTGCGATGGCCGAGGAAAGCGCCGGTATTGACGTCGATGGTGGTCATCGCCTCGGTCTGGTCGATGATCAGATACCCCCCGGACTTGAGCGGCGTCTCCTTGCGCAGCGCGCGCTGGATTTCGTCCTCGACGCCGTAGAGATCGAACAAGGGTCGCTCACCGGGATAATGTTCCAGACGTTCGGTGTATTCGGGGATGAATTCCTCGGTGAACCGAACAGCGCGGTCGAAGGTCTCGCGCGAATCGATGCGCACCTTCTCCACGTGCGGCTTCAGGAAATCTCGCAGCGCCCGCAGTGACAGCGGCAGCTCTTCGTAAATGCGCTCGCAAAGCCTGGCCGTCTGCATGTCTTCTCCCACCGACAGCCACAGGCGATCGAGGAAATCCATGTCGGCCTGCAGCGGTTCCCGGCCCACGCCCTCGGCATTGGTGCGCACGATATAACCCTGCAGACGCTCTGCCGTGAGCTCCTGCATGGTTTCTTTCAGCCGCGTCCGCTCGCCCTCGTCTTCGATCCGCACCGAAACACCCAGGGACCTGGTGTAGGGCAGCAGCACCAGATAGCGCGAAGGAATGCTGAGATGGGTGGTCAGACGCGCACCCTTGCTGCCAATGGGATCCTTGACCACCTGAACGATGATCTCCTGACCCTCGCGGACCAGCTCGGTGATCGATGGCACCGGCGCTGCGTTGCCGTCGGCCGGCTCACCATCCTGGGGCATGCGGGCAAGGTCGTTCGCATGCAGGAATGCAGTGCGCTCCAGTCCGATCTCCACGAACGCCGCCTGCATGCCGGGCATCACCCGGGATACCCGTCCCTTGTAGATATTGCCAACATAGCCGCGGCGTCGAGCACGCTCGATGTAGACCTCCTGCAGCATGCCGTTCTCGACGAGGGCGACACGCGTTTCACGCGGGGTGACATTGATCAGTATTTCTTCGGACACAGTGAGTAATGGCCAGTCTGGATGGTCGGCTTATAACGGAAGCGGGCTTGGGACGGCCACTCGGACAAGTGCTTGGAGTCATGCGACTGCCCTGTGCACTGTACCCGCGATTCGATGAACCTGGAGTGTCGTGGGCCTGAACAAGCCCTGCATCGATCCCGGCATCCACGCCCCTGTTCAGATTAGTCCGACACGCCGCAGCAGCGCAGCGGTCTCGAACAGCGGCAGTCCCATGACGCCAGAATAGCTACCCGCTATGGACTCGATGAAGCAGGCTGCGCGACCCTGGATTGCATAGGCGCCAGCCTTGCCCAAAGGCTCACCGGACGCCACATAGGCCTGCATCTGCGCCGGCTCGATCCTCGCCATGCGCACGCTCGTGCTCTGCAACACCACCTCGTCGAAGTTCGGCCCGATCAGGGCGACGCTGCTCAGCACCTGGTGCTCGCGGCCCGACAGCAGTTGCAGCATGCGCATGGCATCTTCGGCGTCCTGCGGCTTGCCCAGGGCCAGACCGTCGACGACGACTTCGGTGTCGGCGCCCAGCACCCACGCATCGCCAGCTGCGAAGAGCGCGCGCACGGCCAACGCCTTGTCGCGGGCGATCCGACGACTGTACTCGGCCGCCGTCTCCGACGAGCTCTGATGCTCGACGATATCGGCGGCACTGACACGTGGATCGATGCCGATCTGCCGCAGCAGTTCCAGGCGCCTGGGCGAGGCCGAGGCCAGGATCAGCGGCGAGCTCACTGCAGGCCTCCGTACCGCTCAACCCACACTGGGGCGGGCGCGGTGATAGGGGTGATTTCCGAGCATGCTGACGGCGCGATAGAGCTGCTCGGCCAGAACGATCCGGACCAGCGCATGCGGCAGGGTCAATGGACCCAGCGACCATTTCTGGTGCGCCACCATCAGGCATTGCGGCGCCAGTCCGTCGGGGCCACCGATCAGAAAACACAGGTCACGGCCGTCCATCATCCAGGCGGCGAGGTGCTTGGCCAGCGCCTCGCTGGACCAGGATTCACCGCGACCATCGAGCGCGATCACCCGCGATTGCCTGGGAATGGCCGCGTGCATGCGCTGGCCCTCGTCGGCGATCGAGCGCTTGATGTCGATGGTCTTGCCGCGCGGCCCCAGGGCCAGCTCCGTCAGCTGCAAGGGAAGCTTGTGCGCCAGGCGCCGGGCGTACTCGTCGAATCCCAGGCGCACCCAGTCAGGCGCACGCTCGGCTACCGTCAGCACGTGGGCCTGCATGGCCATCGCCGGCGGCCTCAGCCCGTTCGGGCGACGTGCGGGTCATCGCCCACTGTCCACAATCTCTCCAGACCATAGAACTCGCGCGTGCGCGGCAGCATGACGTGGAAAATGGTGTCTCCCAGATCCACCAGCACCCATTCGGCTTCGCGCTCGCCCTCGACGCCCAGCGGCGATATGCCGAGATTCTTGGCCGTGACCACCACTTCGTCGCTCATGGATTTGACATGACGCGTAGACGTACCGCTGGCGATCACCAGACAGTCGGTCAGGCTGGTCTTGCCGCGCACATCGATCACCAACAGATCGTTGGCCTTCATGGAATCCAGGCGCGCAATCACCGCGTCGCGGACGCGCACATCGATGGTCGGCTCAGCGGCCTTGGCTCCGGATTTGGCGCCGCGCTTGGCCGCAACGGGAACGGCCTTGGCGATGCCGGTCGCAGCCTTGCCGGTCGCAGCCTTGGCGGTCGCGGGCTTGGCGGTTGCAGGCTTGGCAGTTGCAGCCTTGCCGGTCGCAGCCTTGGCGGTTGCAGCCTTGCCGGTCGCAGCCTTGCCGGTTGCAGCCTTGGCGGTTGCAGCCTTGCCGGTCGCAGCCTTGCCGGTCGCAGGCTTGGCAGCTGCAGCCTTGGCGGTTGCAGGCTTGGCGACGGAGGCCTTCCGCGCCGTGCTCGCGGCGACGATGGGCGGGGCCTTGACTGTCTTCTGCGAGGCCACGGCTTGCGCCAGATCGGCCTGAGTCACCGCCGTGCTACGCGGTGTTCGGGTTGCGGGCTTGCCGGGATCGGGTGTTGCAGCCGTGCGTGCAACATCCTGGGTCTGAGTCTTGGCGCGTGGGCGCGCGGTTTTCTTGACAGCGGTTTCAGTGACAGCGGTATCCGACTTCCGGGTGCGCGTGGTGTTCAATGCGAAGCAGCCTCCTGTGCGATATGAAGCGATTATAGATCGGACCCGTCCGCGCTGCTGCCTGCGCCATACCAGCCCCTGATCCGGATCAGTTCCAGCACCGGATCTGGAACCAGAAAACGTACGTTTCGGCCCTGCTGGAGGCGGCTGCGGATCAAGGTCGATGACACCGGTAGCGGCGGAATCTCCAGCCGCAGCACCAGTCCCGCCGGGCTACCCGACAACTCTGCTGGCGCGGCGGTCCCGGCCGAGGCCAGCAATTCCTCGAGCCTGGGATCAAGCAACCCGTGCGCATCCGGCCGGCTCAACACCGCTATGTGCGCCAGTCCCACCAGCTCGCGCCAGCGATACCAGCTCGGAAGACCGGCGAAGGCATCCGCCCCGAGGACCAGTACCAGCGGGCGCCGCTCACCGATCTCCGCGCGCACGCTCACCAGGGTGTCGTAGGAATAGGAGGGGCCACGCCGCCGTAGCTCGCGCGGATCACAACTGATACGCGGCAGTCCAGCGACGGCACGCTCCAGCATTTCCAGGCGCTGTTCCGGGGCCACTGCGGGTCGATCGCGGTGCGGCGGGAGCGCACAGGGCAGCAGACGAATCTCTTCGGCATCCAGTGCTTCCCGGGCTTCGATGGCAGCTCGCAGATGCCCGACATGAACGGGGTCGAAGGTGCCGCCCAGCAGGGCCAGTGGCTTCATGCGGCGAAGCGCGCGGCGCGTGCGGGTGGCAGGCTGCCGCGCAGCAGCCAGCGCTCGATTTCAACCCAGGGCTCACCTGCAGCGCGACCCTTGCATACCAGATCGATGCGGTGGGCTTCGGCCAGGCGCTGCGACCATCCGCGGCCCAGCGCGCGCTCCATCGCCGCCTGGCGCGGTCCGAACACCCGATGACTGGGCCAGTAGGCGTGCAGGGACTGTCCACGGGCCTTGAGTGCTTCGGCACCGGCCAGCGCGGTGATCTGATTGAGCAGAAAGCCCAGCAGCTCCGCCGGATGGGTGCCCTCCCCGCGCAATCCGGCCAAAATACGGCGCACCCTGGACGCGCGACCGGCAATCACCGCATCGAACAGACCGAAGACGTCGTAGCGGGCGTAGTCGGCCACGAGGTCTACCAACTGCGCCGCATCGATGTCTTGACCCGGTGCCAGCAAGGCCAGTTTCGACAGCTCCTGGTGCGCCGCCAGCAGATTGCCTTCGACCCGCGAAGCCAGCTCGGCCACGCCGTCCTCGCTCAAGCTGACGCCGAGTCTGCTGGCGCGCTGCCGGATCCAGTTTGGCAACTCACCGGTCTTGAGCGGCCAGATCGGCATGACCGCGCCCGATGCTTCAATGGCACGCACCCAGGCCAGGTTCTCGACGGTCTTGCTCCATTCGGTGGACTGAACCAACAGGATGTCCTCGCCGGGTTCAGCCAGGAATTCAAGGACCGCTGCACTGCCTTCGGCACTCAACTTGGTGGTCGGCAGGCGCAGCTCGATCAGGCGACGAGTCGCGAACAACCCGAAGGAGCGCACTTCCATACGCCACTCGGGCCAGTCGAATCCGGCGATGACATCGAAGACCAGGCGCTCACCGACACCACCGGCCATGGCCGCGCGCCTGAGCTCATCAGCCGCTTCCAGTACCAGCAGGGGCTCGGCACCAGCGACGAGATAGGCAGGCAGCAGTTTTCCCGCCAGATGTCTGCGCAATTGCTCCGCTTGCAGGATGCGCATATGCCGCGGGCTTAGGCAGCGGCCAGCGAATCGCTGATCAACTGCTCGATCTGGCCGAGGTCAGGAATGACCGCCTGGTCATCGCGGACCATGACATTCATCAGCACGCCCGGACGCGTGGGCATGGATTCGTTCGAGGGCACCATGACTTCCGGCGACAGCGTGGTCAGTCGCGGGAATCCCTGCGCCAGCATGGCAATGTAGGGCATGCGCAGATGGCCGCCCAGCGCCTTCAGAACCGTGATTCGGGTGCCGCGAGAACCTTCGTCCAGAGCCATGCCCGCCAGCAGCGAAAACGAGAACAGCGGCAGTCGCCAGCCGCGCCAGTTGATTCTTCCCATCAACCATTCCGGCGCGTTCGGAATCTTCTCCGGATTGGAGAGCGTGATCACCTCGGCAACGCTGGCGTTGGGCAGCAGGACGCGACCGTTGGTCACGGGAATCATCAACCCTCGAATTTCAATCTGTTCGTTCATGACCGGGTTTGCTTCCTCAGTTTCCTGCAGGCGCCAGGATCACGTGACCGCGATCCGGGGCAATTGCGTTGCGTCAGCCCAGAACCTCAAGCACACGCTCGGCCAACTGGGCCGGCGTTCCCTCAAACTTGACGATGCCTTGTGCCTTGGCCGCGTCGATCATCGATGCAATCACGCATGAGCCACGATCCTGCGCCCAGACCTGACCGCCGTGATCGCTGAGATAGCGGCCACCTTCGACCGCATCGGTACCCATGCCGCTGAACAGGATCAGCGTGACCTGATCGCCAAAGCGGTCGGTGGCGTTACGCACCAGCTGGTCGATGGACGGACTGTAGGGTGTGCTCGCGGAGACCGGGCTGAACACCAGACTTCCGCTGCCGTCAATGCTGATCTGCTCACCGGCCGGGGCGACCACCACCTCACCGTGGCGCAGCCGCTCGCCGGCTTTGGGATAGCGCACTTTGAGCCTGGTCGCAGAATCCAGCTGGGCAGCCATCATCTCCAGGAATTCAGCACCCATATGCTGGGCTACGACGAAGGCTGCGGCCGCATCGCCGGGAATCTTCGACAAAAAAGCCTTGATGGCTTCCGGTCCGCCTATGGATGCTCCCAGCACGAAGAGCCGACTGAGATCAGGGAGATTCAAGCCAGGTTGCGAGGCGCTGGCCGGCGCGACGAACAGGCTGTCCAGATCGTCTTCGCTGCTGGCACCGGTCGCCGCGCCCACTTCCTTGGCCGAAGATTCCGACACTTCCAGATCGAGATCGAAATCGAGTTCTGCGAATCCGAGTTCGGAATCGGCCTCCGACTGTGGCACTGCCCCGGATTGATCCATCTGGCCCAGATCCATCTCTATGGATGACAGATCCAGCGAGTCGAATTCATCCACCGTCGGCTGTGGCGGCGCGGATGCACCAGCGTCCTCGTCCATCAAGCGAAAATCGGCCAGGGCCAGGGAGGCCTCAAGATCCGCCGGGATCGGTGGAGCGCTGTCGGTCCTGGTTGGCTTGACCGGCGCTGCGGGGGCCGGCGGGGCCGCCTTTGGCGACGGCGCGCCGTCCAGGCGCCATTCGAAGGTCGCTTCGAATTCGGGTCTGGCGGGCGTTTCCGGCTTGCTCTCCTCCACCGGCTCCAGTGACCAGTTCAGGGCATCGCTCATACCCTTGAATACGGGCTTTTCGGCAGGCTCAGGCTTGCCGGCTTCCGGATCCGGCTTCTTCTCAGCTTCAACCGACTGCGAAGCCGCGAACTCGCGGAACATCGCGTCCAGATCCGTCAGCTCATCGGGCGCAACCAGATTCTGGACGGCAGGCTCCTCGCCAGCGTCCGTGGCAAACATCGAATCGAGCTCGTCCAGGGCATCGGACCTGGCCTCCTCCGCTCGCGTGTCCTCGCTTTCGGGCACGAATGGCTCGTCAAAAAGAGCGTCGAGATCGTCTATCTCATCGCCCATGGTCAGTGAGCCCGCGCCCGGCTCTGGCTGAAGCTCATCGGCCGACAGTTCCAGGGTGTCGGCGAGATTGGCAACTGCCGGGGCAGTGCCGGCATCCTCGACGGACATCTCAAGGTCAAGCTCGTCCAGCGAAAACTCCTGATTCTCGGACAGGCTCCCGGGCAGCGCATCGCTTTCCGGCTCGAAATCCAGATCAAGCAGATCAGCCATGCCATCAGCGGACTCCGGCGTGGCCTCAGCCGGCATCTCGGGCGTGGAAAACGACATCTCATCGAAGCCCGGCGGCGCGGATTCAGGCCTTGCTTCCAGCCTCTCAGGCTCCGCTTCCAGGGCGAAGCTCAGGTCCGGCACGTCAGCCTCAGCGACTGCAGCAGGCGCTCCGGCTACCGCCGGGACCACGGGCTTCCTCGGCACCGGTATGGATTGCGAACCCGGGGGCGCCGGCGGCGTCACGTCGCTATTGCCCTTGAGCTTGGCCGACAGGTGCCGCATCCAGCGGGCCCGGTCCCAGCCACTCAGATCGCTGGACGCCGACGGATCATTGAAGATGACAGGACGCTCGGAAGCATCCAGCGCGTCGGTGACGTCGTCGAGCAGATCGGCGAGATCCGCATCGAGATTCACGACTATGGCATCGGCGCCACTGCCCAGTATGGCCACGGCATCAAGCGCACTCGCCTTGCATTCCGCGGCAATGCGAACTCCGGCATTGGCCAGCGCAGCCTTCAGCGCAGCCACGCCCTCCTCCTGCTCGAACACCAGTGCCACCGTGATCTCAGTGGACATTGGCGTGCCCCGCGGTCAACGCATCCTGCACGTTCTTCAACAGATCAGTCTCTTGATAGGGTTTGCCCAGATAACGATCCACGCCCACTTCGAGGGCCCGCTGACGATGCTTCTCGCCGGTACGCGAAGTGATCATGATGATCGGAATGTGCTTGAGCCGGTTGTCATTGCGGATGTACGTGGCGACCTCGTAGCCGTCCATGCGCGGCATTTCGATGTCGAGCAGGATCACGTCCGGAATGCGGTCCTGAAGCTGCTCCACCGCATCCAGACCGTCCTTGGCCGTGAACACATCGATGTTGCTGCGCTCCAGAACACGCGTGGTGACCTTGCGCATCGTGATCGAATCGTCGACCACCATCACCAGCGGCTGACGGCGCGGTGCCGGTTCCGGCATCGGCTCCATCAACTCCAGTTCGGCCGCAAGTTCCGGCGCCTGGCGCAGTGCCACACCATGACGAACCAACGGTGCCAGATCGAGAATGACCACGACCCGACCATCGCCCATGATCGTGGCGCCGAAGATGCCGGGCACGATACTGAGCTGGGCACCTGCAGACTTGACCACCACTTCCTTGGAGCCGATGACCTGGGTCACGCGGACTGCCGCACGCTGGTCGCCGGTGCGGCTCATCAGCAGCGGCACCTGGGTTTCATCAATACCGTGACCTACCGGTGAGCGCAGCAGATCGCCCAGATCGTAGATCTGGTAAATCTCGCCGCCGTAGTTGAGGTCCAGCTGTTTCTGTTCGAGTCGGCGGTCCAGTTCCTTGCGCGGCATCCGCGTCACGCCGGTGATCGAGGTCATCGGAATGGCGTAAGTTGCTTCACCCAGGCGCACCATGACGGCCTGAGCCACGGCCAGCGTAAACGGCAGGCGAATGGTAATCCGCGTGCCCACACCCACGTCCGAATCCAGCTCCAGCGATCCGCCGAGCTGCTTCACTTCGCTGGCGACCACATCCATGCCGACACCGCGGCCGGCCACCTTGCTGACTTCGCTTGCCGTAGAGAACCCGGCTTCCAGCACGAACTGGAAGATATCCCGGTCGCTCAGCGTTGCATCCGGCGTCATCAGGCCACGCTCGATGGCCTTGGTGCGAATGGCGTCGCGGTTCATGCCACCGCCGTCATCCGTCACCTGGATCAGCACCTCGGTCGCTTCTCGCGAGACCTTGATGCTGACCGTTCCCTCTTCGGGCTTGCCCTTGCCGACACGGGCTTCCGGCGACTCGATGCCGTGTGCCAGCGAGTTGCGCAGCATGTGCTCGAAGGGCGCCGTCATGCGCTCGAGCACGGTGCGATCCATTTCGCCCTGGGTGCCCTCGACCTTCAGCTGCGCCTTCTTGCCAAGCTCCGACGCGGTCTGGCGGAGAATGCGGCGCAGACGCGGTACCAGACTCTCGAAAGGCACCATGCGCGTGCGCATGAGACCTTCCTGCAAATCCGAGCTGACGCGGGACTGCTGCAGCAGCAGCGTTTCCGACTGACGGGCAATATCGTCCAGCAGGTTCTGAATGGAGACCAAGTCAGAAACCGACTCGGCCAGCGCACGCGACAGCTGCTGCAGGGTGGAGAATCGATCGAGCTCCAGCGGATCGAATTCGGTGTTGCCCGATTGCTCGGTCTCGCGCTGGAAGCGCGACAGGATCTGCGCCTCGGTTTCCATTTCCAGCTTGCGCAACTGGTCACGCAAACGGCTGACGGTCTGTTCGAACTCCACCAGGTTGAACCGGAAGCCACCCATCTGGGCTTCAAGGCGCGAACGATAGATCGAGACCTCACCGGCAAAGTTCACCAGGTTGTCGAGCAGATCGGCGCGGACACGGATCAGTTCCTGCTGCGCAGCGCGAGCAGCAACCTCGTCCTCGTCCAACTGGGTTCGTCGTTGCGCCCCGGATCGGGTGGGTGCGCGGGCCGGAATGACCTTGCGCACCGGCGCTTCCGCCACCTCGCCTTCCGACGTCCCGCCGCTTGAGTCAGCAGCTGGCGCCAGCTCTGCTGCTGTCAGCGCCTCGGTCGAGTCTGCAGCGGCGGCGCCCATCTCGGCGACTTCGGCGTCGAACTCGGCTTCGCGGCCCTCAAGAATGGCTTCGAGTCGGGCAATCGTGTGTTCCGGCAGCGCAATAGCCTGGCGCACCTTGACCCGCTGAACCATGCCGTGCAGGCGATCGAAGGCTTTTTCGAGAGCATCGATCGAGGCCCGCGAAGCCACCCGTTCACCGTGGACGATGGACTCGAACAGGGATTCCATGGCGTGGCTGAGATCGCCGACCGGATACAGGCCGGCCATGCGCGCACCGCCCTTCAGCGTATGCAGATCGCGCTGCAAGGATGCAACCGGCTCACGGTCTTCGGGGTTCTCCCGAAGCTGGGCCATGGCACCGTCGGCATGATCCAGAATATCGACCGCCTCCTCGACAAAGATGTCGAGCAGATCCATGTCCATGTCCGGCAGGTCGAGAGGTCCTTCGGGATCGACATCGCCCACAAAAGCCGTTGCCGGGGCGACTGCGGCTGCCGTCCCCGCCGCGATCGCAGGTCCGGCGCGCTCCTCCACTACATCAAGCTGGGCGGACACTTCGACGTCAGCAGCGGCGGCATCTTCGAGCTGCAGGTCCTCGGTCAGATCGGACACAACCGCGTCATCGGGCTCGGGGCCCACCCGATCAATGCTGTCGCCAGCCAGCTCATCGGCTCCGTCCAGAGTCTCGTCCAGATTGCCGGCATGTTCTGCCAGCAACGAAGACGCGGCGATGTCTTCCGCTTCCAGGGTGTCTTCCAGGCTGGCATCGGCGAAATCCACGTCCACCGAACTCTCGGCAAGCGTCGCCCCGGAGTCGTCCAGAGACCACAGGCCACCGTCGGAGCTCCCGGAGTCGGTCGGTGTGGCGACCGCTTCGGACTGTAGCTCACTTGCGGCCTCGTTCCCGGCGCTCGCTTCGTCGCCGAGGACTCCATCATCGCTTGCGCTCAAGTCGGCAAGAAATTCCTCGGTTTCCGTGAGCCCGCCAAGTTCGTCATCGGCGAGCTCGTTCAAGTCAGCGAGTTCTGCCAGTTCTTCCGGTTCCACGGTAGTGTCAGCGCTGCCGGGGTCGGCCGCCTCAGGCGCGCTCGCCTCGACATCGCCTTCGGCCTCAACGGGCGCTTGCGCGGAGTCTGAATCAAACAGTCCCTCAAGATCCGAGGGCCCGGCCAGAGGCTCTGCACCGTCCTGAGCGAGCTCGGCCGGCGCAGCTTCCGGCGACGGATCGATAGAAGCTTCGAACAGCGCCTCCAGATCCTCGGCGAGGCCGTCGGATGCTTCCGGCGTCGCTGCTTCCTCTACCGTCGCAGCATCGGCTCCGGATTCCGCATCGCTCTCGGCCGCGGGGACGCCAGATTCCTCGGCTTCGGCCAGCCAGCTCAGATCTTCGTCGTCGGTCACGCCCAGCTCGCCGGCAGCCTCTGCCAGCCCCTCGACCATGGAGTCTTCGTCGGCTTGAAACTCCTCTGCCGCGAGTTCGGCCAGGGTGTTCAGCGTCTCCGCCGAGACTTCGTCCTCGCCGGCATCAAAGACCTCCGTCATCTCGACGGAACCGACCGTTTCGCCCTCAGCGGCGTCATCCTCGGAATCGAGTTCGGCCTCGTACCACGGCAGAGTCGTAGTCTCGCCAGCCACGCCGTCGGCCGACTCATAAGCGTCGGCACCAGTCACATCGTCACGGGATTCATCGGCGACGTGGATACCGAATCCGTGGTACGGATGATCGGGCGGTGGCAAGCCATCACGCAGCGCCGCGACCCGCTCGGACAACGCCCAGGTGTCAGGCAGTTCCGAGCCACCGCTGACGGCGGTCATGACCTCGGAAATGCACTCGGTAGACTCGGTCAGGACGACCATGCCTTCTTCAGACGGCTGTAGCCCGCGGGCACGCAAGCGCTTGAGGTAACCCTCCAGCGGCGCGACCACACGCGTCAGTACCGGCAGGTCTACCATGGCCAAGGCGCCGTTCAAGGTATGCACGGCACGCAGCAGTTCCTCGGTCACCGGCTGTGGGCCGATTTCCGCAGCCTGGCCGAGATAAGCCCGGATGGTGGTCAGGTGCCCTTCGACTTCGCTGCTGAGGATGTCCATCAACATCGGATCGACTTCCAGCGGCGAGGGCTCGCGTCGCTCCTCGCGCTGCACCCCGGCAACGTCCGACGCTTCGGCCGTCGGAAACTCAGCAGGCTCTTCGAGCGCTACCGCCGCGTCCGGCGCATCGCTGCCGTCGGTCAGCGTTTCGACTTCGACCGCTGCCGAAAGGGAGGACTCAAGCGCGCCCGCCTCGGAGGCCGGCTGAGCTTCAGCCGTGACCGCCGGGGCGGGCGAGAATTTTGGGAGCCAGACCTCCTGTCCCGAGGACAATTGGTCGGACACCCACATGATCGCACCGACGTTGGCATCGGGTTGACCTTCCCCCTTGAGCGCCAGCAGCATGCCGGGTAGCGCAGCAATCGCGTGGTCCAGCAAATCCAGCACTGCGGGCGTGGGCTGGATGGTCTTGTCGAGAACCCGATTCAGCATGTTCTCGATCTTCCAGGCGTACTCGCCGATCGCCAGTGCACCGACCAGACGACCACTACCCTTGAGCGTATGGAAGGAGCGCCTGACCGGCTTCAGCTTCTCGAAGTCGCCGAGGTCGTTCTTCCAGGCTGGATACTGTTTGTTGAGGTTGTCGAGTTCGTCCTGTACCTCTTCGACAAAGACTTCCCGGATTTCATCGTCGATCTCGTCAGATGGCACCGAATGGAAGCCCACGTCGGGCAGGCTGAAGCCGGTCGGCATACCGTCCGGCAGCGGGGCCACTGGCAGGTACTCTGACGCTGCCGGCGTCGTCTCCACGGCGTCGACTGCCGCCGTTTCAGCTTCTGCAAACGCACTTGCCGCGCCTTCAGCTTCAGCGGCATCTGGCCCTGCAGCGGGAGTCTCGCTTGACGTTTCTAACTCGATCTCCAGTTCTTCAACCGGTGCCAGCGTGAGATCGGCAGCCTGCTCGCTGCTGTCTGCGTCGGCTGCAATTTCCGCCGCAGTCGCATCCAGATCGGTGGCTTCTTCGCGCAGCAAATCCAGACCGTCGTGCGCAGACACGCTTTCCGGCGATTCGAGTTCGGCGCTGGTGATGCGCAACTCGTCCAGATCCTGCAAGAACGGCGTCACCGGCTCCGAGGCGGTCTCACCGATCACCAGATCATCCAGGCTTTCGCCAGGAGCGATCTCGACAGCGCTGCTCATCTCCGCCGTGGCGCTATCCCACGACTCGGGCGTCGCCTGTTCGGCGGCTGACGCGTCGGGCAGATCCAGACTGTGGATCAGGGCATCGACTGCACCCTCGTCACTCTGCGGCAACTCGATCTCAGGCAACTGCTGCCCGCCATCGATCTGCAGCGTAACCGTATCCGACTCGGGCGGCTGGGTCTTTTCGGTCTCGAAGGTGTCCGAGAAACTCGGGAATTCGCTGACGGCTGCGACGGCCGCTTCCGTGGACGACGGGGCTTCGACAGCCATTTCGGCCACCGATTCGGCGCCTTCCTCGGGCAAAGGCCAGTAGCCCAATGCCTCCAGACTGCGACGGGTCACGTCGAGAATCTTGTCGCGATTGCGCCGACCTTCCTTCACCGCCTCGAGATAGAACTCGATGCTGGCAATGGCATCAGCCATGAGATCCAGCTGATCGCCGGAAGGCACGCGCCGATGCTGCAGCAACTCGACTTCGGCAAAGCGCACGACACCGCCCAGCAAGGCCGCCGGCTCGGGCAGATTGAGCATGCGCATGGCACCGCTGATCTCGTCCAGCAATCGCGGTATCTGCTCGATCTTGCTGTGGTCCCAGGGCGACTCGATGAAGGCCACGATGTCCTGCTTGGCCTGCTGAATGTTGGCCGAGGCTTCCTTGGTCGTCGCATCCAGTATCTTGCGGACTTCCGCCTGCGGCAGCTCGAAACCGGAACTGGGGGTGGCCGGCGCCTGCTGCTCGCCACCCAGGCGCTCGATGTGATCATCCAGCGACGACTCGACGTACAGGAGCGACCCGGCGATATCCAGCAATGCGCTTTCTTCCGCAGGCTGGCGACCGCGCACGATGCGTTCCAGCACATCCTGCTGATCCAGCACCACCCGACGCGGCACGCCCAGACCGAGCATGCCAAGGGTGTCGGCCACCCGGTGCAGAGCCTCGCCCTGGGGTGCCAGATCGTCCACATTGCCACTGCCGGTGCGCAGGTACAGGTCGAGCGCATCCTTGACCCGCAGCAGGTCTTCCTTGATCGCGGTGCCGACCGTGTCCAGCAGCGCGCGATTGTGTCCGGACAGGGCACCGCGGGCGTGCTCGAGTTCGGCTTCGCTTGGCATCAGCTTGTCGAGCTTGTAAACCTGCCGCAGCTCGGCCACGCGCTGTGATGTAGCTGAGGACTGGGCGACGTAGTACAGCAATCCCTTGGTCAGATCATTCGCAGGAGCCGCCGCGAAGGACGTCTCGCCGGCATCGATCAGGCGCTTGAGCTCGCGGTCGACCCGCCCGATCAGCAGTTTGAGTGCCACTGAGGCCTCGATGCTCTTGATCAGCACGGCTTCGAGCGCACCCGCACCTACCCAGAGCAGACGACGGGCGTCGGGCTGGGTGCACATCGAGCGGAAACGGTCGAGGATGGCGATCAGGCGGGTGAGATTGCCATCGATATCGTCGCCCTTGAACCACTTCAACAGTCCAAACTGGAACGCCAGTCGCAGGCGTCCACCATTGGCTGCCACCATCGGCTGCGGAACGACCGATCTGGCACCAGCGGCGGAGGCCGGCAGCGGCGCACCCAGATCCGGCGAGAACAGCGAAGTCTCGCTCAGCAGTTTCTCGCCCCGGCATGCGCGCAGATCATTGAGCAGCGGCAGCAGCACGATCGGGATATCCCGATGCCCGCCCTGCAGACGCTCGAGGTAATCGGGCAGCTGAACCATGCCGCGCATGAGCACGGTATAGGCGTCGTCCGCCTGTTTCACCTGACCGTCGAGCAAGCCCAGTGCCAGGCGCTCCATTTCCTCAACCACCATGGCCGCGCCATACAGCTCGACCATGCGCAAGGTACCCTGCACCTGATGCAGATAGCTCGCGCAGAAGCGCATCTGACTCTTGTCAGATGTGTCCTCGACGTACGCTTCCAGCGCTTGCTGGGATTGCTTGAGCGTATCGTCCAGCTCCTGCTTGACCCAGGTCAGCGTGGTGAAGTCGATGTCGTCTTGAAGCCTCATCCGCGGACTCCTGTTTGCCGGCTTCGCCGCGCGTTCTTCATGCGCCTGCTACCCGCGCTGCGGCAATGGGCCCGCAGCTTCGCCTTGTTGATCACCAACCGCCCCTGAAGCCTAGTTGGGCAGCTTGAAGTCGGCCACTGAGCGTCTAAGGTCAGCAGCCAATTGCGCCAGATTTCCAATCGACTCTGCCGTCTGACTGGCGCCGACCGAAGTCTGGGTCGTAATTTCCTGAATCACGTTCATGGTGGCTGAGATGTTGGTCGCAGCAGCTGACTGCTGTCGCGCCGCCTGCGAGATGTTCTGAATGAGGTCGGCCAGATCGTTCGACACCTTTTCAATCTCACCCAGCGCCAGACCCGCGTCTTCCGCGAGGCGGGCACCGGCCACCACTTCGGCGGTGGTCTGTTCCATCGAACTCACCGCTTCGTTGGTGTCGGACTGAATCGTCTGCACCAGCGTTTCGATTCGTTTGGTCGCGTTCGAAGCGCGTTCTGCCAGTCGCTGCACTTCGTCGGCCACGACCGCGAATCCGCGACCGGCCTCACCTGCAGAGGCCGCCTGAATGGCGGCGTTCAAGGCCAGAATGTTGGTCTGCTCGGCGATGTCGTTGATCAGTTCCACGATCGATCCAATTTCCTGGGACGATTCACCCAGGCGCTTGATTCGCTTCGAGGTTTCCTGAATCTGGTCACGGATGTTGTCCATGCCCTGAATCGTCTGGCGCACGATGGCCGCGCCCTTGCCTGCGATCTGCACCGAGCGTTGCGCCACGTCGGCGCTCTCGGCCGAGTTGCGCGACACCTCGTCGATGGACACCGCGATCTCGTTGATGGCGGCGGAGGCCGAGGTGATCTGCTGCGCCTGATGCTCGGCAGCTTCTGCCAGATGCATGGCGGTGGCCTGGGTTTCCTGGGCTGCCGCGGCGACCTGCACCGCGGTCTCGTTGATGGTGGTCACCAGGCTGCGCAGTGCTTCGACGGCGAAGTTGATGGAGTCGGCGATGGCCCCGGTGATGTCTTCGGTCACCGTTGCCTTTACCGTCAGATCGCCTTCTGCCAGCGATCCCATTTCGTCCAGGAGGCGCAGAATGGCTTCCTGGTTACGCTGGTTGAGATCGGCCGTGATCTTGTAGCGACGGGCCTGATCGCGGTAGATCAAGATGGCCAACAGGATCAAAGCCAGTGCCGCAAGAGCGCCGGAACCAATGGCCGCAGTCAGCGAGGGGAAGGTGCGATTGTTGGCCTGCTCGCCGTATTCGACCGACAGCTGCTCGGCGTCCTGCAGCAGCTGTTCTGAATCCAGCGAAATGGTGTTGGCCGCCTCGCGCAC
The DNA here is from genome assembly GCA_022841325.1 of Lysobacterales bacterium. Taxonomy (GTDB): domain Bacteria; phylum Pseudomonadota; class Gammaproteobacteria; order Xanthomonadales; family SZUA-5; genus JADKFD01. The sequence continues at coordinate 51,992 of JALHRS010000013.1, read as the reverse complement.
GTCGATCAAGTCGATGGCGCCGGTGGTGATGCTTTCAACGTACTGACCGAGTTCCTGGAAGATCTGATAGACCTCATCCAGCAAGGTGCGCGCCTCGGGGACGGCGATGGCGCGAATGCCACGGTCAGGGCTGCCATTCTGGAGTGCGTCCAGAATCTGTCCGAACACCGCGGCGTCACGGTTGAATCCGTCGGCAGCCGTCGAGGCGGTCTGGCCACCCTGCAGCACTTCGTTCAAGCGACGCAACATACGATCGGCCAGCGTGTTCTGGCGACCGGCGACGTAGATCTGATCCTGCGGCGCCCCGCGGGTAGCGAGCAGCTGCGTCATTTCATCGGTGCGCGCCTGCAGCAGCGGAATCTTGTCCTGGAACTCGGTCGCCGTGGCATTCAGATCCTCGACCACCTCACGGCGCGAGAGAATGACGTCGGAAGCCTGCAGAATCGGAGCCCAGGTGTCCTTCACCGCCTTCAGGGCGACTTCGACCTCGGGGTTCTTGCGGATGGATGGCACGCCTTCCTGCGGATCGCCCTCCTCCAGCTTGCGCAGATGCGACTGGATGGTGCCCTTGACGTCGGACAACTCATCGAAGGCTTCTGCCTGACCGCCGGCTGCCTGAGCCGCGAACTTCGCCAACTGCTGCGAGTACACGCGTATGTCAGTTGAAAGACCGATTGCCGCTCGGTCTTCGTTGTTGTTGACGTTGGCGAAGAAGAAATTCGCAATCAAGCCTACGAGGCCGACCAGCAACACCACCACGAGGATGGCGAGCATGGTCGAGCTTTCGCGCTGTTGGATACCACCGGCTGCCGCACTCATCGCTCTATGACCCCCACTGTCGTCCCGTCCAAACCCCGATTGTCGGCCTGATCAGGCCGCCGCCTGCATGAAATCCTGCGCCCGCATGAGCGCATTCATGCTGAAAACACCCCAAGTCGATTGCCCCTGTCGATATTCGCTGTCGAGAAAACGACTGATCGGGGAATCGGCGTACGTTTCAATATCGCGCATGTTCTCTTCGACAAAACTGCGCTGACCCAGCACTTCGTCCACCACCAGCCCTACGCTACCACTGGCAAGGCGAACAACGAGCACCCGGGTACGTTCATTCACGCGGAAAGGCTCGCCTTCGAGAAATCCGCGCAGATGGACGACGGTGACCAGATTGCCGCGCACGTTGGCGATTCCCAACATCCATGCCTTGGTTCCTGGCACCGGGGTAATCTGTGGAAACATCAGAATTTCGTTGACTTCGGAAATATCGCTGACCAGAAAGGCATCGCCCAGACGATAGGCGATGGCCCGCCACAATCCCGGTGCATCCAGCTGCTCCGGCAGACCTGCCACATGTGCGAGGCTGCGACGCTCGTAGTCGAGCAGGATCTCGAAGGGATTCAGGGCTGCGTTTTCCGGCAGATCAACCATCGATAATTCCTCAGGATCCCGCGAGCAGCGCTTGGATGCGTGAAATGAAGTCGCGTTCGTTCGGCGGCTTGGTCACGAAGTCCTTCGCCCCCTGACGCATGCCCCAGATCCGGTCGGTCTCCATACTCTTGGTGGTCACGATGATGACCGGAATCGTCGACGTTTCCGGATCACGACTGAGGGTGCGTGTGGCCTGGAAACCGTTGGTGCCGGGCATGATCACATCCATGAGGATCAGATCGGGGTGCTCCTCCCTGGCGCGCGCGATGCCTTCTTCGGCACTGGCCGCCGAAAGGGTCTGAAACCCGGCGCGCTCCAGCATGCCGCTCAGCACGCGCACGTCCGTAGGTGAGTCATCCACAATCAGAATTCTTGCCATGCGACCTCCCCGTCTGCATGCCTCCCCGCCTAGCTCGCCGCTGCCGTCTTGGTGTCGACGTAACGACGGATCGCACCGAGCAACTCTTCACGCGTGAACGGCTTGGTCAGGTACTGTTCCGAACCGACGATGCGTCCGCGCGCCTTGTCGAACAGGCCATCCTTGCTGGACAGCATGATCACCGGCGTGCCTTTGAACACCTGGTTGTTCTTGATCAGCGCACAGGTCTGATATCCGTCCAGGCGCGGCATCATGATGTCGACGAAGATGATGTGCGGCTGGTGGTCGGATATCTTGGCCAGTGCCTCGAAACCGTCCGTCGCCGTGACCACGTCACAGCCCTCCTTCTTCAGCAGCGTTTCAGCAGTCCTGCGGATGGTCTTGCTGTCGTCAATCACCATCACGCGCAGTCCGGCGAGGCTCCCCTTGTTCTGCGACTCGTCCACTCCCACCTCCGCCACGTTTGTCATCGGCGCGACCCCTGGTCGCACGTAGCCGGCTCACGCCGGCTGATCTGCGTCCCTGGCCAACCCAAGTACACCGGGGCGGATCAGGAGGACTCCCTGCAAGCTCTTTAGCCAAGCTTCCATCGAATGTCAAGATTACGTTGCAAGTGTTTGTGCTTGCTCGATTCCGAAGCTCGACAGAATGGCCTTTACTTCCCAATTCAGCGTTCACGATACAGGGGATTTTGCACCTGCGCAGGCATAATAGGCGAGTCCCCCCGCAAGGCAAGCCGCAATGCAGGGGCAATCCCTAGCGTATCAAGGAGTTGGCGCATGCTTCGCCGCCTCGCGGTGCTGATGGACCCGATCCAGAAGCTGAAAATTCACAAGGATTCGAGCTTCGCCATGCTGCTGGAAGCCCAGCGCCGCGGTTACGAGGTGCATGTCTGCGAACAGCGTGACCTCGGCCTGCGGGACGGGCGCGCCTGGCTGCGCACGCGCGTGACCCGGGTTTTCGATGATCCGGCCCACTGGTTCGAACAGTCGGCCCCGGAAGTCCACGACGCCGGGCACTTCGACTGGATCCTGATGCGCAAGGACCCGCCGTTCAACGCCGAGTATCTGTATGACACCCAGATCCTGGATCGGGCCGAGGCGCAGGGTGCGACCGTGGTCAATCGCCCGGCGGCGCTGCGCGATGCCAACGAGAAGCTGTTCACTGCCTTGTTTCCTCAATGCTGCCCACCAACCCTGGTGTCGCGGCTTCCAGACGACCTGCGCGCCTTCGTCAGCGAATTCGGCGAGTGTGTGGTCAAGGTGCTGGACTCGATGGGCGGAACCTCGATCTTCCGGGTACGCCCGGACGATCCGAATCTCAACGTGATCTTCGAAACCGTGACCCTGGAAGGTACCCAGGCGGCACTGATCCAGCGTTACATCCCGGAGATCACCGAAGGCGACAAGCGCATCCTGCTGATCGACGGTGTGCCGGTGCCATACGCATTGGCGCGGATTCCGCGTGCCGGCGAGTTCCGCGGCAATCTGGCGCGCGGCGGCCACGGCCGCGGCCAGCCGCTGAGCGATCACGATCGCTGGATCTGCGAGCAGGTCGGGCCGGAATTGCAGCGCCGTGGGCTGATCTTTGTCGGCCTCGATGTCATCGGCAAGTACCTGACCGAAGTGAATGTCACCTCGCCCACCTGCATCCGTGAACTTGACCAGCAGTTCGGAATCAATATCGCAGGTATGTTGTTTGACCGCCTGGAGACGCTGCGAAAGTGAGTAACGCGCCTATCGGGTCAGGTGATCGTCTGTCGCTGACACTGCTTTTTGCCACGGTCGTGCATGCCGTCATCATCTTCGGTGTCGGCTTCACCGACGAGGCGCCACCGGGCTCAGCTTTACCGGCGCTGGATGTCATCCTGGTGCAGTCAGCCACCCAGGAGGTGCCGGACAAGGCCGATTTCCTGGCCAATGCGGCGCAGACCGGCGGCGGCAACAGTGAAGAGGCCAAGCGCCCCACGCAGATGTTTTCCTCGCCGGTGCCGAAGCCGGAGGACGGTATTGCGCCGATGCCGGTGCGTGCCGCCAGTCCTGACCCCATTCCGGCCGAAACGGCGCCCACACCGGTGCTGACCCAGGACAGCTCCACGCTGCAGGTCAATCCGGTCACGCCCAGGGAAGAAATCCAGCAGCGCGAGCTGCCTCGGGATGAAGAACTGGTCGAACGCAGCATGGAGATGGCCAAGCTGGCCTCCGAGCTGGACCGGCAGACGCAGGCCTACGCCAAGCGGCCCAAGCGCAAGTTCATCTCGGCCAATACCCGCGAATATGCTTTTGCCAATTACATGGCAGCGTGGGTGGCGCGAGTGGAACGGGTGGGCAATCTGAACTATCCCGATGAAGCCCGTCGGCGCAATCTCGATGGCAGTCTGGTACTCACCGTCGCCATCAACAAGGACGGCAGCCTGGAGCGCATCGACGTCATCCGCTCCTCCGGACAACCGGTGCTGGACGCCGCCGCCCAGCGCATCGTCGAACTCTCGGCACCCTTCAACCCGGTGCCCAGGAGCGAGGATGAGGTCGACATCCTGCACATCACCCGCACCTGGCAGTTCGTGGCCGGCGACATCAAGATGCGCTGAGGCACGGGGCACGGGGCACGGGGCACGGGGCACGGGGCACGGGGCACGGGAAAGGCTACGGGGCTTGAGAGCTTCTGTACGTCCAGACTTGTCTGGACGCTCTTGGCGAGGTGCGGCAGAAGCGTCCAGACAGGTCTGGACCCACCAAAGCTGGCTGCGCGCGACGGAGGGTCGCGCGTGCCGCAGCACTCTGCCCTTCCAGGCGCGACGATGGCGCGCCTGCTAGACGAAGCCCAGATTGGGACTGGAGAAATTCGACAGGTTCGGGAACACGGTGTTGACCTGTCCGCTGCTCAATCCCATCCAGCTGGCCAGCGTGGCGCCCATCTGATCCATGGCCGTGGTCGGGATCATCTGGCCGCGGCTGAAGCTGTCCGGACCATTCAAGGTCAGATCCGGGAAGGTGCCATACAGGCGCCCGGTGGCGGCGTTGCCACCGTTCACGGCACCACCCATGACCAGCTGGGTTCCGCCCCAGGCGTGATCGCTGCCGTCGCCGTTGGAGTTCAGCGTGCGCGAGAATTCGCTCATGGTGAAGGTCGTGACCGAGTTCTCGACGCCCATCTCGACCAGGGCCTGATAGAAGGATCCCAGTGCGCGGGAGATGCGCCGCAGCAGGCGCGGTTGGCCATTGTCCGGCATCTGCGTGGCATGGGTGTCGAATCCGCCGAGCGACACGAAGAAGATGTTGCGTGTCTGTCCGAGCTGGGTGCGCATCTTGATCAGGCGGGCCACCATGGCCAGCTGTTCGGCCAGCGAGTTGTTGCCGTCGGCCGCGAGGTTGTAGCCAGCCACGGCCTGGTTGTCGGCCAGCGCCCGGAAGGGTGTGGTCAGCAGCGAAGGGTTGGGCGTGCCGGTGAGGTTGCTGGACATGGCGCCCGCCAGGTCCATGGCCCGACGCATGGTGGCCGCGTGTTCGGTCTGGAACAGGTTGCCGCTGCTGCCAAGCAGGCTGCACAAGGCCACATCATCGGCATCCAGCCCGGTGGCCCCGCAGGGCCTGAAGTTGTCGAGGGCATTGGAGCCGGAGCAGTTGGCGAAATTGGTGCCGACAATACTGCCCGGGAAGGGATTGCCACCGTTCGGATCACCGCAACTGGACATCTGATACGGCACCACCTGAGCGCCGACCTGGAAACGGTTGCTTCCGGAGAAGGACACATTCATCGGCATGATCAGCGGCGGATTGCTGCCCACGATCGGGGTGTTCTGCGAGAACAGCAGATCGGCCACCTGCCCGCCCCAGCCAAAACCGAAGTTGCCGGTTTCCCGCCCCTGGAACCACAGATTGGTCTGGTCGTTGTGCGAATACAGCTGTGGTGGCTTCGGCAAGGCCGGGTTGTTGTAGGTGGCCTTGGTCAGCGGCACCACCAGCGTGCCGGTATTGGCCAGCCACGCGATCTTGCCCTGATTGGACAAGGACTGCAGCCCGGGCATGCTGGTCTGGTTGCCGTTGTCATCGATCGAGGTCCAGTCGGCGCAGGCCGGATGCAGACCATAGGTGTTTCCCGCCGGCAATGCGGCGCCGCCCGGTCCGGTCAGGTTGACTGGCAGCAGCGCATTCTGGGCAATGCCGAGCGGGCCGTTGGCACCGGTGTAGACACCACCGCGAGCGGCCGAGTAAATGCCGTAGCGGGTGTTGTCCGATGGGATCAGCCAGTTGAAGGAATCACTGCCGCCACTGAGAAAGACACACACCAGTGCCTTGTAACCAGGATCGCCCTGGGTTGCTGCCAGTGCCGATTGCATCAGGCGCAGTTGCGGAATCAGCGACAGGGCCGAGCCACCGGCAAGCGTGGCGCAGAAATGCTTGAGGAAATCGCGGCGCTGTTCACGACGGATGCGGGACATGGCGATCTCCTTACTTCTGCACGGCAAATTCGGGGGAAACGATGATCACGCGCAGCACCTGCTGGATACGCGAGATCCGCGTGGCATCGGTCGTCGGCGCCGACTGTGAAGTCAGCATGTTCAGCAGCACTCCGCGCATGTTGGCGCTCATCGAACTGCCCATCACGCGCCGATCAAGTTCATCGATCAGCTGGCCATAGGTGGTGGCATTGCCGGGCTGCTGCATGATGGCCAGATAGGGCGCGAAGGACACGCAGGGCCGGGTCAGCGTATTGCAACTGCCGCTGCCCACATACCAGTTCGCCACCAGATTCTGGATGGTGTCGTTCATCCGGGTGATGGTTGATTCATTGAGAATCTGGAACTCGGGCGAGTACAGATTGGCCTGCTGCAAGGCCCCCGGGTTCCTGAAATCGGGCTCGTAGAAGTTGAACACCGTCGGCGAGTTGTAGGGCCGCTGGTTGAAGCTGCTGTCAAAGCCCATCGACATGCTGATGTTGCCGACATTGGTGTTGGTGGTGCCGTTGCTGTTGAGCGGCGGCTCGGGCTGACCCTGGATCACTTCCAGGCCACGCCACAAGGCAGTGAGGCGCAATACCGGCTCACGCAGCTTGCCGAAATTGCCGGTCGGCGCCGAGCGGGCCTCGGTGTCCAGCAGAATCGCCTTGATCACCGCGGACAGATCGCCGCGCACGCCCGCACCATTGTTGTTGAACACCGTGGCCACACGCTGGATGTATGCGGGGGACGGATTCGAGGTGACAAAACGCTGGATCAGCTGGCGGCTGATGAAAGGCGCTACCGTAGCGTGGTTGAAAATCGCGTCCAGCGCGGCGTTGATGTCTTCCGTGCAGCCTGCCTGGCTATCGGCAACGGCCGGCAGGGTGATGCTGTCGAAGATGGTCTTGCTGGCAAAGTCATGAAAGGTGCGGCCGCCGGCCAGATAATTCTGGTTGTTGGGCGGGTTGTTCATCGGGAAGCAGATCATCGGCAGGTACACATTGCGATTGGTGTTGTTGCCGAAACTGGTTCCGGTGTAATTGCTCCGCTCGTAGGACAGCCCCGTGAACACCCGTGCCAGCGAGGCGATGATGGTGTTGTCATAGGTCGGAATGGGATTGCCACCCGACAGCTGCGGACTGAAATCGAGATTGCGCTTGATCAGGCCGAAGGAGAACAGCTGCATGACCTCGCGCGCATAGTTCTCGTCGGGCAGGATCGTGGTCGGCGGCGTGCCCGTGCTGTAGGCAGCGCGATTGCGCACATAGGTCAGCCACTCTGCCATGGTCGGACTGAAAGTGACCTCACCCAGCAGCGTGCGGTAGTTGCCCAGGGCATTGCGAGTCACGAGATCGGCATAGTTGGCGATCATTTCCGTGGAAATGCCGCCGGAATCGGAGGTCACGACGATCTGGCTCAGCGCCCAGGCCATGCGTTGACGCAGCTGGTCCTCTCCATAGACGGCCTGCACCCACCAGCGATCGACGCGATGCCCGGAATTCAACGAGAAATCGGGATTGGCGACGAGGCCGGCCAGCCACGGGAAGGTATAGCTGGCCGGCATGGACAGCTGTTGCTCCAGCCACTGGCCATAGCCTATGCCTCGCAGCCTGGCGATCTCCGACAGGTTGGGCCCGAAGGTGGCCTGGGTGAGAAAGCGCGCTGCCTCGGCATCGGTGGCCGGGGCATCGGTGACGTTCTCAAAATTGCCCCGATAGATCAGGCCCGTATTCTGGGCGCACACAGGCTGGGCGCAGAACGCCGCCACGGCGGTCAGCGCGACGCCACACCAACTTCGAATCATCCACATATAGCCCCCGGCATTCGGCCCGTCGGCGGATTATGGACGGGCGCCTGCATTCTCGACTGTGACGGCCGACACGGCATTCCGTTGCGCCCCCCATCCATGCCGTTGGTCGGATGCCTGGGTGATAACGCAGGCACGGACCATCGGTTGACCCGATTTTCTTCCAGATCTGGCTGGACCGGCGCTGACGGAGTCGCGAAACTGAACCCGATACTGCCAGGATCACCGCCACAGACTGCACCGCTCCCTGTCGGGACCGCTACAATCGACCCATGATTAGCTCATCCTATCTGGCCAACCATCTGCTGATCGCCATGCCCGGGCTGGACGATCCGAACTTTTCTCGGGGCGTCACCTTCCTGTGCCAGCACAATGCCGACGGCGCCCTCGGCATCGTCGTCAATCGGCTGAGCAACTATCGGCTCGGCGAAGTGCTGGAGCAGATGGAGATCGCCACCGACGACGCCACGCTGGCGCAGATGCCGGTGTATGCCGGCGGGCCGGTGCAGATGGATCGCGGCTTTGTCGTGCACGAGCCGGGCGACAGCTACGATTCGACCTTCAAGGTCTCGGACGAACTCTGCGTGACCACCTCGCGCGACGTGCTCGCAGCCATGGCCGTGGGTCGCGGACCGAGGCGCGCCCTGGTGGCGCTCGGTTATGCCGGCTGGGGCGCCGGACAACTGGAAAACGAGATCAGGGAAAACTCCTGGCTGAGCGTGCCGTCGAGCGCCTCGATCCTGTTCGAGACGCCGCTGGAAGCACGCTGGCTGGCGGCCGCCCAACTGGCCGGTGTGGACATGCGCCTGCTGACGGACTACGCCGGGCATGCATGAAGATCCGCCAAAGCCGGCGCTGACCAGCGGAGTATGGCTGGGCCTGGATGTCGGCACCCGTGATCTGGGGGTTGCGGTGGGCAATGAACTCACCGGCCGCGCCCGACCGCTGAAGACACTGGCGATGCAGCCGGAAGCACTGATGTGGACGACACTGGATGCCATGGTGTCCGAATGGGCCCCGGGCGGTATCGTGGTCGGCCTGCCGCTGACCCGCGAAGGCGGCGAGCAGCCGATGAGCAAACGCGCGCGCCGTTTCGCGGCGGCCGTCGAGCAACGCTACCAGCGTCCGGTGGTACAACATGACGAGCGCGGGTCCACCCAGGTGGCCAAGCGCCGTTTTGCCGGGGAACGCGCCGCCGGAAATGCCCGGCGCAAACACGCGGTCGACATCGACGCCCATGCTGCAGCTGTGATCCTGGAGGACTATCTTGCACTTGCCGGCCATTGATCCCCTGCTCGCCGCGCTGCTCGCCAGCACCCGTGCCCGTCTCGCCGAACACAACATCGCCGATCCGCGCATCGTCGGCATTCATTCCGGCGGTGTCTGGCTGGCCCAGTACCTGAGTGAGGCACTGGGCTTGAGCGAGGCCATCGGCGAGCTCGACATCAGCTTCTACCGCGACGACTTCACCCGCGTCGGCATGCATCCCACGGTGCGCCCTTCGCGTATCCCCTGGGATGTGGAGGGTCGACACCTGCTGCTGGTCGACGACGTGCTCTATACCGGCCGCACCATCCGCGCTGCGCTGAACGAGATCTTCGACTACGGCCGCCCGGCCAGTGTCACGCTGGCAGTGCTGGTCAGCCGCAATGGTCGGGAGCTGCCCATTGAAGCTGGCGCCGTCGGTGCCAGACTGGTGCTGCCACCCGACCAGCAGATCAAGCTGCGCGGCCCGGCGCCGCTGCACCTGGAACTGGTCGAGCAGGCGAGCCGCCATCCATGAGCCTGCAACTGACGCCCGACGGCCGCCTGCGCCACCTGCTGACGGTGGACGGACTGCCGCGCAAGCTGATCGAAGAACTGCTGGACGTCGCCGATTCGATGCGTTCGGTCGCGCTGCGCGGCAACAAGAAGCTGCCGCTGCTGCGCGGTCGGACCATCATCAATCTGTTCTTCGAGCCGTCCACACGCACGCGCACCACTTTCGAACTGGCGGCGGAACGACTGTCGGCCGATGTGCTCAATCTGGATGTGGCCTCGTCGTCGACCAGCAAGGGCGAGAGCCTGCTGGACACGCTGGCCACGCTGGAAGCCATGCACTGCGACATGTTCGTCGTGCGTCATCCGGAATCGGGCGCGGCCCATTTCGTCGCCGAACACACGGCGCCCGGCGTTGCCGTGCTCAACGCCGGCGATGGCCGCCATGCCCATCCGACCCAGGCGCTGCTCGACGCCTACACCATCCGCCGCCACAAGCCGCGCTTCGAGGACCTGACCATCGCCGTTGTCGGTGATGTGCTGCATTCGCGGGTGGCGCGCTCGGAACTGCGCGCTTTCGGCATTCTCGGCGCCGGCGAGCTGCGCGTCATCGGACCCCGCACCTTGCTGCCGCCGGCCATCGAGGAACTCGGCGTGCGCGTCTACACCGACATGGATGCCGGCATCGCCGATGTCGATGTCATCATCATGTTGCGGCTGCAGCGCGAGCGCATGCGCGGCGCCTTCCTGCCCTCCGAGAACGAATATTTCCGCCGCTACGGCCTGACCCGCGAACGCCTCGCCCTGGCCAAGCCCGATTGCCTGGTGATGCATCCCGGGCCGATGAACCGCGGCGTCGAGATCGCCAGTGATGTTGCCGATGGCCCGCAATCGGTGATCCTGGAACAGGTGTCCAATGGTCTGGCCGTGCGCATGGCGGTGATGTCGCACATTCTCGGCGCCCAGGTGCCACAGATGGATGCTGGCGCATGAACCGCATACTGATCGAAGGAGCGCTGGTGCGCTTTCCGCATCTGGGCATCGACCGCATCGCCAATGTGCTGTTCGCACCCGGCCAGGTGCTGGCGCTGGATCCGGATGCCGCCCGCTGCCAGGGCGCCGAGCGTATCGACGGTCGCGGCCGCTGGTTGATACCGGGGCTGGTGGATCTGGCCACACGCCTGCGCGAGCCCGGCGCCACGCACAAGGCGGACATCCGCTCGGAGGCGACGGCGGCGCTGGTCAACGGCATCACCCATGTGGTGCTGCCGCCGGACACCCGGCCGGTGGTCGACTCCACTGCGGTGGTGGAACTGATCCTGCGCCGGGCGCGCGACAGCCGCGGCGCCACCGTACACGTGATCGGCGCGCTCACCCACGGCCTGGGCGAAGACAGTCTGGCGGAACTCGGCGCCCTGCGCGCGGCCGGCTGCATCGCGGTCGGCAACATCGGCCAGCCGCTGAGCAACACCCATCTGCTGCGACGCGCCCTCCAGTATGCGGCCTCGCTGGATATGGCCGTGCACCTGCAACCGGTCGATCCGCACATCGGCGCCGGCGGTGTCGCCCATGAAGGCCGGGTCGCGGCGCTGCAAGGCTTGCCGGGCATCCCCGAAACCAGCGAGACCCTGGCGCTGTCGCGCGATCTGATGCTGATCGAGGAAAGCGGTGTGCGCGCCCATTTCGGTCGACTCTCCTGTGCGCGCAGCGTCAGTCTGCTGTCGGCCGCCCGCGCCCGTGGACTCAAGGTCAGTGCCGATGTGGCCATGCCGCAGATCTATCTGAACGAACACGATGTGCTGCCCTTCCGCAGTGATGCCCATCTGCTGCCGCCGCTGCGCACCAGCAACGACCGCGATGCGCTGCGCGAAGCACTGATCAGCGGCGAGATCGACGCTGTCTGCAGCGATCACCAGCCGCATGATCCCGACGCCAAGCTCAAGCCCTTTCCGGCCACCGAGCCTGGCGCCTCCGGCCTCGACAGCTTCCTCGGCCTCGGCCTCAAGCTGGTCCACGAGCAGCGGATGTCCTATGCCGACTGGATCGACCGCAGCTCGCTGGCACCACGGGTCATCCTGGGTCTGCCGGCGCCCAGACTGGAGCCGGATGCAGCGCCCGATTTTGTCCTGCTGGACCCGCATGCAGAACACACCCTGGATGCCGCCGCGATGGCCAGTCGCGGCAAGAACACGCCATTCCGCGGCTGGCGTCTGCCCGGCCGAGTGGATATGGCGGCCATCGCCGACCGTGTATGGATACGCACACCTTGAAGCGCACGACGCCCCGCCTCCTTTACACCAGCCTGGCGCTGCTCCTGTTGAGCGGCTGCGCCAGCGTGCCACCGCCAGAACCACCTGCCGAGCCGCCGCCGCCAGCGCGCGACCGCGTTGCCGAATTGCGCACGGTCGCCAGCGCCACCCGTTCGGCCGTCGAAGTGGCGCCGCTGCAGAACCCCGCTGTGGAACTGCTGATCGAGGCCGCCGCCAGCGCCGAAGCCGCTGGCGAGCACGGCAAGGCACTGGCCCAGATCGAGGAAGCACTGACCATCGAGTCGGAGAACCCGCGTCTGTGGCAGCTCAAGGCCGAAGCCCTGCTGCGCCAGGGCGAATTCCTCGACGCCGAAAAGCTGGCCATGAAAAGCTATGACCTCGGCTCACGCATCGGCGAGTGGTGCATGCGCAACTGGCTGCTGATCGCCGAGACCCGCGACGCCCTGGGTGACGCATCCACGTCGGAAGCCGCCCGCAGGCGCGCCGACGGCTGTCCGACCAAGCCGCTGCCCAGGTACTGAGTGCTCTCGGCAATCATATCGTAAACCATTGATTTTTAGGTCGCAAAATAGGGGCAGGGGGCAAGGGGCAGGGGACCCACCGCGCCGCAGGATCTAATCGTGTAGCCAGGTTGGGCCCCTGCCCCCTGCCCCCTGCCCCCTGCCCCCTGCCCCTCGCCCCTTGTTTGATGCGCCAACAAGCGCACCGCCAGGGGCGACCGGGACTCTCACAGATCTGGCCGCAAAAAAGATTGGCGGGTTTGCACATCCGCTTACGCATCCAGCTTTGAACCCGCCCATCCCGGGCGATAGAGCTCGATGCCATGAACCTCCTGAAACCCGGCTCTGCCGCACCCGTCTGCACTCTGGCCACGGCCTTCTGGCTGCTGCTGTCCTGCGCGACTGCATCCGACGCTGCAACCTTCTGCGTCAGCACCGGTAATCAGCTGAATACCGCGCTCAACACCGCCGGATTCAATCAGCAGGACGACGTCATCAAGGTGGTGCGCGGCACCCTGACCAGCGACATTCAGGCGCCAGGCGACTACCAATGGCAGTTCAAGCCGAACATCATCGATTTCGACTACAGCCTGAACATCAGCGGCGGCTGGAGTGCCGGCAACAATTGTCAGAGCCAATCCACGCTCGATCCGGCGCAGACCGTACTCGATGCCCGCTATTTCGGCCCAGTGTTTGTTGCCGAGATGGTGTTTGACAGTTTCACGGGCAACCTCACCATCAGTAATCTCACCTTCAGTCGCGGGCAGGCGGGGAGTTTCCCCTTGAACACCGCTGGGATCTGGGTGAGGGCCGAGGGTGGCACGGGCGGATCGATCACCTTCGACAACATTCTGGTCACCAATAACTGGTCCGGCGCCGCCAACGGCCGCCTCGCCAGGTTCAACCTGAATCAGTCCGGATTCCTCAAGATTCGCAACAGCCAGTTCCTGGGCAACAGTTTTACCCATGCCACGAGCGGGGGCGTGGTCGTCGATCCGACCAATGGCGCTGTCGCCTTTGTCACCAACAACAGCATCAGCGGCAACACTGCAACCATCGCTGAAAAGGGCCTGATCGCCACCGGCGTGGTGACGCTAACCAACAATGCTGCAGCTGACAACGTGTCGACCGCTACACCCAACTTCGATTTCTACTCCACCGCCCCGACCTCGCTGACTTTGCGCAACAACCATTTCCAGACGCGCGGCACTTTCAATGGCACGCCTTTCAGCGAGACCGGAACCACCACCGGGGCGGCGAACTGGGCGCAAGTCGGCTTCCGGATGGTGCCCGACGCGGTGTCGCCGCTGCGCGACTCCGGCATCAACAGTCCGAGCGGCGGAATTCCGAACATCGATTTCTCGGGCGGGCCGCGCATCGTCAACAGCACCATCGACCGCGGAGCCGTCGAAGCGCCGGCCATCACTCGTATGGGTCCGGCACTCACGGCGACCAACCCGCTCAACAACTCGACCACACCGATCCTTGGCGACCCGGGCACGGTGGTCGAGAGCTTTCTGCTGTTCTCGGTCAGTGGCGGTCTGGGCAACGGCACGACCCACCTCACCTGCGTCTCGAACGGCGGACCTGTCGGCAACATCCGCAACTCGGTTCAGACCATAGCGGTCGGGGCTTCGGTGACTCCCATCTTCATGGACTTCTATGTCGGGGCAGCACCGCAGAATGCGGCCATGTCGTGCACCGCCGTAAGGGAAAACGCCGTTTCGCAGTCGTATTTCTTCAATTTCACGGTCGGATCCGACGCGATCTTCCGGAACTCATTTGAGTAAGCCGGGCGCTGCCGGCCCGCCCGCAGCCTTGATCTGCGAGCGGGCCTGCGAAGAACTGCGGCACTTCGACATGGCGCTCGCGCAAACCTCGACGGAACTCCTATCCTGTACCCACAGGAGGGATGGCCATGCCCGTCGACACCCAGGACTTCTCGAGACTCCTCGCCGCCTTCAAGCAGGGCGATGCCCAAGCCTCGGCCCAGCTGATCGCCATGGTCTATGAGGATCTACGCCGATTGGCGCGAGCGCAGCTGGGCCAGGGTCAAAAGGGGCGCACGCTGAACGCCACCTCGCTGGTGCACGAGTGCTATCTCCGCATCATGGACCCGGCGTCGAACACGGTGGAATCCAAGCACCACTTCTTCAATCTGGCCGCCAAGGTCATGCGTCAGGTGCTGTGCGACTACGCCCGCGAGCGAATGGCCGAAAAGCGCGGCGGCGGTCAGGCCCATGACACGCTGTCGGCCGTGGATACCGAACTGCAGGCCGAAGCGGTCGCGTTGATCGAACTCGACGATCTGTTGAACAGGCTGGAAGCACGGCACCCGCGCTGCGCGCGGGTGTTCGAATGCCGCTATTTTGCTGGACTCAGCGAACAGGAAACCGCTGATGCACTGGACATCAGCCTGCGCACTGTCCAGCGCGAATGGAACGAGGCGCGCCAGTGGCTGTCGGCGCAGATGGTGGCCTGAGCACGGCAAGGACACCGAAGCACGGGGGAAACAGTATCGAAGGACCTCGATCCGGTGCGAGCATAGAACAGCTCCAGAGCAGGCGACGGGCCATGAGTCAAAGTCCCTGGGATCGATTCAAGACGGGTCCGGTTCTGCACGGGCGCCTGCTCCAGGAATTGGTGGGCCAGACCGGCGCTGGCGCCATCCTGGCCCGCGGTACACACGTGGGGCCGTGACGGATCGTCGAGTTGCTGGGCTCGGGTGGCATGTCTCACGTCTATCTGGCAGAGCGGGCCGATGGCCAGTTCGAGCAGCAGGTGGCGCTCAAGCTGGTGCGCGGAAATCGCGATCTGATTGACCGCCTGCGCCATGAACGGCGCATTGTCGCCGCGCTCAGACATCCGCATATCGTCGGACTGATCGACGGTGGCGATACTGATGACGGCCTGGCTGGCGCAGGAACGAACGGAAGTCGCGACGATGCTCGACGCAGCACGCTGACTCAGACAGGCATCAGCGTCGCCCCGATGCGACGGCGGCCCGCCCTCTCACAACCATGCGTCTCAGGGTGCGGACAGCGCCAGATCCACGCCCAGCCACAGGCTGCGGCCCGGCGCGGGCTCGAAGTAGCGACCGAAGGCCTCGTTGACGATGACCGAAGCGCTGTAACGGCGGTCGAGCAGATTGTCGACGCGCAGCGTGTATCGGGGACGGCCCCAGCGGGTCGGCGCGGCCAGCCAATAGAGGCTGAGACTGCCGACGGCGTAGCCGGGTACCCGGTCCTGGTTGCGGTCGCTCGCGGGTGTGGCCGACAGGGCCTGCCACTCCAGGCTGGCGCCGAAATCGGCTTGCGGCCGGTACAACAGGGCCAGATTGGCGCCGCGCGCCGGCACCCCGGCCAGTCGCTGTCCCGCCGCTATTTCCCGGGGAATACCCGCGCACGGAGGCTGCGGGCAGCTGCTGTAGCCAGCGCTGTAGCGGGCATCGAGCCAGTTGCCGACGCCGCGCAGAGACCATCGCTCGGAAAAACGCCACTGCGCGGACAGCTCGATGCCGCGGCGTCGGGTAGCGCTGGCGTTCTGGAAACTGGTGCGCCCGCCCGAGGAACTGGCCACCACGATCTCGTCGCTGGTTTGCACCTGGTAGGCCGTCAGTTCGGCGTTGACGCGCTCATCGGCGTAGCGCAGCCCCAGTTCGGCCTGGCGCGCCCGCGCCGGACGCAGCTCGCTGTTGAATCCGCTGCCGCCATCGCTGCGATAAGCCAGTTCGGCCAGCGTCGGCAGTTCCTGGGAGCGCCCGATGGCGCCATGCAGCAGCCATTGCGGGCGCAGCTGATAGCTGAAGCCCAGCACCGGCAGTGTGGCGGAACTGGCGTATTCGCCGCTGTCGTCGGGATTGCCGCTGACGATATAGCGATCCAGGCTCTGGTAATCGGTGAGGCTGCGGCGCACACCGGCCGACCAGCGCCAGGCCGGGCTCGTGTCCAGATCGACG
Source organism: Lysobacterales bacterium (assembly GCA_022841325.1). GTDB lineage: Bacteria > Pseudomonadota > Gammaproteobacteria > Xanthomonadales > SZUA-5 > JADKFD01. The sequence goes on along the minus strand of JALHRS010000013.1, from coordinate 35,454 downwards.
CGGACCATGGCATCGCGCCCCCGGCTGTCGTTGCGCTCGTCGCGCCGCAGCGCGCCGCGCACACCCAGTTGGCTGGCAACAAAATTCTCGAAGCCCAGGCGATCTTCAGTCAGGCGCTCATCGCGGATCTCGGCGCTGAATTCGGCTTGCCCGAAGCCCAGTTCCGCCGGTCGCGACCAGCGCAGCGACCAGCCGTGATAATCACGCCCCAGATCGACGGCCCCGCCACCGCTGGCCGGCTGCGCCTGGGCAGCGCGCGGCACGCTCAGGAACTGATCGATCTGGCGCTCGCCGGCATAGACCGAAAAGCTCCATTCCGAGCGCTCGAACGCGCGGCTGTAACTGGCACCCAGTTGCGACTGACGAGTGCTCTTGCGGGTGTTGTAGAGCAAGGCTGCGGGACTGGCCAGGCGCCGATCGCGTTCAAACTCGGCCCGGGTCAGCGTCTGCGGATCCTCGCCCAGCGGCTGATCCTGATGGTGCGCACTCAGGCTCAAGCGCGAGGCTGCATCCAGTTCCCAATCCATGCGCGCAGCCAGCAGCGTGCGTTCGGCCCGGCTGTGCTCGCGACTGCCCTCACTGCGGTAGCGGTGGCCGGACAGGGAGCCGCGCAGCTCGTCGCCGGCGTTGAGCTCGAAGCCGACCCGCCCCTGACCGAAACTACCCAGCCCCAGATGGAAGCGATCAGGACTGGCCAGATCGTCACGGCGACCGTCGAGGCGCAGGTAGGCCCCGCCGTTGGTGTAAAGCGCCGCGAACGGACCTCGAATCAGACTGACTCGACCACCAGCAGACAGGTCCAGATGGCTGATCTGGCTCTGCCCATCGGCGGCGGTGGCCGGAATGCCGTCGTATTCCACCCGCAGCCCGCGCACGCCAAAGGGACTGCGCGCACCGAATCCGCGTATCTGGATCTGGGTGTCCTGGGCGCCATTGTTGCGCGGTCGTGCGATCACGCCCGGCATTTCGCTCAGCACCTCGGCGATATCGATCAACGGCCGTCGCTGCGAAAGATCGGCCAGATCCAGCTCGATCAGTGCGTCGGGTCGGCGCTGCTGCTCGATCCGTCTTTGCTCGGCGCTGATCACCGCCGGCAGGCGCGTGTCCGGCGGCTCGGGCGGCTCCTGCACCTGAACCAGCAACCCGGCCAGTAGCAGCGAGCTCAGCACCTACCGGCTCCGCGAAGCTGAGCGGGATCCGGGCTCATGCCTCGACCATATCGAAATCGGCCTTGCCCACGCCGCAGTCCGGGCAAGTCCACCAATCGGGCACATCGGCCCAGCGGGTGCCGGCGGCGATGCCCTCGGCAGGCCAGCCGGCAGCTTCGTCGTAAATGAAACCACAGACCACGCATACAAAGGTCTTCCATGGCCCCTGGCCGTCGGTGGGTTCCCCTGCGCTCATCGTTGATCATCCCGGAAATGAAAAAAGGACGCGGATTCTGGCATAAGCAGGCGTGATCGCTGGATCATCGGCACAACCGGTCGCTGTGGCTACAGCATACCGGTGCGCCTGCAAAACTCTGCCAAACCCCGAGCAAGGTAGCTTCAAACCATGAATCCAAGCCTGATCCGCGGCCTCTATGCGCTGATCGACACCACCTGGCTGGCACCGGACCAGCTGACCGAGGCCGCCGCCGCCTGCATCCGCGGCGGCGCCCGGCTGCTGCAGTATCGCGACAAGACCGCCAGCGCTGCCGAGCGCGCCGAGCGCGGCCGGGCGATCTTTCAGGTGTGCCGGCAGCTGGGCGCGGTATTCATCGTCAACGACGATGTCGAACTGGCCTTCGAACTGATGGCGCATGGCGTGCATCTGGGTGAACTCGATTCCACCATCAGCGCGGCGCGGGCGCGTCTGGGGCCGCTGGCGATCATCGGCGCCTCCTGCTACGACAGCGTGGTCAATGCCCAGCGCGCTGCCGATGCCGGCGCCAGCTACCTCGCCTTTGGCGCTTTCTTTCCCTCCAGCACCAAGCGCAACACGCGCGAGGCCCACCCGATACTGCTGCGCAAGGCGCGAACGCTGGGCCTGCCCCTGGTCGCGATCGGCGGCATCACTCCGGACAATGCGCCGGAGTTGATCGCCGGGGGCGCCGACGCCATTGCCGTGGCCGGCGGGCTCTTTGGCAGCGCCGATATCGAAGCCGCGGCGCGGCGCTATTCGACGCTGTTTGCGGGGTGAGGCGCACGGGGCACATCGCGCCGCGATGATGTCGGTCTCCAGGGAAATGTTGCCAGCAGCGGAACGCAGAGTACGCTGAGATGCGCAGAGAACGCGGAGAGCAGCCAAACGGAACAGGAGAGCCATTTCTCTGCGTTCTCCGCGGCCCTCGGCGTTCTCTGCGTTGAAACTCTTGTCGGCAGGCCACCGCTGTCGGCACCAGGCCGAGAGCATCCAGACAAGTCTGGACCTACCAAAGCGGCGAGGTTCTGTCTGGACCCTGATCAAGAGCGTCCAGACAAGTCTGGACCTACCAAAGCCTGAAGAAGGTCACGTTGTCCGCATCAGCGGACTACGTGACGCTCGCTCCAGCCGGCTTCCTATCGAGCCCCGACCTCGCCATCACCGATGCGCTCGCGCAGTCTCTGGACGTCAAAGCAGCGGTCCGACTTCCAGCGTTCCGACGCCGGTTGGTCATGATCGATCTCGATGCGATCCCGCAGATCGTCGAGCACACGATAGACCCGGTCGTGCAGCGGCTCGGGGCACAGTTCCAGATGCAGCAGCAGGTCGAGCAGATGTCCGAGCCGGCGGGCGTCGCGTTCGATCAGCGTGGCCGACAGCGTGTCCAGCTCGTTGTAGTCCGGGTGCATCAACCAGACCACGGCTGCATCTTCCGCAACGCGGTAGTCGGTGTCGCGCAGAGCCAGCTCCAGCGGCGATGCGGTTTCGAATTGTGCGGCGGTGTTCATGCGCATCGCCAACGTTGCCCGGCGGCCAGGTTCCAGAGTGTGGGATTACATTCAGTCATCCCTTAAGCGTGAGCCCAGCAAGGCCTGACGTCAACTGGGAGACCGAGCGGGCGCCGCCTCAGCGCCCGCGCATTGCCACGCCATACGCCTTGCATGCCCGCGTGTGCTCGGCAAGGCTACACTGGACATTCCGATACCGAATCTGATCATGCGTGCGACCACTGCCACCATCCATCTAGAGGCGCTGCGCCACAATCTGCAGCGCGTGCGCGCACTGGCGCCACGCTCGCAGGTCATGGCCGTGGTCAAGGCCGATGGCTACGGCCATGGTCTGGAGCGGGTCGCCCAGGCACTGAGCACGGCCGATGCCTTCGGCGTGGCCACACTGACCGATGCCGAGCGCCTGCGCCGCGCCGGGCACAGGCATCGGATCGTGCTGCTCTCGGGTTTTGACGAGCCCAGGGATCTGGGGCTGGTGCAGGAGTGGCAGATTGATTGCGTGCTGCACCACGAGTATCAGCTGGCCCTGCTGGAACGCACGCCGCTGGCCAGACCGTTGGCGCTTTGGGTCAAGATCGACACCGGCATGCACCGACTGGGCTTTGCGCCGGAGCAGGCGCGGCGCGTCTACCAGCGCCTGCGGGCTCTGCCGCAGGTAGGCGAGATTCGCTGGATGACCCATTTTGCCTGCGCCGACGAGAATGACCGCGAACAGACCGAGGCCCAGATGCAGCGCTTCAGCATGGCCATCGACGGCTTGCCCGGCGAGCGCAGCCTGGCCAATTCGGCCGCCTTGCAGGCCTTTCCCGACAGTCAGGGAGACTGGGTGCGTCCCGGCGGCATGCTCTATGGACTGTCCACCTTTGCCCGCAAGATGGGCTGCGATCTGGGCCTGCAACCGGCCATGAGCCTGTCGACACGATTGATCTCGGTACAGATGCTGGCCGAGGGCGAGCGTGTCGGCTACGGCGGCACCTATGTCTGTCCTCACGCCATGCGCATAGGCATCGCTGCTGTCGGCTATGGCGACGGCTATCCGCGCCACGCCCCCAGCGGCACACCGGTCAAGATCGATGGACAGACCGCGATGGTGATCGGCCGGGTCTCCATGGATCTGTTGGCCATCGACCTCAGCACCGCGCCGAGCGCCGGCATCGGCAGCGAAGTACTGCTGTGGGGTCCGGAACTGCCGGTCGAGCGCATCGCCGAAATGGCCGGCACCATCGGCTACGAACTGGTCTGCGGCGTGACCCGCCGGGTGCAGTTTGCCGCCGATCAGGGCAGCGCCGACATCGGCGTCGCCGCCTGAGCTCATGGGCCCCTACCCACCGCCATGGCAGGACTGGCTGACCGAGCGGCGGCAAAGCCTGCAGGCAGCGGATGCCGCAGCGGCGCTGGATGCGGTGCTGCTGGCCAGTGATTTTGCCTTCGAGGAACTGCGCCGGCGCCCGGCGCTGCTGTCGCTGCTCGACAGCAGCGCGGCCCCCGAACTGCAGCCACCGGCAGCCGACGATCCCGATCTCAGCAGCCGCCTGCGCCAGTTTCGCAGAGCCGAATCGCTGTCGATCATCATCGATGATGTGCTCGGGCGCGATCCGGTGGAACGCACCCTGGAGCGCACCACCGTCCTCGCCGAGCGCTGCATCGAAGTGGCTTTCGCCGCGGCCAGGGCCGAGTTGGTGGCCCGCCATGGCGAACCGCGCGACGAAGACGGTGTGGTCCAGTCGCTGATCGTCTATGGCCTGGGCAAGCTCGGCTCCCGTGAACTGAACTTCTCCAGCGACATCGATCTGATCGCGGCCTTTCCACGCGCTGGCGAAACCGATGGTCGCCGCGCACTCGACAACGAGGATTTCTTCGCCCGCCTGGTGCAACGCGCCAGCACCCTGCTGGGCGAGACCACCGCCGAGGGATTCGGCTACCGCGTCGATTGGCGCCTTCGTCCCTTCGGCACGGCCGGGCGCCTGACCCTGTCCTTCGACGCCATGGAGGACTACTACCAGCGCGAAGGCCGCGAATGGGAGCGCTTTGCGCTGCTGCGGGCGCGACCGGTCGCCGGCGATCTGGTGGCCGGACGCGAGTTGCTGGAACGGCTGCGGCCCTTCGTCTGGCGCCGTTATTTCGACTACGCCGCCCTCGAGGGCCTGCGCGAACTGAAGGCCATGGTCGATGCCGAGGTGCGCCGGCGCGAGCGCGAACACGATCTGAAACTGGGCCCCGGCGGCATTCGCGAGATCGAATTCCGGGTGCAGCTGGAATCGATCATCCGCGGCGGCCGCGACCCCAGCCTGCGCACCGGTAACACCCTGGAACTACTGACTCTGCTGGCCGAACGCGGCGTGATCGCTGCCGACGAGGCCCTGGCCCTGGCCGAGGCCTATGGCTATCTGCGCCGACTGGAGAACCGGGTGCAGATGTATCGCGATGAGCAGACCCACGTGCTGCCCGACGACCCGGACATCCGCGAGCGCTATGCGCTGGCCCTGAACTACGCCAGTTTCGATGCGCTGATGGATGATCTGGACTATCACCGCACCCTGGTCAGCGCCGCTTTCGAACGCTGCCTGCCGCTGGCATCCACAGGTGCGGCCTTGCCGGCCGGCCACGCTGGCGATGTCCAGCTGTGGCGCCGTTTCACGGCATCGGCCGAGCAGAACGGCAAAGAGCCGGCCCTGCCCGACAGCGCCGATGCCCGGGCGCTGCACCGTCTGGCGGAGACGCCGGCAGTGCGGGCCATGAGCGCACGCGGCCGCGCCCGGCTCGATCGCATCGTGCCGCTGGTGCTGGCGGCCTGCCGCGATGGCCAGAGTCCGGATCAGGCACTGGAGCACTGGGTCAATCTGCTCGCTGCGGTGGCCGGCCGCACCAGCTATCTGGCCCTGCTGGCCGAGCGCCCGGCGCTGATCGCGCGGGTGCACCGTCTGCTGGTGGCCAGCCCCTGGCTGGCCTGCGCACTGGCGCAATCACCCATATTGCTCGACGATCTGCTGGATCAGCGGCTGGCAGTCGCCGCACCCGGCAAGACCGAATTTGTCGCACGCCTGGACCAGGAGCTGGCGGCGGTCGATCCCGGTGACACCGAGCACGAGCTGGAACGCGTGCGCCAGTTCCAGCAAAGCGCGCGCCTGGAACTGGCGCTGGCCTTCCTCGACGGTCGCAGCGATGCCGCGCGCACCGCCAGCGGTCTGGCCGATATCGCCGATCTGGTCATCGACAGGCTGTTGCGTTTTGCCCTGCGCGATCTGGCCACCCAGCACGGCGCCCTGCCCGGCCTCAATCCCGAACTCGGTCTGGCCGTGATCGGCTACGGCAGCCTCGGCGGACGGGAACTCAACTTCAGCTCCGATCTGGATCTGGTCTTTGTCTACGACGAGGAACTGCAGAACGCCGAAAGCGGCGGCGCCCGCGCACTGGATGGCCAGCGCTATCTGGCACGGGCCGCGCAGCGCCTGCTGCACCTGCTGACGGTGCAGACCGCTTTCGGTCCGCTCTACGAGATCGACGCCCGTTTGCGCCCGAACGGCAGCAAGGGTCTGCTGGTGACGCCACTGTCGGCCTACGCCCGCTATCAGGAATCGGAAGCCTGGCTGTGGGAGCACCAGGCTCTGGTGCGGGCGCGATTTGTCGCCGGAGATGCCGTTCTGGGCGCCGAGTTCGAGTCACTGCGCACACGCACACTGTCGCGCCCGCGCGACCCGGTCGCCGTCGCCCAGGAAGTCAGCCAGATGCGCGAGCGCTGGCGCGAGGCGCTGGATCGCAGCAACAGCGAGCGCTTCGATCTGAAGCAGGGTCACGGCGGACTGGTGGATATCGAGTTCATCGCCCAGCAACAGCTGTTGGCCGAGGGACAGCATTGCCGCGATCAGGAAGCACCACCGACGGAAACCGCGGCGCTGCTCGACTGGCTGACCCGCCACGGCATGATCGAGGCTGACAAAGCTGCGTCAATGGCCGAAGCCCATCGCCGCCTGCTCGACCGCGGCCTGCGCTGCGCCCTGGCGCTGGAAAGCCGCATCGTGCCCAGCGCCGAAGCCCTGAGCCTGGCCTGGCGCGGGTAGGGGCGGCTTTTTGGTTGTTGGTTGTTGGTTGTTGGTTGTTGGTTGTTGGTTGTTGGCTGTTGGTTGTTGGTGTCGGAAAGCGCAGGCTCACGCGGAGACGCGGAGGGCGCGGAGAAGAGCGCGAGCTGCATTTGCTTCCTGTGGGAGTCCCGGTCGCCCCTGGCGGTGCGCTTATTCGCGCAGCAAACCGTGGAGGTAGGTCACGTTGACCCGAAGGGTCTACGTGACAGCTGCGTCAGTCACGTAGGCCGCTTCGCGGCCAACGTGACCTACATTAAAATCAAAGACTTGCGGTATGTTTGGTGAGAGCGGACTCTGTCCGCGATTGGGGTCCGATTGCCGCACGCCCCTGGATTGCTTCGCCACGCTCTCCGTGAACCGCATTCTGGCGCCGGACACCGGGGGTTTCGGATCGCTGTTGTGGAGGGCGCCGCGCTGCGGCGCCGCTTTGCAGTCCCAGGGCATCAAGAGCGGCCGCGCAGGCGCGCGTCCCTCCCCAAAGCAGCTTTGTGCCCGCCAGAGTTCATGGCCCGTGCGCAGTGTCGGGCCGAAACAGGTGGCTCGCAATGACGCGGCTCAAGTGAGTCCGAACTTGTCCGGAAGCTCTAGCCCGGACCGGAAAAAGCGTCCGGACAAGTCCGGACCCACCAAAGCCCTCAGCCACGTAGCCTTTCCCCTGCCCCTTTCTCTTGCCCCATTCCCCCCGCCCCGTGCCCCCTGCCCCGTCCAGATGCTACCCTTCGCCCCCATTTTCCTTGCCCCCGACAAATCCATGGTCCGTACCCGCTTTGCTCCCAGTCCCACCGGCTTTCTGCATGTGGGCGGCGCCCGCACGGCGCTGTTCAGCTATCTGGAAGCGCGCCGTCATGGCGGCCAGTTCGTACTGCGGGTCGAGGACACCGATCGTGAACGCTCCACCGAGGCGGCCATCGCCGGGATCATCGACGGCATGCGCTGGCTGGATCTGGAGCACGACGAGGGTCCTTTTTTCCAGACCCAGCGCTTCGACCGCTATCGTCAGGTGGCCCATGAGCTGCTGGCGGCAGGCAAGGCTTACCACTGCTGGTGCACCAGGGAAGAGCTGGAAGCCATGCGCGCCGATCAGGAAGCGCGTGGCCTGAAGCCGCGCTACAACGGTTACTGGCGCGATCGCGTCGAAGCCCCGCCGGCCGGCGTGACCCCGGTGATCCGCTTCAAGAATGCGTTGCACGGCGAAGTGGTGGTCGATGACCGCGTGCGCGGCCGGGTGATCTTCGACAATGCCGAACTCGACGACCTGATCATCTGGCGTTCGGATGATTCGCCCACCTACAACTTCTGCGTGGTCGTGGACGATGTCGACATGCGCATCACCGACGTCATCCGCGGCGACGATCATCTGAACAACACCCCGCGCCAGATCAACATCTACGAAGCCCTGGGTCAGACGGTGCCGCGCTTCGCCCATCTGCCGATGATCCTGGGGCCGGACGGCGCCAAGCTCAGCAAGCGCCACGGCGCGGTCAATGTGCTCGGCTATCGCGAGGACGGCTATCTGCCCAATGCCTTGCTCAATTATCTGGTGCGTCTGGGCTGGTCCTACGGCGACCAGGAGATCTTCTCGCGCGCCGAGATGATCGCGCTGTTCTCCGCCGATGACGTCAATCACTCGGCCAGCCGTTTCGACGTCGAGAAGCTGCGCTGGCTCAATCAGCATTATCTGAAAACCATGGACCCGGCCGAGATTGCCCCCGAACTGCGCTGGCATCTGCAGCAGCAGGGCATGAACCCGGACAGCGGTCCTGCACCTGAGGATCTGATCGTGGCCTTGCGCGAGCGCGTGCACACGCTGAAGGAAATGGCCGAACGCGCCCGGGTCTGGATCGATCCGCTGACACAGTACGACGATGCCGCCGTGGCCAAACATCTGACCGCCGCCGCTCGCGAACCGCTGCAGGCCGCGCACGACGCCCTGGCTGCCAGTGCCAACTGGAACGCGGCGTCGGTGCACGAGGCACTCGCCGCAGCCGCAACCACGCTCGGCGTCGGCCTCGGGAAAGTCGCACAGCCCTTGCGCGTGGCCATCACCGGCACCCAGGTCAGTCCGTCGATTGATCACACCGTGTATCTGGCCGGCAAGGCCGAGGCGCTCAAGCGTATCGACGCGGCGTTGGCGAAGCTGCCAGCCTGATGGTTGGGACCCACCGGATGCTGGTCGCGAGCTTGATCGCGGACGGAGTCCGCTCCCACAGGGGCGAGCCGGCTGTCTGTGGGAGCGGGCTCTGCCCGCGATCGCCCCGACCATGAACCGCCGCCGCGGCACCGCCATCGAGAGCGCTCAGCATGCCGATCACATGGCGGTCGGCAGTAACCGTGTATTCGGCTGGGTGATGGCCGCAGTCGCCGCGCTGATCGCGCTGTGGGCCTGGCTCCACGACCACCCGGCATTGCCCTGGGCAGCCGGCGTGAGCCTGATCCTGGCGCTGCTGGCAACCTTGGCTCCAGCCTGGCTGCAGCCGCTCAACCGCGCCTGGATGGCACTCGGCCACCTGCTCGGCCGGATCGTCAGCCCGATCATCATGGCCCTGATCTATTTCGGCGTGGTCACCCCGATTGCCCTGATCGCCCGCGCCCGCGGCGTCGATCCGATGCGGCGGCGCTTCGACCCGGCCGCGCCGAGCTACTGGATAGCGCGCGAGCCACCGGGTCCGGATCCGAAAACCATGGAGCGGCAGTACTGAAGAGCGGGAAAGGGGAAATGGAAAAAGGAAAAGGGAAGAGCGGCCAGGCTGCCAGCATCGGCTTGCCAGAAATGCTTAAGGGGAAGGTCAAGGCAACTGCCGCACTGCTCGCGACCTCACGTCAAGCGTGGCGCGATACGGCTCCGCTGCGCTCCTGTCTCGGAAAATCAACTCAAGGCATGCTGCGCTGGACAAGTCCATTCGACCGGATGGCTCGAGTTCAGCAGGCCCCCGGCACCCGATCCGACCGCGCGTCAGCGAGGGCGCGATTCCAGAGTCGAACAGGGCAGCCACTTCCCGCCAACCTCAAGCACGCTCTTCCCTTTTCCTTTTTCCTTTTTCCCTTTTCCTTTTTCCCGCTTCTCATCTTCCAAACCGCGCCCGCACCTGGGCCAGGGTCGGCATGGCCGTTGCCGTACCCACGCTCTCGGTGCTCATGGCGGCCACTCGGTTGGCGTGAATGACCGCGTTGCGGAACGCCGAGTCCGGTTCGGCAAAGGCCAATGCCGCTGCCAGCGCACCGGAAAAGGCATCGCCGGCACCGGTGGTGTCGATGGCGCGCACGCTCTCGGGCGGCAGGCGGTAATAGGGTCGATCATCGCCGCGATGCTCGCGGCCGTGGGACACGAAACAGCCATGCTCACCCAGCGTGATCACCACCGTGGGCACGCCGGTGGTGCGACACAGCGCGTGCAGATCCAGATCATCGATATCCCAGGGCCGGGACACGTCGTCCGGCACGCCTAGCCTGGCCAGCAGCAGCGCAAATTCGGTTTCGTTGGGCGTGATCAGATCGGCCAGCGCCAGCAGTTCGGGGGTGATCTCCGGATGCATGGGCGCCGGATTCAGAAAGGCCAGCGCACCGATCTCGCGCGCCCGTGCCAAAGCCGCGGCAACGCTGGCCAGGCTGGTTTCCAGTTGGGTCAGGACCACACGCACGCCGCGCTCGACCTGCTGCGCCACCGCCGGGTCCAGGGCTAGATTGGCAGCCAGATCGACCACGATCAGATTGCGGCCGGCGCCATCGACGACAATGCTGGAGGTTGCGGTGGGCCGTGATTCCACCTGCTGCCAGAGGCAGTCCAGCCCTTCGCTGTCAGCGAATCGCCGCGCCGTGTCACCCAGCGGATCGGCGCCGACGGCCCCGATGAAGCGGGTCGCCACGCCTTGACGATGGCTCGCCACCGCCTGATTGAAACCCTTGCCTCCGGGACCGGTGGAAAAACGACCGACCCGGGTTTCACCGACCGCCGGAAAACGATCGGTCGTCCAGCAATGATCCTGGACGTAGCTGCCGAGGATGGTGACGAGGGGGCGAGGCTGGGGCGCGTTCATTTCTTCGGATGGGAAAAGGCAGAAAGGGAAAGGGAAAAGGGAAAAGCGGAAAGCAGGTCGGAGGCTAGTGTGGTGTTCCGCCATTAACCCATATCGTCGGTTGTGGACGCGTCATTGCGAGGAGCTCGCCTTTAGCCGCGAGCGCAGCGTGGCGGGACGGAGCAATCCAGTGCTTCTGCCGCTGTGTGTCTGGATTGCTTCCCCCGGATCAAGTCCGGGTTCGCAATGACGCCGAGGGTTCATGGCCCGGGGGTAGCGCGGCTCCGGCGCGCGTGAACTTCGGGGAACGCCAGCGGGCATTCGCGCCGGCGGCCGCGACTTTATCGAAGGGAAGGAAAGCGGCGCTGACTCGACGTGCCACAAGGCGCTCTTCCCTTTTCCTTTTTCCATTTCCCCTTTTCCCGCCTCAGCCGAAACTCGTCAACACGCCGGCAATGGTCGCGGTCATGAAAGTGGCCAGCGAGCCGCCGAGCACGGCGCGCATGCCGAAGCGGGCGAGATCGCTGCGACGTTCGGGGGCGAGGCCGCCGATGCCGCCGATCTGGATGGCGATCGAGGAGAAGTTGGCGAAGCCACAGAGCGCATAGGTGGCGATCAACTTGCCCTGATCGGTCAACATGACGCCATCGACCCCGTTCTTGATGATGTCGGCCAGTTGCAGATAGGCCACGAACTCATTGATGACGATCTTCTGTCCGATCAGACTGCCGACCACGGTGGCGTCCTGCCAGGGCACCCCGATGATCCAGGCCAGCGGCGCGAGCAGATAGCCGAGGATCAAGGCCATGTCGGTGGGCTTGCCAATCGCGGCCTGCAGGCCGGTGACTTCACCGATCCAGGTCAGCGGCCAGTTCAGCAGCGCGATCAGCGCGATGAAGGCCAGCAGCATGGCGCCGATGTTGAGCGCCAGGCGCAGGCCGTCTGCGGCGCCACCGGCTGCGGCATCGATGATGTTGCTGGCGGTCTGCTCGACTTCCATCTTGACCGTGCCACCGGTCAGTGGCTGGCCGGTCTCGGGGATCAGGATCTTGGCGATGACCAGCGTGGCTGGCGCGGCCATGATCGAGGCTGCCAGCAGGTGCTTGGCGTAGAAGGCGCTCTGCACCGGATCGCCGCCACCAAGCATGCCCACATAGGCCGCCAGCACGCCGCCGGCGATGTGGGCCATGCCGCCGATCATCATCGTCAGCAGTTCCGACTCGGTCATCCGGGCGATGTAGGGGCGCACCGTCAGCGGGGCCTCGGTCTGACCGATGAAGACGCTGGCGCAGACCGAAGTGGTCTCGGCGCCGGACACCTTCATGACCTTGGTGATGGCCATGGCCATGACCCGGACAATCGCCTGCATCACGCCGAGGTAGTACAGCACGCCCATCAGCGAGGCAAAGAAGATGATCGTCGGCAGCACCTGGAAGGCAAAGATGAAACCGTAGGTCGAGGTGTCCATGAGGCTGCCGAAGATGAAATTCGAGCCTTCATTGACGAAACTCAGGATCTTGACGAAACCCTGACCGAGTTTGTCGAACACATCCTTGCCGCCGGGCACCAGCAGCACCAGTGCCGCGAATCCGATCTGCAGACCGATCCCGGTGAGTACCAGCTTCCAGTTCACTGCGCTGCGGTTGTTGGAAAACACCCAGGCGATCCCGATCAGGACCGCCAATCCCAACAACCCGAATGCCATCTGACCCAGCATGCTGCTCTCCCCGGTTCCGGTACGTGGCCGCGCCCCGGTGCGACCGATCGGGCGAGACTAGGCGAGGCGTTGACCTCGCGCAAACATCTTTGGCGGCCGTGATCGGCAGCCGCCGTCACAAGAGATCACCTGAACACGGTTGTGGTTCGTGCACGGACTGGCGTGAAGCTCTAAGATCGCCGTTATCCGCACATGACGTCGGGTACGCATAGCCGTGTCAGGGGCAACACCGCCAGCCAGCCTTTCGCGCCGACGTCTGACCATCGGTCGCCGACTGTTTTACACGCACCTGCTGGTGGCCCTGCTGGTCGCCCTGAGCCTGGGCGTGTATCTGCATTGGGCTGCCGAAGCCGAGTTGCGCAATGCGCTCAACACGCGCCTGAGCGAGAACGCCACACTGGCTGCCGAAGCCATGCAGCTCAGCGACTGGAGCAATCTGCGCGCACCTGCGGACACCGCCCGACCCGAGTACCTGGAGCTGATGCAGCGTTTCCGCAGCATCACCGATCGCAATCGGGTCATCACTCGCCTGATCCTGCTGCGGCGCGACGGCCAGAGTCTGTTGGTGGTGGCCGATTCGCTCGGCGCCGCGAATGGTTACGCGCCTGGCGATTCCCTACCCGGCGCGCTGCGCCAGACGGACTCGGCCGACGGCAGCGTCGGCGCTCCGGTCATCCAGGGCAATGACTTCAACGCCATCGCCGAGGTCAAGAACAGCGATGGCAACTATCTGCTGGCGCTGAGCATCGGTGCCGAGGACATCGCCGACAAGCTGGCTACCCTGCGCACCAACGCGGCGGTGTCCTTCGTCGTCGCCGTCGCCCTGGCGCTGGCGATGAGCCTGTGGCTGGCCCGGTCGGCGCGGGCGGTGCTGCGGCGATTTGCGGGGCGATTCAAGGAAATTGCCGAGGGCAAGCTGGACAAGAAGCTGGCCTGGACCGGCGACGATGAATTCTCGGATCTGGCCATCGCGCTCAATGACATGTCGGAGCGACTGGAGCTGTCGCAATCGCAGCGCGAGGGCGCCGTCACCGAGCTCAAGGCTGCACGTGACCGGCTCGAGGAAATGGTGCGCGAACGCAGC
>JALHRS010000013.1:0-21639 GCA_022841325.1 Lysobacterales bacterium | reverse complement strand
AACGCAGCGCCGAACTGGAAAAACTCAACACCATGCTGCGTTCGGAGATCGAAGCCCGATGTCAGCTCGAAGCCGCGCTGGCCGAAGCCGCGGCCACCGACACCATGTCGCAACTGCTGAATCGGCGCGGCATGCTGGAAGCCCTGGAACAGGCCTCCGAACAGGCGCGGCGCCAGAAGAACTCGTTCATTGTCGTCATCGGCGACGTCGATCACTTCAAGCGCATCAATGACCAGCACGGACATACCGTGGGCGATCAGGTGCTGGTAGGGCTGGGACGCCGGCTGAAAAACAGCCTGCAGTCGCATGACGCGGCCGGGCGCTGGGGCGGCGAGGAATTCCTGATGCTGTGGCCCAACATGACCATCACCGAGGCCGAGGCACGTGCCAACAGCTTGCGCGAGAGCATCGCCAGCAAAGCGGTCTATCCGGGCGCACCGCCGATCACGATGAGCTTCGGCGTCGCCGAGTTCACCGGCCTCGACACGCTGGACCGCTGCATCAACCGGGCTGACAAGGCACTGTATCGGGCCAAGCTCGAGGGCAGAAACCGCGTGTCCGTGGGTGTCTGAGGCCGGCCGGTGGCGAAGACGCTGCGGCCGGCGGCAGCCGACTGGAGCGGGTGATGGGAATCGAACCCACGTTAGCAGCTTGGGAAGCTGCAGTTCTACCATTGAACTACACCCGCTTGCCGATCTTATTCTACGGATCGGTACGCATATCGCCAGTAGCTGACGCACAGGTAGCATGCTGCGATGGATAATTCCCTACAGCCCGGACAATCGCGCTTCAGCCAATGGTTGCGGCGCATCGGACTGGCGCAATGGTCACCCTGGCCCCTGGTGGCCATCGGTCTCGCGATCATCGGCACCGGGCTCGGTCTGGATCTGCGCCGCCAGTACCACGAGGCGCAATCTCTGGCGCGCGACCGGGTCAGCACCTCGGCGACGCTGGCGGCACAGAGCGTGGGCCAACGGCTGGCGGCGGCCTCGCTGCTGCTGAATCGTCTGGATTCATCCCTGAACGCCAATCCCCTGGACGCCGCCGCCATCGTCTCGGTGATCTCCGGCATGGAATCGGATCTGATGGCGGTGCTGCTGATCGATGCCGAGGGCCGCGTCGCTGCCAGCAATCGCCCCGAGCAGGTCGGCGCGGATTTGAGTGGGCAGGAATTCCTGTGGTCGGCGCGGGCTGATGCCGACGTCGATGCGCGACTGTATCTGACGATGCCGCCGGCGGATCTGGCGTCCAGTGGTCGCCTGGTGGCGCGTGCGCGCCGGTCCGTGAATGGCAGCTTCAGCGGAGTCGTTGCCCTGATTCTGGCACCCTCCTATTTCGACACCGCACTCAAGCCCCTGGTCCAGACGGGTACCTCGCTGAGCCTGCTGGATGCCGACGGCCAGCGGGTCGCCAGCTATCCGGCAGACACTGCCGAGGATGCCGCCGCCGATGGCTACAGCGCCCGCGTCGCGGTTGAACCGGCCTTGATTTCGCTGGATCGACCGTGGTCGCTGCAGATGTCGCGCGATCGCGAATCGGTGTTCGCCGACTGGAGTCGACAGGCCCGATTCGGCTTGCTGCTGTGGCTGCTCGTGGCCGTCGTTGCCGGCCTGGCCGGGCTTGTCGCCACGCTCCGGCGGCGTGAGATGAAGCGTCTGCGCGGATTGCACCGTCGGCTGCTGCAGGGCGTGGATGAGGGTCTGGCCGGCATCGACGGGCAGGCTCGCATCCGCTTCGCCAACAGCGCCTTCGCGCGCCATCTGGAACGGAGCCCCGGAGCACTGCTGGGCGCCGATCTGCGCACGCTGCTGCGCTGGCCAGAGCCAGGCATGGATCCGGTCAGCGCCGTGATTGCCGGCGAGCTGCCACGCTACGAGGGCAACTGCCAACTCGGGCCGAACGCGGCCAGCCTGCGGGCCACGATCACCCCCACCCGCGAGGACGGCGCGGTCTCCGGTGCCCTGCTGGCCTTTGCCGACCCGGTCACCAACAACGGCAGCAGCAATGCCCGAAGCCCGGCCGATCGCCTCTATCGCACACTGTTCGACCTGTCGCCCGATGCCGTGCTGATCGTCGATCTGGACAGCGAGAAACCGCTGGCTTTCAATCCGGCGGCGGCACAGATGCTGGGTTACAGCCAGGAGCAGTTCGGCGCCCTCAGGGTGCGCGACCACGAAGCCCATGCCGCGCCGATCGACTCGATCCGTCACATCGCACGGGTGCTGGCGGAAGGTCGAGTGGAATTCGAGACCCGTTACCGCACCAGCGATGGCGCCATCAAGGAAGTGCAGGTTCGCGCCCAGACCATCGAATTTGCCGGGCGCCCGGCACTGTACTGGATCGTGCGCGACATCCATGATGCGAAGCGCATCGCCCTGGAACTGCAGCAGAGTGCCGCCCTGATGCGGGCGCTGGTCGACCATCTGCCGCTGCCATTCCTGGTTTTCGAAGGCGATGTACTGAGCTTCTCCAACGCCCGCTACGACGGTGATTTCTCACCCCCCGCGTCCGGCATCTCGCTGGAGGAATGGCTGGCCAGTCATTGCACGGATGCCGCTGCCTGCGACAACTTCCGCAACCTCTGGCAGCGCCTGGAAACTGACGCCAGCTCGCCCTTGCAACTGGAACTCAGCCTGCTGGCGACGAACCAGCAGGTCCGGGTATTCGATCTGCACGGCGCCCGGGTCGGCACGCGCAGCCTGCTGTTGCTGGTGGACCTGACCGAGCGCCGTCTGGCCGAAGTGCGCCTCGGCGAAGCGCGCGAACTGGCGGAACGGGCCAATCGCGCCCGCAGCGAATTCCTGGCCAACATGAGCCACGAGATTCGCACGCCGATGACGGCGATCCTGGGCCTGACCTATCTGCTGCAGAAGTCCGAGATCAGCGCCGTCCAGCGCGACCAGACCCAGAAGATCGATGCCGCAGCGCGAGCACTGCTGGCCATCCTCGACGATCTGCTCGACTACTCCAAGCTCGAGACCGGGCGCATCGCCATCGAGCAGCGGCCGTTCCGACTGAGCGAATTGACTGCGGAAATCACCGCGTTGTTCGCGCCCGGCGCACGCAGCAAGTCATTGGCGCTGAAGGCCTTCGTCGATCCGGCGATTCCGGCCGTCCTGATCGGCGACCCACTGCGACTGCGCCAGGTGTTGATGAACCTGGTCGGCAATGCCCTGAAGTTCACCGAGCAAGGCGAGATCGAAGTGCGCATGAGCCTGGTCGACAACACCGGCGATCGGATCAAGATGGAATTGTGCGTGCGCGATACCGGCATCGGCATCGAGGATGCCCAACTGGAGCGGATTTTCGAGCCCTTCTATCAGGCCGAAACCTCGTCGACACGCCGTTTTGGCGGCACCGGCCTTGGACTGCCCATCACCCAGTGGCTGATCACCCTGATGGGCGGCAATCTGAGCGTGGACAGCCGCCCGGGTACCGGCAGCGAATTCCGGGTGCAGCTGGCCTTCGGCCGATCCGACGATGCCCTACCTGCCGCGCTGACCGACGCTGCCGCCAGCACCGCCCTGCCGACGGCCGGGCGTCCACTGGAAGGCATGTCGGTGCTGCTGGTCGAAGACCATCCGATCAATCGCCACGTTGCCCGCGAGATCCTGATCGGCGAAGGCGCCGCCGTCGCCGTGGCCGGAGACGGCCAGGAGGCGATCACGCTGTTGCGCGAACGCCCCGGCGCCTTCGACGCGGTGTTGATGGATATCCAGATGCCGCAGATGGATGGCTTTGAGGCCACGGCAATCATCCGTGGCAGCCTGGGCCTGACCAAGCTGCCGATCATCGCCGTGACGGCCAACTCCAGCGCCGAGGATCGCGCCCAGAGTCGCGCCGCCGGCATGAACGCGCACCTGGCCAAACCCATCGATGTGCAATCGCTGGTGGCTACGCTGTTGGCGCTGGCCCGGCCCGGGTCCAGTCAGGAGCCCGTGTCGGGCCGTGCAAGCCCCAGCCCAGGCCTGGCCGACGAGGAATTGCCGGTGCTGGCTGTGGAGCCAGCGCTGGCGCGGCTGGCCGGACACCGGACGCTGTATGCGCAGATGGCCCGTTTGTTTGCGCAGGAACAGGGGGAATCGGTGACGCGCTTGCGTGCGGCACTGGCGCAGGGTGACCGGATCGAGGCTGCACGCGCCGCGCATACGCTCAAGGGCGTCGCCGCGACACTGGGAGCCGAGGCGCTTTCGGCGCTGTCCTCGCAGCTGGAGCGGGCACTGAAGCGCAGCACCGATGCAGAAGAACTGCAACGGCTCAGCGATCATCTGGCCGAGGCGCTGGCTCAGGCCATCGTCGCCCTGGAGCAGGCCGCCGAGGAACTGGCGCCGGCCGCCGACCATGCCGTCGCCACGGAAGATTTCGACAGCAGCGCTTTCGTGCAGTGCCTCGACCGCCTCGTGGTGGCACTGGTCGACAGCAATATGTCTGCCCTGGATCATTTCTCCGAACTGCGCGAGTTGGCCACCGCAGATCTGCTGCCGGCGCTGCGGAATGTCGAAGATGCGCTGGGCCGGCTAGACTTCTCCACCGCCCTGGATGCCTGCCGCCGCGTGGAAACCGCACTAGAAGCCATGACCGATGACCACACAGGGGAAAGCCGTGAGTGAGCTCCCGCCGGCCGAGCACCCGCGCATCCTGGTGGTGGACGATCAGCCGACCAACATCCAGACGCTCTATCAGATCCTGAAGGGTGACTACGATGTGTCCATGGCCACCGATGGATCGCAGGCGATCAGCCTGTGTCAGCGGCGTCCGCCCGATCTGGTGTTGCTGGATGTGGTGATGCCGGGCATCGATGGCTTCGAGGTCTGCCGCCGGCTCAAGGCCGATCCGGCCACCCGCGATGTACCGGTGATCTTTGTCACCGCCCGCGACAGCACCGAAGACGAGACCCTGGGTCTGGAAGTGGGGGCCGTCGATTTCATCGGCAAGCCGGTCAACCCGCCGGTCGTGCGTGCCAGGGTCCGCACCCAGATCGAACTCAAGCGGCAGACCGACATCCTGCGCTCACTGGCTTTCAATGACGGCCTGACCGGCGTCGCCAACCGACGCTGGTTCGATGAGCGTCTGCAGGTCGAATGGCTGCGCTGTCGCCGCAACAAATTGCCGCTGTCGCTGATCCTGCTCGATCTCGACCACTTCAAGGCCTACAACGATCATTACGGCCATCAGGCCGGTGACGACTGTCTGCGGGCGGCCGCCGCGGCGATGAAGTCGCGCCTCGGACGACCCGCCGATCTGCTGGCCCGTTACGGTGGCGAGGAGTTTGTCTGCCTGCTGCCGGAAACGCCGCCCGACGGCGCTCGTGCCAAGGCCGACGATCTCGGCCGCGCGGTGTTCGAGCTCGGCCTGCCGCACGTCGACTCGCCCACGGCAAGCGTGGTCTCGATCAGCCGCGGCGTGGCTTCAGCCATGCCAGCGGTGGAAAGCAGTCCGGCGGAATTGCTGCAACGCGCCGACGAGAAGCTGTATGTGGCCAAACGATCCGGCCGCAACCGCACCGAAAGCTGATTCACCCGATCCGGAGCCAGCAAATCCATGTCCGTGGCACCCATCTCCATCCGCTTGAACGGCGAAATCAGGGAAGTTCCCGCCGGCATCACCATTGGCGGGCTGCTGCAGCTGGCCGGCTACGGTGAACGCCGGGTCGCCATCGAGCGCAACGGCGAGATCGTCCCCCGCAGCCAGCACCCCGACACTGAAGTCGCCGCCCATGACCAGATAGAAATAGTGCAGGCGATAGGCGGGGGTTAGGAGCGGTCGCGAAGCGAGCCGACGCATGCGTCGGCAGCGACGAACGACCGGCCATGGATGGCCGGGCCGGCGCCCAGCGCCAGGGATGGCTCCGTGCCAATGGCAACAGAGCGGTCGCGAAGCGAGCCGACGCATGCATCCGCCACACGTGCTTGCGCAATCCCGCTAGGCTATGGACATCGCCGGTGCCATTGAGAATTGCCGATGTCTGTTGACCACCCCGCCGTATCCACCGCCCTGATCAGCAACGACGCCGTGGTGCTGGGCATACTCGCCGTCATCCTCGGTGCGGTGTTCTGGACCTCGGCCCGGCCGGATGGATTCTGTAAGAAGTTCTATGGCGTGGTGCCGGCAATCCTGCTGTGCTACTTCATTCCGGCAGTGCTCAACTCCGCCAACATCATCGACGGCAAGGCCTCCGGGCTCTATCCCATGGCCCGTGATTACCTGCTGCCCAGCGCACTGGTACTGCTGTGCATTGCCATCGATTTCAAGGCCATTGTCCGACTCGGTCCCAAGGCCGTGATCATGTTTCTGGTCGGCACCTTCGGCGTCATGCTCGGAGCGGTCATCGCGTTTTCCGTGATGGGATGGGTCCATCCGGAAACGGTCGCCGGTGACACCTGGCGCGGCATGACCACCCTGGCCGGATCCTGGATCGGCGGTGGCGCCAATCAGGCCGCCATGAAGGAGGTTTTCGGCGCCGATGCCACCCTCTTCGGCCAGTTCGTGGCCGTGGATGTACTGGTCGCCAATGTGTGGATGGCGGTGCTGCTGTTTCTGGCAGCGCGCAGTGAGGCCTTCGACCGCTGGACCGGAGCTGACACCGCGGCCATCGACGATCTGAAGAAGCGGGTCGAGAACTATCAGGCTGCGCACAATCGCATTCCGTCGTTGTCCGATCTGATGGTGATCATTGCACTCGGCCTTGGCGCCACGGGTTTGGCGCATGCCGTGGCTGATCCTCTGGTGCAGTGGATTGCCTCCCTGCCGGCCGAATGGCGTTTGCAGGACTACAGCCTGACTTCACGATTTTTCTGGATCACGGTCATCGCGACCACGGTGGGGCTGAGCCTGAGTTTCACCAAGGCCCGCAGCCTGGAGGGCGCCGGCGCCTCGAAGGTGGGTTCGGTGATGCTCTACGTGCTGGTTGCCACCATCGGCATGCACATGGATCTCGGCGCGCTGCTCGACCGACCCTGGCTGTTCGCCCTCGGCGGCATCTGGATCATCGTGCACGCCGCCCTGATGTTGATCACCGCCAAATTGATTCGCGCGCCCCTGTTCTTCATGGCGGTCGGCTCGCAAGCCAATATCGGCGGCGCCGCTTCGGCTCCGGTGGTCGCTACTGTATTCCATCCAGCGTTAGCGCCGGTGGGCGTGCTGCTGGCGGTGCTCGGCTACGCCCTGGGCACCTATTGCGCCTATCTGACCGGACTGATGCTGCAGGCCATGGCCGGCTGAGCACGCCATTTTCACGTGACCAACGGGACATCGGTTTTCGCCCGCAAAACCGTATGATCGGCGCCACTGTGCGCAGGCTTGCGCACTCAAGGCCCTTAGGAGTATTGCATGGCTGAAAAGCGCCCCGGCTTCCTGCGCCGCCTGATCGGCGGCTTGTGGAATGGACTCGATTTCACCCGCCGGCTGGTGGTGAATCTGGTGTTTCTGCTGATCCTGGTCTTTGTGGTCATGGCGATTTTCGACAAGGACGGCAAGGATCTGCAGCAGAACACCACCCTGGTGCTCGACATCAAGGGTGAGATCGTCGAGCAGTACTCCGGCAGTCCGGCCGACGTGGCGCTGGCCAAGGCGCTTGGAGACGAGGTGCCGGAAACCCAGCTGCGCGATCTGCTGAAGGTGCTCGACGAGGCCGCCAGGGACGACAACATCACCCAGATCCTGCTGAGTCTGAACAACTATGGCGGCGCCGGCGTCAGCACGCTGCGTGAAGTCGGTCGTGCCCTGGATGCCTTCCGCAAGAGCGGCAAGAAGGTCGTGGCCCATGGCGATTACCTCGATCAGGGCGCCTATTACCTGGCCTCGCACGCCGATGAGATCTACATCCATCCCGATGGCATGGCCCTGCTGGAAGGCCTCGGCCGCTATCGCAACTACTACCGTTCGGCGCTGGAGAAGATCGGCCTGCAGATGCACGTGTTCCGCGTCGGCAAGTTCAAGAGCGCGGTCGAGCCCTATCTGCTCGACGGCCCTTCCGATGCCGCCCGCGAAGCTGACCGTTACTGGCTGGAGGACGTCTGGACCGTTTTCCTCGACGATATCGCCGCCGCCCGCGGACTGGAAACGGCCGAACTGCGAGCGATGATCGAGGAACTGCCGCAGCGCATCGCCGCCGTGAAGGGCGACATGGCCAAGCTGGCCGTCGATGAGAAGCTGGTCGATGGTCTCAAGACCGCCGACGAGCTCAGGGAAATGCTGATTGCCTCCGGCGCCAAGGACGACGAGCAGGAGACTTTCCGCCAGATCAATCTCGCCAACTATCTGAAGCGCTTCCCGGCCATCCCGGTGATCGGCGACGCCACCCAGATCGGCGTGATCGTGGCCCAGGGCGAGATTGTTGGTGGCCAGCAGGCACAGGGCATGATCGGCGGTCGCA
Source organism: Lysobacterales bacterium (assembly GCA_022841325.1). GTDB lineage: Bacteria > Pseudomonadota > Gammaproteobacteria > Xanthomonadales > SZUA-5 > JADKFD01. The sequence continues at coordinate 13,265 of JALHRS010000013.1, read as the reverse complement.
GCACCAGCGAACTGGTGCGCAAGGCGCGCGAAGACAAGAACATCAAGGCGGTGGTGTTGCGGGTGGATTCGCCCGGCGGCAGCGGTTTCGACTCGGAACTGATCCGCCGCGAGCTGGAACTGACCCGCGCCGCCGGCAAGCCGGTGGTGGTGTCGATGGGTGACGTGGCCGCCTCCGGTGGCTACTGGATCTCGATGACCTCCGACACGATCTACGCCGAACCCAGCACCATCACCGGCTCGATCGGCATCTTCGGCCTGTTCCCGGATGCCAGCCAGACCATGGAGAAGCTCGGACTGCACAGCGAAGGGACGACCACGACCTGGCTCGCCGGCGCGCTCGACCCGCGTCGGCCGCTGGATCCGCGCATCGGAGACGTGCTGCAGTCGGTGATCAACGCCGGCTATCAGGACTTCATCGGCAAGGTGGCGAGTAATCGCGGCAAGACGCCGGAGGAAATCGACGAGATCGCCCAGGGCCGCGTGTGGAGCGGCAACCAGGCGCTGGAGCGTGGCCTGGTCGACCAGCTCGGCGGTCTCAAGGACGCCATCGCCAACGCCGCCGAACGCGCCAATCTGGACAGCGATGGCTATCAGGTCGTCTACGTCGAAAAGGAACTGACCGGTTTCGAGAAGTTCGTCGTCAGCATGAACTCACGGGCCCGCGCCATGATCCAGTCCAGCGTCGCCAGCGCCCTGCTGCCAAGCTGGATGCAGCCGCAGATGGCGCGCGAGCTCAATCACGATCTGGCCATCCTCAACGGCTGGGAAAAGCGACCGATGGCCACCTACGCCTTCTGCTTCTGCGAGCTGCGCTGAGCTGAAGCGACAATCGGGTGACTGATCAAGGCGCCGCGGAAACGCGGCGCCTTTTTCTTTTCGTAGAGCGGAGCTTGCTCCGCTGCTTCTGCAGGGCTTTGGCTTCTTGTCGGTTTCGGCGCGACAAGGAGCCGCACACCCTGCCGAGCAAGCTCGGCACTACAACAGCCTCGCAGACCGTCGCTCTGGTAGAGCGGAGCTTGCTCCGCTGCTTCTGATGGGCTTGTGCCTTGGCTTTTCCCGCCACCCAGAAAAGCCGCACACCCTGCCGAGCAAGCTCGGCACTACAACAGCCTCGCAGACCGTCGCTCTGGTAGAGCGGAGCTTGCTCCGCTGCTTTCGCTTTGGCTATGCCGCGACCCGGTCAGCCTTGGATTCCAGGTCATATTCGGTCAACCAATGGCGGTACTTCGGCTCTTCGCCGTGGACGATGCGCTGGTACAGCGCCGACAAGTCGCGGGTCACCGGATTGTCGCCGTATACGCGCTCGTCGATGGCTTCTACCGCACAGATCTCGGCCGAGGTGCCGGTGAGGAAGACCTCGTCTGCCGCCTTGAGCTCGGCCAGACTGACCGGTCGGACTTCAGCGCCGGTGAGCTCGATCGCGGTCTGACGGGTGATGCCGCCCAGCGCATCCGGGTGCTCGGAGGCGACGACCTTGCCGTCCTTGACCAGAAACACGTTCTCGCCCGTGCATTCCACCACCAGGCCAGCATCGTCGACGAACAGGGCCTCGTCGAAGCCGCGGCGGGCGGCTTCGAGCTTGGCCATCGTGGCATTGGTGTAACCACCGGTGAGCTTCAGTGCCGGCATGGCGCGCGCGGTGTTGCGACGCATCGGCGAGACCGTGACCCGCACCTTGTGGCCGCCGAGATGGCTGGCCCAGGCGATGGTAGCCACCATCAGGTGCGCCGTCTGCTTGCCCAGATCCAGGCCCAGACCGCCATCGGCATACCAGGCCAGCGGACGGATGTAGGCTTCGGCCTGCTGGTTCACGCGCAGGGTCTGGACCACCGCCTGCTCGCATTCGTCCAGCACAAGATGCATGCCCAGGGCATCGGCGCCGCGTTGCATGCGCAGCAGATGCTCGCGCAGACGGAATACCGCCGCCCCACTCGCGGTGGGATAGCTGCGGATGCCTTCGAACACGCCGGTGCCGTAGTGCAGGGCATGACTGAGCACGCTGACCTTGGCGTCTTCGGTGGATTGGAATTGACCGTCGATCCAGATTTTCAGGCTCATGGAAGTTCCTTGGTTTGTTGCGGGCACGGGGCAGGGGCAGGGGCACGGGGCACGGGGCACGGGGCACGGGGCACGGGAAAAGGCTACGAGGCTTGAGGCTCCTTTGGGTTCGGACTTGTCCGAACGCTTTCGCCCTGACGAGGTCAGAAGGCGTCCAGACAAGTCTGGACCGACAGATTGCGACAGGTTCAGAGGCAGTGACGCTTGAGGACTCGGACTGGTCCCAGCCCGAGCTTCCCGTGCCCCCTGCCCCGTTCCCCTCGCCGCGGCTCCTTACGCCGCCTTGTCCTGGGCGCCCGCCTGCAGCCAGCTCATGCGCGCACGCAGGCGCTTGCCGACCGATTCGATCGGGTGAGCCAGATCACGCTCCAGCAGGGCCTTGTAGTTGGGGCAGCCGTTGGCGTTTTCGGCGATCCACTCGCGGGCGAAGGTGCCATCCTGGATTTCCTGGAGGATCTCGCGCATGGCCTTGCGCGAAGCGCCGTTGACCACCCGCGGACCACGGGTCAGATCGCCGTACTTGGCAGTGTCGGAGACGAACTGATGCATCCGTGCCATGCCGCCTTCGTACAGCAGATCGACGATCAGCTTGAGCTCGTGCAGCACCTCGAAATAAGCCACTTCCGGCTGATAGCCGGCCTGCACCAGCGTTTCGAATCCGGCCTGGACCAGTTCGGTCGCGCCGCCGCAGAGCACGGCCTGCTCACCGAACAGATCGGTCTCGGTTTCTTCGGCGAAGGTGGTCTCGAGCACACCCGCGTGCGCCGAGCCCACGCCCCAGGCCCAGGCCAGCGCGCGCGCCTTGGCGGTGCCGGTGGCATCCTGATGGACGGCGATCAGGCTGGGCACGCCACGGCCTTCCTCGTACTGACGGCGCACCAGCTTGCCGGGTGCCTTCGGTGCCACCAGCGCCACGTCTACGTCCTTGGGCGGAACGATGGTGCCGTAATGCACATTGAAGCCATGAGCGAACATCAGCAGCGTGCCGGCTTTCAGATTCGGCGCCACCCATTGCTGGTAGGCCTTGGGCTGTTCGGTATCCGGCAGCAGCATGGAGATGACGTTGGCGTCCTTCAGCGCTACCGACGGTTCCTTGGGCTTGAAGCCATCGGCCTCGGCCTGAGCCCAGGTCTTGCCACCCGGACGCAGGGCGATGGTCACGTCAAAACCCGAATCCTTGAGATTCATCGCCTGCGCACGGCCCTGGCTGCCATAGCCCAGGATGACGATACGCTGGCCCTTCAGGGCTTCGGGTTGCACATCTTGATCGGAATAGAGTTTGGTCATGGGACTGGCCTCGGGGCTGGGGTTGGGGGACTGGTAGGGGGAAATGGAAAATGGAAAAAGGGAAAAGGAAAAAGGAAGAGCGGATCGGGGCTAGATTGTGGCTTTGGGCTACACATCAGGGCTGAAGCTCGCAATCGTATTCATGCGCAATGCTTCCCCAGTGCGGCTGTTGCCCTTCCTTTTTCCTTTTTCCTTTTTCCATTTCCCATTTTCCATCGCGGGGCGCGCCCGGCGCGCCCCGGAAATCTCGAACGACTAGCCACGCGCCCCACGGTGAGTAGGCGCGCCTTCGGACGCCGATCCCACCAGTTGCTCGTATTTGGCGAGCACGCCGTAGAGCTCGGTCGGCGCCCTGGGCACGTAGCTGACGGCGCGATCGGCCAGCGGCGCAGCCACGTCGAGGATGCGCTGGTCCACGTCCAGCGTGATCACATCGCCGTCTTCGATCAGTGCAATGGGCCCGCCTCTGGCGGCTTCCGGGGCGACGTGACCGACCATGAAACCGTGGGTGGCGCCGCTGAAGCGTCCATCGGTGACCAGTGCCACCGAATCGCCCAGACCCACGCCCATCAGGGCGGCGGTGACGGCCAGCATTTCCGGCATGCCGGGCGCACCGGCCGGGCCTACGTGGCGGATGACGATGATGTCGCCGGCCTGGATGCGACCCTCCTGCACGGCAGCGAAGGCATCGGGCTCGTTGTCGAAGACCCGCGCCGGACCGATGTGCTTGCGGCGGTCGTGCCCTACCAGCTTGACCACGCAGCCTTCAGGCGCGAGCGTGCCGCGCAGAATGGCGATGCCACCCTCGGGCTTGATCGGCTGGCTCCACGACCGCAACACCTTCTGACCTTCGCGTTCGACGGCCGCATCGGCTTCAGCGTGCATCTGCTGACCGCTGACGGTCAGCCCATCATGCAATCGGCCCTGCTGCTTCAGTCGCTGCGCCACCAGGCGCAGTCCACCGGCCAGGGTCATGTCCGGCGCGGCGTATTTGCCACCAGGCTTGAGATCGGCCAGCACCGGCGTACTGCGGCTGAGGCGGTCGAAATCCTGCAGTGTCAGGGACACACCGACCTCGCGGGCGATCGCCAGCAGATGCAGCACGGCATTGGTCGAGCCGCCGGTGACCATCACCGCGGAAATGGCGTTCTCGAAGGCTTCCGCAGTCATGATCTGACGCGGAGTCAGCCCCGAGCGCACCATCTCCATGACCGCCCTGCCGGCAGCCTGCGCAGCAGCGGGCTTGTCCGGATGCAGCGCCGGCAGATCGGTGCCATCCATGCTGGCGATGCCCAGAAAGGCCAGCGCCGTGGCCATGGTATTGGCGGTGAACTGGCCACCACAGGCACCTGCGCCCGGACAGGCCTTGCCCTCCAGTTCACGCAGCTCCTCATGGCTCATCTTGCCGGCGGCGCAGGCGCCCACCGCTTCGAACACATCCTGGATGGTGACATCGCGACCCTGGAAGCGGCCCGGCATGATCGAACCGCCATAGAGGGCCAGCCCCGGAATATTGATGCGTCCCAGGGCCATGGCCGCCGCCGGGATGGTCTTGTCGCAACCGGTGAGCACCACCACGCCGTCGAAGGAATGGCCGCGCACGAACAACTCGATGGTATCGGCGATCCAGTCGCGCGAGACCAGGCTGGCGCGCATGCCTGAAGTGCCCATGCTGATGCCGTCGGACACGACGATGGTATTGCCTTCGATCGGCGTACCGCCAGCGGCGCGCACGCCATCCTTGACCGCAGCCGCGAGTTCGCGCAGATGCATATTGCACGGGGTGACATCGCTGAAGGTGCTGACCACGGCGATCAGAGGCTTTTCCAGATCCGCCGTCGTCAGCCCGGTGGCGCGCAGCATGGCCCGGGCCGGGGCTCGATCGGGAAAAGCCTTGATGTTGTCGCTTTGCATGAAACCTCCGGTTTGGGAGGCTCTGCTTCGGTCCGGGGCGCGCTTGTGGCCCCGGTTTCTCGTCCGAGTGCAGGGCCTTGGGTCTGTCCGTACGACTAGGCGGCCTGCACTTGGCGCTCAGTAATGACGACTCCTACGACGACTGGCGAGCCGACCGAGGTCAGGCCAGTGTTCAGCTGGGTCGAGGTGAAGTCGTTGTGCATGGCAGCAAAGGTACAGGTCGGGGTGTAGGGGTTGTCAAGCCTTTTAGTAGAGCAGACTAACCAAAGTTCGATGCACTAGCGCATTAGGACACCCGGCCTGATCCGCCGTTCAGCCCGGAGTTGCCGGCAATGGCGTAGACAAGTGTCGGTCTGGACACGGAAATCCGCCGTACAGGAGCAGCGACCGCGATGCTGGATCTACCCGCAGTGGCAGCCTACCTTGCCCTGGTTTTGTCATCCTCGCTGGCCATAGGCGCGCTGATGCTGGCAGCGCGGCTATGGGTGGACAGGGATTTGCCGGAGGCACGCGCCGGCATGGGCGTGCTCGGACCCCTGGATGCCCGCGCCTTCGCCAACCTGCTGGCCAGGGCCTGGGCTCACAAGGGTCACCGGGTGCAGAGCCAGGCAGACAGCACAGGCGGCCCGCGATTGCGGGTCCATAGCGAGGGACTGGTGTGGCTGGTCGATTGCCGCCATCGGCGCGATGAGCAGGTGGAATCCGAGCATGTCCGATCCCTGATGCGCGCGGTCGATCGCGAAGCCGTTGCCGGCGGCATCCTGGTCAGCGCCGGCCACTGCAACGACAGCCTGAAGCGCTCGACCCGGGGCGAGCGACTGCGCGTGGTCGATGGCGCCGGACTTTGGCAACTGGTGGAGCCGGCGCTGTCCCCCAAGCTGCGCCGGCGCGCCGGCATCCGCATCAGCCTGCTGCGCACCATGCGCATCGGCCTGCCGCTGCTCACTGGGCTGGCACTCGGCGTTCTGGCATGGCTGCTGGCCTGGCAGCTGCTGGCCGAATCACCGCAGCCATGGGCACGATCGCGCGCGGCGCCGGCCGCAAGTTTGGCACCAGCGATGCCGGAACCGGCACAGCCACCCGACTCGCTGGCACCACCTTCGCCGCCTGATGCCATCACCGCCGGGCGCGCCGCGCCTGCCAGTCCACACGGCGCATCCACCGAAAGCGAGCCCGGCACTGCCTTCGGCCAGGGCGCCGATGGTGACCCGGCGCGCGATCAGTTGATCGCCGATCTGGAATCCCTGGGCGAGGTGCGCGAAGTCTGGTGGAGCAGCGATGGCCAGGTGCAGATGTCGGTGCAATCGGCGATCGGACCCGGATCGCAGGCGGCCGAACAGATCTGCAGCGCCCTCGGAGCTGCCGGCCTGGGGGCCGGCGTCGAAGTTCGCTACCAGGTGATCGGCAATCATGGCTTCGAGGCCAGCAAGGGGGTGGTCGGCTGCCGGTAGGGCTGGGGAAGCGGGGCACGGGGCACGGGGCACGGGGCACGGGAAAAGGCTACAAGACGGGAGGCTCTTGTAGGTTCGGACTTGTCCGAACGCTTTCGCCCTGACGAGGCCGGAAAAGCGTCCAGACAAGTCTGGACCTACAAGTCCCGGTATCGTCGCCAGCCGACAAGCGCTCCCCTGTGGGAGCGGATTCATCCGCGATCAAGCGGCCTCGGCATGAGCGACCTCGCGTCGCGACCGCGGTGTTTCGGTATGAGGGCCAAGATCGGGAACCGCGGTGACCTGTGATCAGAAGCGGAACGCAAAGAACGCAGAGAAACGCTGAGAACGCAGAGAAGAGCGTCTACAGATCCGCTTTGCTTCTCTCCGTGTCCTCTGCGACCCTCTGCGTTCTCCGCGTTGAAGCCCTGATCGGCGGCATGCGCCGTCTGCCAGTGCCCGCGAGCGCCGAGCTACCGGTCGCGCCACAAGGGCGCTCCACAGGCGACGGGCCCTGTGGGATTCATCCGCGACCGGGCAAGCCACCATCGCGGGCATAGCCCGCTCCCAGGGTAAAGCAGCTCTCAGCCCCCCAGCTGCTCCACCCGCTTGGCCACGCGCTTGGCCGACACCGGTTCGGCGGTCTTCAGTTCCTGGGCAAACAGCGACACCCGGAATTCCTCGATCAACCAGCGCAAGGCCGCCACCTCCGGATCGTCCGGCCTGGATTTCATCAGCTGCTGGCAGGCGCGCCAGAAGGGCTGCACTTCCAGCAGCCGCGCCTGATCCTTGCCCGGATCGCGCTTGAGGCGTTCGACCCGCAAGCGCAGGGCTTCCAGGTATCGCGGGTAGTGTTCCAGGCGCTCGAAGCCGACCTCGCCGACAAAACCTGGGTGCACCAGCGCATCCAGATGCTCGCGGGCGTCAGCCAGATTGGCGGTGGCGAAACCCATCAAGGGCGGCGTCAGCTCGGCGCGCAACTGCTTGATCGCCTTGAGCACGGCATCGACGCGCGTGCCCAGCTGCTGCACCTGGGGCCCGAGATCGCGGCGCATCCGTGCCAGCAGGGCCTGGAATTCGGCCCGCGTGCGGATCCCGGGCTGCTCGCGCAGGAGCGATCTCGCGTCGCGACGGTCCTGCGCTGCTTCGGCAACGGACTCGGTCTGCGCAGCTGCCGGTCGCGACGCGAGCTCGCTCCTGACGGCACCGGGGATGTCGGCAGGTCTGCGAACAGCACTCGCCAGTGCCTTGAAGTCGCGCACATCCTGCGCCCGGGGCTTTGCCGTTTCCGGCTTCGGCGGGGGCTTCGGTCCTTGCGGCGTGTCTGCGAGCACGCGATCGACGGCAGCCTCGATCACATCGCGGCGCAGGCGTTCGATGCTGTCGACCACGCCATAAGCCATCTGCGCGTCGGCCGAGAGTTTCAGGTGCCGCTGCCAGTAGCGCAGCTGGTCGTCGATCTGGATCAACACCAGCCGGCGCACGCCGCGTGGATGGGCCGCCAGGGCTTCGGCCGCATCGGCATAGGCGCGCAGGCCGACCTGGCTACCATCGTCATACAGGGCCGGAAAGGCGCGCGCGCCACCCTCGGCGCTGACTTCCAGCGGCAACTCGTCCAGCGGCCAGTCGCTGAGGTGGTCGCGCTGGAATTCGGCATCGACGCGCTCGGCGAAGGCGGCGCGTGCGGCCTCGGCAAAGCGTTCCTTGACTGCAGCCAGATCACGCTCTTCGGTCAGCACCTTGCCATGCTCATCGACGATGCGCAGATTGAGGCTGAGATAGGCCGGCAGACTGCCGAGGTCGAAATCGGAATCGCGGATATCGATGCCGGCAACCTGGCTGAGATAGGCCGCCAGCGCGACCGCAAAGGGTGCGCTGCGGGGCCTGGTCGCTTCCAGGAAGGCGCGGGCGAAATCCGGTGCCGGCACCACATGCCGACGCAAGGCCTTGGGCAGGCTCTTGATCAGCGCCGCCGCCTTGTCCTCACGCAGCCCCGGCACCAGCCAGTCGATCTCGGCCTCGCTCAAGCCCAGCAGCACCGCCAGCGGCACGCTGGCCGTGACCCCGTCGCGGGCGCCGTTGGGATCGAAGTGATATTCCAGCAGCAGCCGCGCGCCCTGCACTTCCAGCGCATCGGGAAAATCGAAACCCTCATCGCCCTGCGCGCTGGGGATGACCAGATCGTCCAGGCTCAGCTTCAGGGCCGCCTGCTCGGCCGGCGTTGCCTGCTTGAGCCAGCGCAGCAAACCGTGGGAGTCGATGATCTCTGCCGGGCAACGCGTCTCAAACCACTCGGCCAGCTGTTCCTCATCCTTCAGCAGGCCGCGTCGACGCAGCTTCTCCTCCTTGGCCCGAGCCAGCTCGCGCATGGCGGCGTTGTGCGCCAGCACCGGATGCCGCGCCGGACCCTCGCCACGCACCAGCTGGTGACGCAGAAACAGCTGCCGCGCGGCCATCGGATCCACCGGTCCGTAGGCAATGCGCCGGCGCTGAATGATCGGCAGTCCATACAGGCTGATGTCTTCGAAACCGACCGCGCGCCCGCCCTTCTCATCCCAGCTGGGCTCATAGCAGTGGCGCTTGCTCAGATGCGCGGCCGCCGCTTCGATCCAGCCCGCCTCGATACGGGCCACCATCAGCGCGTAGAGCTTTTCGGTCTCCAGCAAGGTCGCCGACACAATCCAGTTGGGGCCCGACTTGGCCTGCCCCGAACCCGGAAAGATCTGCAGCGCCCGCCCCCGCGGCCCGCGATAGCGCACCTTGTCATCCTTGCGCGCCACCTGGGTCACAAAAGCCGTCAACAGCGCCCGGTGCAGGGCCTCGTAGGCACGGGGGTCGGTGAGGGCGGTTTCTGGTTCGGGCCGGGACCCGGGACCCGGGACCCGGGACCCGGTTGAAGCAAGAGCAGCACTTCGACCGGACTTGTCGCCACGTCCGGGCGCGCTTGTCACAGAGGCGCGGGACCCGGGACGCGGGACCCGGGACCCGGTTGAAGCAAGTGCAACGCTTCGACCCGACTTGTCGCCGCGTCCGGGCGCGCCTTTCCCGGGTCCCGGGTCCCGGGTCCCCGGTCCCGGCTCTTGAGGGCTCCGGGTCCCCGGTCCCGACTCCTGAGCTCCCGCCTCCCCCCCCCCCCGCTCACGCACAATCAACAACAACTGCCGATGCAGCTCACGCCATTCGCGCATGCGCAGATAGGACAGGAAGTGGCTCTTGCACCAGTCGCGCAAACGGCTCTGGGTGAGCTCTTCATGCTCATGGTTGTAGGCCTGCCACAGCTGCAGCAGGGTCAGGAAATCGCTCTTGTCGTGAACGAAGGCCTGGTGCGCGGCGTCGGCCAGGCCGCGTACCTCGGCCGGGCGCTCGCGGGGGTCCTGGATCGACAGGCCGGCGGCGATCACCAGGGCTTCGTCGAGTACCCGGGCGTCGCGGGCGGCTATCAGGAAGCGTGCCAGGCGCACATCGATGGGCAGCTTGGCCATGTCGTGGCCAATCGGCGTCAGGCGCTGGTGCTCGTCGATCGCCGCAATTTCGCGCAGCAACAAGAAGCCGTCCTGCAGGGCGCGATCGCTGGGCGGATCGAGAAAGGGAAAGTCGACCGGATCACCGAGGTCCAGATCAAGCATGCGCAGGATCACTCCGGCCAGGGAGGAGCGCAGCAACTCGGGATCGGTGTATTCCGGGCGCTTCTGATAATCGGCCTCGTCATAGAGGCGCACGGCGATGCCGGCAGACAGGCGCCCGCAGCGACCGGCGCGCTGGTTGGCCGAGGCTTGTGAGATCGGCTCGATCTGCAGTCGCTGCACCTTGTTGCGCTGGCTGTAGCGATTGACCCGGGCGATGCCGCTGTCGATGACGAAGCGGATGCGCGGCACCGTGATCGAGGTCTCGGCCACATTGGTGGCAAGCACGATGCGCCGCTGCGGCCCGGGCTGGAACACCCGGTCCTGGGCCGCGCCAGACAGTCGCGCGTACAGCGGCAACACCTCGGTGTGGGCGTAGCGACGGTTCTCCAGCGCCTTGTGGGCGTCGCGGATCTCGCGTTCGCCGGGCAGGAACACCAGGATGTCGCCGCGCGGATCGCTGCCGGCCAGCTCTTCGGTGGCGTTGGCGATGGCCTGGTACAGGCCGGAGTCGCCGCGCTCTTCGCGATCACCCTCGATCGGACGCCAGCGCACCTCGACCGGATAGCCGCGGCCCTCCACCGAAATCACCGGCGCGCCGTGGAAATGAGCGGCGAAGCGCTCGGTGTCGATGGTGGCCGAGGTGATGATCAGCTTCAGATCCGGGCGTTTGGGCAGCAGCCGCTTCAGATAGCCGAGCAGAAAGTCGATGTTCAGACTGCGCTCGTGGGCTTCGTCGATGATCAGCGTGTCATAGCGGCGCAGGAAACGGTCGGACTGGGTTTCCGCCAGCAGGATGCCGTCAGTCATGAACTTGACCAGCGTGTCCTCGTTGACCTGATCCTGAAAGCGCACGGCGAAACCGACCAGCTGCCCCAGTGGCGACTTCAGCTCTTCGGCGACACGTCTGGAGATGCTCTTGGCCGCGATCCGCCGCGGCTGCGTGCAGCCGATCAGCCCGGCCAGCCCGCGCCCTGCTGCCAGACACAGCTTGGGCAGCTGCGTGGTCTTGCCCGAGCCGGTCTCGCCAGCAACGACGACCACCTGATGGGCGCGGATCGCTTCGACAATCTCGTCGGCCCGGGTGGCGATCGGCAGATCCTCGGGCACCGAAATCTCCGGTACCCGCGCGCGGCGCAACTCGCTGCGCTGCGCCGAGGCCTCGATCTGCTCGGCCAGCCGCGCCAGACGCTGATCGGCGTCCGGCGTATCGGCCCGCCAGCGATCCAGATCCCGACGCAGACGCGGGAAATCGGCGGCCATGCCCTGCGCCAGTCGACGTCGAAGCTCGCGCAAGCCCATGGTCACGGCCGCAGACCGGTTCGTAGGTCACGTTGACCGCAACGCGGGCTACGTGACTTCACCGGCCCCAACGACGTCACGTAGCTCGCGGTGCGAGCAACCTGACCTACGGGACAGCGGTTGACCATCATGGTCTCAATGACGCAGATCGGAAGGCTGAGGCGCCGCCAGATCCTCGCCATCATCGCTGAGCACGACGCGACCCAGGCGCTCGATCGGCCATTGCTGCAAGCGCGCCTCGTCGCGGAAGCGTTCAATTGCCGCCGCCGACAGCGGATAACGATGCTCGACCACGGCGCCGGCGGCATCGACCAGCGTCAGTGCGACTGCCCCCAGTCCGGCGGCCTCGTGCAGACAGGCGCGCACCGGCGCGTTCGAGCTCAGGCTCTCGATGACGAAATCATCGTTCTGGCGCGAGCAGGCATGACCGGTGTCCGCCTGTGGCAGGCGCACCCGCACGCTGATGCCGTGCGCCGCCAGCAGCCCCTGCACCTGGCGGAACTCATGCAGCTGGGCCACGTATTCGTTCAGGCGTTGGTCGCCGAGCCCGGAATTCTGGCGCGCGTACAGCGAGTACGGCAGAAAGGACAGCCAGACCGCGCCATCATCCAGCTTCAGCGCTTGCCCCAGCGGCGTGCGGACTTCCAGTTGCCGCGGTGGCGCCCCGTACAGCAGCTCCTCGATCAGTTCCCAGGCGAAACTGAAGCCGACGTGTTCCAGTTGCGCCGCCATCATCGCCGACAGGTCGAGCAAGGACATCAGCCGCACATGCTCGAAGGCCAGCCCCAGATCGCGCGCCAGCTCGAAGACGATGGCAGCATCGGCCAGACCCTGTCCGTAAAGGTCGATCTCCAGTCGCTCAGTGGCCGCGGCGATGGCCTCCTCGCTGCCAGTGATCGCCACCGGGATCGTGAACAGGGTGCCGCCGCCGATCGCCATGTCCGGCTCCAGCAGGGCCGTGGGCATCTTTCCGTCGCGCTCGCACAGGGTCAGGCTGTGGCCCGCGGCCACGCCGGCACGCTGTCCGGCCAGGAACAGATTGCCCAGTTCCTGATGCAGCGGAAAGCCCGGACGCAGCAGTTGGGCCGGGTCATACAGCGCCGCTGACCAGACGAAACCGTAATCGTGCTCGGGCGGCAGAAAGCGCGCCAGTTGCGCGCCCATCGCCGCCATCAGCCCCTCGGCCGTCGCCCGCGTCAACAGGTGCCGCTGCGGCAAGGCCCCCGCCACCGGCTCCAGCGCCAGCACACCCATCCAGACCGTCGCCATCCCCGCTCCAGTACCCACATCAAGGTCGCGGACGATAGCGCAGCCAGCGCGAACAGGTTGTCGGTTGTCGGTTGTCGGTTGTCGGTTGTCGGTTGTCGGTTGGCGGTTGGCGGTTGGCGGGGCACGGGGCACGGGGCACGGGGCACGGGAAAGGCTCTCCTGCTGGCTTCGTTGTGAAGAGCGCGATTCAGCCTGAAATCGCCCAAAGTCCATCAACCGTAGGTTGGGCTAAGCGCAGCGTGCCCAACGATACGATGTTCCGTTGGGCACGCTGCGCTTAGCCCAACGGTCATGGCTGCGAGCCACCCGCAATCATGAAAGTCGCTGGTGCCATGACCGTTGCATAGGGTTTCTTGCCTAACCCCTCCCCAGCCCTCCCC
>JALHRS010000012.1 GCA_022841325.1 Lysobacterales bacterium | reverse complement strand
TTTCCTGCCTAACCCCACCCCACCCCTCCCCGAACATCGGGGAGGGAGCGACAGCTCTCGCCTGAACGACTTTCACGGCAACCTACGTCAACGTGCACAAATCAACACGTTACGATATGGGTTCATGGAGAGCCACGTGCATCGGTCCGACACTGCACGCGGGTCATGAACCCGTTTGGCGCGCGTACCGCTATGTGCCGTGCAGCGCTCGCCAGGCGCTGAGGCCGCTCTGCAGCGCGGCGCCATCCGCGGCAGCTGGCCGGATGTCTCACGCGGAGGCGCGGAGAACGCGGAGATGTGCCATCGCCATCGAGGGCCAGTGGCCTTTCTACGCGGCCTCCGCGCCTCCGCGTGAAAAATCGGTCTCGGGTCTCATCGTGATCCCTCCATGCCCGACCGCAGTCGGCGACCGCCATCGACCTGCATCCTGGTCTCGACCTTCAGCCAGCATGTCGTTGCCGCACGGTCGGCGGGCGATCGCGGATGAATCCGCTCCCACAGCTTGCCAGCGATCGCGGATGAATCCGCTCCCACAGCTTGCCAGCGATCGCGGATGAATCCGCTCGCACAGGCGAGCTCGGGCATGAATGCGAAGTCATCGATCGCCTTGAGCCGCGTGCCCGGTGTGGCGCCGGTGCTCCATGTGGTGGCCGCGGAATCGAAGGTCCGCCGTCAATCCTCCTGCCCGGAATGGCGTGCCTGCCAGTCAGCCAACTCTCGCCGGTATTGCTCCCTGGCCTCGGCGTAGACCTCGAATACACAACGCGCGCAACCGCTGTCGCAGCAGTCGGAGGCCAGCGGTTTTTCCGGTGGCGTCGGGCGGGGATCACTGGTCGATGCAGGCATTGTCTGATCATAGCGGAGGGCGAAAGCGGCTCGCCGCATGCGGTCATCCGCCAGCAAGTCACGCTCCCGGCGGGCAGGTACACTGCCCGGACAGCGCTGCGCGCAGTTCGGGCTACAAGAGCCACCAGCCACCAGCCAGCAGCAACCGACAACCGACAACCGACAACCCCGCGCGGCCGCCTGGGCAGATTCTCCGGATTAAGGGGGCGCCGCCTTCCCGGGTCGGCGCATGCGCCCGAGAATGATCGTGGCCAGGGCCAGCAGGATCTCGTCGACGAAGGGAATGAAGTCGGGTATCGCCAGATCGGCGACGAACAGCGCGGCGGTGAGCAGCAGCAGGCGCGGAAACCGCAGGTGCTCTGCCCAGCGGGCGATGGCCGAGATCACGGCACCGATCACGGCGCGCTCCCGGTACTGGCGGGCAGGATCAGCCGCGGCAGGCTGGCCTTGGCTGCGGCAGCCTCCAGCGTGGCCACCGAGCCAGCCCGCATCTTGGCGATCGCCGCTTCACGAGTGGCCAGTTCGGCACTGAAGAGGGCGTACTGGGCGCGCATGCCCTGGCTGGGGGCGTGGTCGGAGTCCTGCGCGGAACTGAACAAGCCGGCCAGCTTGGAATACAGCTGCGGGCCCTTGGGGCCGCGCAGAAAATCGTAGGCGACCCTGGCTTCGGGATTGTGCATCTGGCCTTCGATGGTGTCGGCATCGTCGGTTACCGCCTTTGCTGCCGCGACCAGCTCACCGTAGCGCTGATCGTCCTTCAGGCGCTCGCCCAGATCGGCGGCCTGCTCTCGCGCCGCCCGCAGCCATTCGATCCCCAGGCGCGCGCGTTCCAGATCGGCGCGCAGTTGCAGGGCAAAAGCCAGCTGCTCGGCCATGGCTGAGGCGTCCACCGGCGAGCGCGGGTCGGCGAGTACCGTGATCTCGGTGCCGAGCGTCAGATTCGGGCCGCTCAATTCAGCGCGATAGCTGCCGGGCAGGGCCAGGGGGCCCGATTCCGGATCGCCGGCGAAGAATCGGGCGCCACTGAGACGCTGGGCGCCGGCGTAGGACAGATCCCAGGACACCCGATGCCAACCGGCATCCAGCGAGAGTTCGGGCTTGGGGGCTTCGCCGGGCGCATCCGGATCATCCTGCTCGCCGGACCGTGGTTTGGCGGTGCTGCTGAGTTCGCGTACCAGCTGACCGTTCTTGTCGACGATGCGCAGCTTGAGTTCGCCGTCGATCTTCGCCGGCAGGTAGTAACTGAACATCGCGCCATAGGGCGGGTTGCTGTTGCCGCTGTCCTCGCCCCAACGATACTCGTGGCGCCAGCGTGTCGCCGGCGCTGGGGCGGCCAGCAAGGCCTGATCGGTCTTGCCGCGCAAGGCCAGGCGCAGGGCGGCCAGATCGTGGAAGGCATAGAGGCCGCGCCCGCGCGTGCCCAGCACCAGATCGCCATGCGCGGTTTCCAGATCCACCACCGCCACCGGCGGCAGGTTCAGCTGGATCGCCCGCCAGTTGCGACCGCCGTCGATGGAGGCATAAATCGCCCGTTCGGCGCCCAGATACAGCGTCGCCGGATCGGTCTCGTCCTCGGCAATCGCGTACAGCGGCATGTTCTGCGGCAGGGAGCTGGCCAGATTGCGCCAGGAGCGGCCGCGGTCATCGCTGGCGTAGAGGTAGGGGCGGTCATCACCCAGGCGATAGCGATGGGCGACGACGTAGGCGCGTCCGGCCTGGTGCATGGACGTGCGCAGGCTGGCGATCGTGGCATCCACCGGCAGGCCCTTGGGCGTGATCTGCTGCCAGTCCTGGCCGTCATCGCTGCTGATGTGCACCAGACCATCATCGCTGCCCACCCAGATCTCGCCCGGGGTCAGGGCCGATTCGTCGATGGCGAAGATGGTCGAATAGACCTCGACCCCGGTGTTGTCGCCGGTGATCGGTCCGCCCGACCAGCCCTGTTTGGACTTGTCGTTACGGCTGAGGTCGGGGCTGATGATGGTCCAGGTCTCGCCGCGGTCACGGCTGCGGAACAGCACGTTGGCACCGTGGTAAATCGTGGCCGGATCATGTGGCGACAGCTCGATCGGCGCCGTCCACTGAAAGCGCTCGCGCATGGTCTCGGCCGGCAGGCCCACGGTGCTGGCCGGTACCGACGAGATGTTGCGGTACTGGCCAGTGCCCTCGACATAACGCGAGAGGTAGCCGCTGTACTCGCCAGCGTAAACGGTTCCAGCGTGTGCGAGGTCGTAGCGGAAGTCACCGGCTTCGCCACCGCCCACCGAGCGCCAGTCGCTCATCGCGGTGCCGCGGTTGCTCAGGCTGCTGATCGGGCCACTGATGGTGCCCATGTCCTGCAGGGTGCCGCCGACATGGTAGGGGCGGCGCTGATCGACATCGATATGGTAGAACTGCCCGAGTGGCAGATTCGGCTTGCGCCAGCTGGCGCCGTCATTCACCGACAGTTCGACCCCACCGTCGTTGCCGGAAATCATGCGCTCGGGCGCACTCGGGTCGATCCAGAGGGCGTGATGATCGCCGTGATCGAAGCCGCCCACCGGTTGTACCGTCTTGCCGCCATCCAGCGTGCGCTGCATGCGCACCTGCGGGAACCAGACCACATCGGCATTGTTCGGGTCGGGCACCAGCGTCATGTAGTACCAGGCGCGTTGGCGCAGCACCCAATGGTCGTTGATGCGGGTGAAGCTGTCGCCGCCGTCGTCGGAGCGGTACAGGCCGCCGTCCTCGGCCTCGATCAGGGCATAGATGCGGCGGCCATCGGCCGGTGACACGGCCACACCGACCTTGCCCCATTCGCCCCTGGGCAGGCCTTTCTCGCCAGCCGGCAAACGGGTCCAGGTGTCGCCGCCATCGGCCGAGCGCCACAGTCCGCTGCCCTGGCCACCGCTGCGCATGCCCCAGGGCATGCGTCGCATCTGCCAGCTACCGGCCCAGACGATGCGCGGATTGCCGGCATCGATGGAGACATCGCTGGCGCCGCTCATTTCATCGATGCCGAGCACGCGCTGCCAGGACTTGCCGCCGTCGCGGGTGCGATAAACGCCGCGTTCGACAGAGCTGGCAAAGGGCGAACCCAGTACCGCCGCAAAGGCGATATCGGCATTGCCCGGATCGACCTCGATATCGCCGATGGCGGCCCGGATCTTCAGCGTGTGCTGCCAGGACTTGCCGGCGTCGGTGGACACGAACAGGCCTTCACCAGGCTGCGCGTTGCCGCGCACATTGGCTTCGCCACCACCGACGTAGATCACATTGGCGTCGCTGGGCGCGACCGCCAGCGAACCCACCGAGTTGGACGGCATCTTGTCGAAGATCGGGGTCCAGGCAACACCGCCATCAACGCTCTTCCAGACGCCGCCCTGCGCCGCTGCCAGATACCAGGTCAGCGGATCACCGATCACACCGGATACCTGGGTCAAGCGACCGCCGGCATTCGGGCCCACCTGCCGATACTCCAGACCGGCCAGCGGATCAGCCGTGTCAGCAGCCAGGATCGACGTTGACAGGGAGGCGAGCAGCACAAACGCAGCGCAGCGCAGCATGGGCTTGATCCGGCGGAAGCGGGCGATTGACGCTAGTGGCAGAGGCCGTCGATGACAAGTGCAGGAAGGCGCCGCCCGGGTTTGGCGGCGTCAAGCACTGCAAACTCGGCCATCCCTGTGGGAGCGGCTTCAGCCGCGACGGTCAGTCTGGTTCTGGAAAGAGCGGGGACGCAAAGGACGCAAAGGAAAAGCAGAAAGGTCGCGAAGGAGACCTGTTCACGGGTTGAGCTTCAATGCCGATCTTGCTGGTTTGACGTGTACACAGATGCCGCCCAGGCAGGCGCCCGAGGCGTCGGTGCAGCCGGCACACCATTGAGATTTGCTCTTCTTGCTCGCTCTTCTTGCTTGCTCTTCCTTCGCGACCTTCGCGTCCTGCTGTTGGCTTGTCGGCTGGCGGGGAAAGCCTACGCGGGCGGAGCCCTTGTCCACAGGACAGCGCCTGGCAGGGCATACTCCGCTCAGGCGGAGATTGGAGGTTTCCATGCGCGGTGCAGGTGGCACATCAGGCGGCTTGGGCGAGTTCTTCCTCGGACTGGGATTGGTGATTGCCGGTGGCTATCTGCTGCTCAAGCAGGTGATGGTGACCAGCGGCGGCTGGAGCCTTTACGGCTACGATGCCTTCGGCTTGTCGCTGGTGCCCTTTCTGCTGGGTCTGGGCATCGTTTTCTACAACGGCAAATCGATCATCGGCTGGTTTCTGGTGTCGGCCGGCATCCTCATCATCCTGGCCGGCATCATCGCCAATCTACGTGTGTATTTCGCCCCGACCAGCCTGTACAACACCTTGATCATCCTGGGGATGATTGCCGCCGGGGTAGGCCTGGTCGCGCGCTCGGTGCGCGAGCACGACAGTGCGCGAGCGGGCCCGGACTGAGGGCTGCGTAGCCGGAGGTTTGGTCAAGGCCGCATCAAACTGGCGTGCGGGCTTTGAGGGCAGGAGGGCACGAAGACGCTGGAGACAGCCGCGCGACGCTGTTGGGTGCCCTCGTGCCCTCGTTCTTGCCCTCAGTTCACCCGGTAGAAGCCGTGATCGCCGATGATGTGCAGCGGCTCGCCGCTGGACCAGTGGGTGCTGGCCCGTTCGTAGGCAAGAAAATGATCTGCGCCCGGAACGATCAGTCGGCGTTGCGGCTCCGGCAGCTGCCAGTTGCGCAAGGCTTCCATGGTCACGGTCCAGGAACGGCCGAACGCCTTCCAGTCGGTGATTTCCTTGTCGGGTGACACCAGCGTCAGCGCGAACTGCTTGGGCTGGGTCAGCACTTCGCAGAGCCGATTGCCATAACGGCCGCTGTCGCGGCGTCGCAGCGCTACTTCAGCGACTGCCAATTGCCCTTCAGTCGACTGATTGCGGGCTTCCAGGTAGATCGTGGTGGCAAGACACATCGAGTCTGCCATCGGGGTGGGTGAAAACGAGCTTAGCCAGAGTATCCAGGCCAACTTCATGCGGGTTTCTCCGTTCGAGCATCCTTCCGCACTTTCCGGTCAGGGCTCGGGAGCTCCGACAGGAAAAGTACCAGGACCAGGGAACGTAACGAGCCGGGACAAGTTCCTTGCCACGGTTCGAACGCTGTTAGTTGGTCTGTGCAGCGAGGGGTTCTTCGTTTAGCCCCCGACTGCTCAGACTTGCCGTCACGCGGCCAACGCGACGGGTTCCACGTGTGCGGTGTGCCATCCTGGACACCGCGAACCAGCCATTTCGGCTGGCTCTAGCAACAACCGTACCTGCAGCGCGCTAGAGCGTGCACTCCAAATGCAGGTGCCAGATTCTTGCCACAAGTGACGGAACGGAGCCTGACTGGGGGACAGGCATCGACGTGTACCCAGCAGGCTGATTCAGCATTTCCTGACAAACTCGCTCCGATAGCGGCGGACGGCATGAAGCCTGTCGCGGGTGCCGGTGGGAGTCGCTGTCGCCCCTGGCAGTGCGCGCGTTCGCGCATCACACCGTGGACGTAGGTCACGTTGACCCGCAGGGTCTACGTGACGGCTGCACCAGTCACGTAGCCCGCTTCGCGGCCAACGTGACCTACGTCAATCCAGTGCTTTCGAAATCTCTGTTGGAGCGGTCTCCGCCCGTGATGGCTGTGGATCGTGACAGAGTCGATCGCGGATGAATCCGCTCCCACAGAGGCGATCGCGGATGAATCCGCTCCCACAGAGGCGATCGTCCGGCGCGGGCAAACCGTGGAGCCTGCAAACCAAAGGCCCGCATCGCGGGCCTTTGGTTCGTGACTGAGTGCCGCTGGCGTCTCAGGGATCCTTGACCACGAGCAGGCGGATTTCGGTCATGTCCTCGATGGCAAAGCGCACGCCTTCGCGGCCGAGACCGGAATCCTTGACGCCGCCGTAGGGCATGTTGTCGACGCGCCACGAGGGCACATCGCCGATGACGACGCCGCCTACATCGAGTCGATCCCAGGCCTTCATGGCCTTGGACATCGAGTCGGTGAAGATGCCGGCCTGCAGGCCGAACATGGAGTCGTCGACCCGTTCCAGCACCGCATCGAAATCATCGAAGGGCTCGATCAGTGCCACCGGACCAAAGGCCTCCTGGCAGCTGACGTCCATGGCCGGGCCGGCGTTCTCGATCAGCGTGGCCCGCAGCATGGCGCCCTCGCGGGTGCCGCCGCAGAGGATGTTGGCACCGCCGGCGCGCGCAGCTTCGATCCAGCCGTGCAGGCGCTTGGCTTCGCCTTCGGAAATCATCGGTCCGATGAAGGTGTCTTCCTGGCGTGGATCGCCATGCACCAGATTGGAAACCCGCTCGGTGAGCTTTTCGCGCAGGGCCGGGTAGAGCGAGCGATGGATCAGGATGCGCTGAACGCTGATGCAGCTCTGACCCGACTGGTAATAGGCGCCGAAGACGATGCGGTCGGCAACATGATCAAGGCGTTCGCCCTGATCCTCGTCGACCACGCAGGCGGCGTTGCCACCGAGTTCCAGAATCACCTTCTTCTTGCCCGCGCGCGACTTCAGGTCCCAGCCCACGCCGGGCGAACCGGTGAAGGACAGCAGCTTGAAGCGCTCATCGACGGTGAACAGATCGGCGCCGTCGCGATGGCAGGGCAGAATCGAGAACGAGCCTTCCGGCAAATCGGTCTCGGCCAGCACTTCTCCGATGATGATGGCGCCGATGGGCGTGCGGCTGGCCGGTTTCATGACGAAGGGACAGCCCGCGGCAATGGCCGGCGCAATCTTGTGCGCAGCCAGATTCAGCGGGAAATTGAAGGGTGAGATCAGCGAGCAGGGACCGATCGGCGTGCGCTTCCAGAAGCCGCGATAGCCCTTGGCGCGCGCCGAGATTTCCAGGTCCATGACCTCGCCATGGATGCGCACGGATTCCTCGGCGCCGACCTGGAAGGTATCGATCAGGCGAGTGACTTCGCCGCGGGCGTCCTTGATCGGCTTGCCGGCTTCGATGCACAGCGCATGGGCCAGTTCATCGAAGCGTTCCCTGAAACGCTTGACGCAATGTTCCAGCACGGCCTTGCGCTGGTAGGGGCGAAAATCGCGCAGGGCCTTCTGCGACCTGACGGCGGCGTCGATGGCCGCATGGATCGCGGCAGCGTCTGCCTGGGCGACGCGGGTGGCCACCTTGCCGGTGTACTTGTCGGTGACCTCGAGGTCGGTGTTGGCCTGAACGGCCTTGTTCGCCAGGTAATAGGGATAGGCGTCACGCAACATCTGTGTCTCCTGATGGCCCAAAGGATTGCCTGGGGGCGACGGGCGGGCTTGCTCGCGCCGCCGTCTGAAACTGCGTCATTGACGCGGCCGGCCCGCCGCGTCAATGGCCGGAACGAGACTACAAGGCCGCGCTCAACTCCTTGATTTCCTTGTTCAGGATGGCGTGATTCTCGGAGTAGTCGATGGCCAGTTCGATGATGTCGACACCGGGTTCGGCCAGCGCCTGCTTGAGCATGGACTGGAATTCGGCGGTGCTGTTCGGGCGCCAGCCACGGGCGCCGTAGGCATCGGCGAGCTTGACGAAATCCGGGTTGTTCATGTCCATGCCGAAGTTCTCGAAGCCCATGCCCGACTGCTTCCACTTGATCATGCCGAAGGCGTTGTCGCTGATGATGATGACCACGATGTTGAGGTTCAGGCGCACCGCAGTCTCGATTTCCTGCGAGTTCATCATGAATCCGCCGTCACCGCAGACCGCCACTACATTGCGGTCTGGATAGACCATCTTCGCGGCCATTGCGCTGGGCAAACCGGCGCCCATGGTCGCCAGTGCATTGTCGAGCAGCATGGTGTTGGGTTCGTAGCAGCGGTAGTAGCGGGCGTACCAGATCTTGTACATG
Organism: Lysobacterales bacterium; assembly: GCA_022841325.1. Classification (GTDB taxonomy): domain Bacteria; phylum Pseudomonadota; class Gammaproteobacteria; order Xanthomonadales; family SZUA-5; genus JADKFD01. Next base: position 99,045 of record JALHRS010000012.1, on the reverse strand, counting down.
CCGTTATCGAGACAGACGAGGCCGTCGCGGGAGACTTCCTGGCGCACGATGTCGACCATCTTCACCGGGTGGATCGGGAAACGCTCGTCGTCGGAACGCAGCTTCAGGTGATCATTCAGCGCATGGCGGATGCCGTCGAAATAGGCGAAGTCCCAGTGCGGCTGGCGTTCCAGACGCTGCTTCAGACGCCAGATCGAGTTGGCCATGTCACCGACCACTTCCACCTGCGGGAAGTAGACCGTATCGACCTCGGCCGAGAAGAAGTTCAGATGGATCACCGTGCGCGCGCCGGTGCGCATGAAGAAGGGCGGCTTCTCGATGACATCGTGGCCGCAGTTGATGATGCAGTCGGCCTTTTCGATGGCGCGATGCACGAAATCGCCATCGGACAGTGCAGCATTGCCCAGCCACAGAGGATGGTGTTCGTCGATGACACCCTTGCCCATCTGGGTGGTGAAGAAGGGGATGCCGAGCTTGTCGACAAACTCGGTCAGCATCTTGCTGGTGGTCTTGCGATTGGCGCCGGCACCGACCATCAGCAGCGGTCGCTTGGCGTTGGTGATGGCTTCCACGGCGTAGACGATGGACTTCTCGTCGGCGACCGGCCGGCGCACATGGCTGGCCGGAATCACGAAAGCCTCCGTCTCTTCGTCGGCGATGTCCTCCGGCAGTTCCAGATGCACGGCGCCAGGACGCTCCTCCATGGCCCGGCGGAATGACTCGCGCACGCGGGCCGGAATATTGTCGGCGGAAACGATCTGACGCGTGTACTTGGTCAGCGGTCGCATCATGTCGACGATGTCGACGATCTGGAAATGGCCCTGCTTGCTCAGCTTGACCGGCTTCTGGCCGGTGATCATCAGCATCGGCATGGCGCCGAGCTGGGCGTAGGCGGCTGCGGTCACGAAATTGGTGGCACCGGGGCCGAGGGTGGCGAGACACACGCCCGGATGTCCGGTGAGGCGGCCATAGGTGGCGGCCATGAATCCTGCGCCCTGCTCATGGCGGGTCAGGATGAGCTTGATCGTACTGGTGCGCAGGGACTCCAGAAAATCGAGATTCTCTTCGCCGGGAATGCCGAAGATGTACTGCACGCCCTCAGCTTCCAGCGCGCGAATGAACAGGTCTGATGCCTTCATCGACTATCTCCGGACGGTGGTGAACACCGATTGTGGACGTCGAGTGTGATCAAGGTCAATGCAAAATTCGGCTGAATCTGCTGTGAACGAGAGCCCGGACGGCGTTCGCGGGCAGCGGCATCGGTTGTGCCTGAAAGCGCACACTCCGGTCCCGATTCGCGGCTGCCGCCGCGCCGGGCCAGTTTCGCCGGTGAGCTGTGCAGCAGCAAACCATCCTAGAATCCAGCACTTCGGTGTGGCGTCAATCGGATCGGCCCGCATCGGTCGTTGAGGTCCCCGAACGGCAGCATCTGGATCTGGCAGACATTCCCGTTGGTGAACAGAGTTCAATGCCCATGATCAATGACGTCGATGCTTCCATCGCGGTTGCAGCGCAGGCGCTGGCTCGCGGTGAACTGGTGGCGATGCCGACGGAGACGGTCTATGGGCTGGCAGCCGACGCCCGCAATCCAGACGCCGTCAGGCGGATTTTCCTGGCGAAGGGCCGACCTGCCGACCACCCGTTGATCGTGCATCTGCCCGATCAGTCGGCGATCCGGGACTGGGCGGCCACCGTGCCTCCCGCAGCGCGAACCCTGATCGATGCGTTCTGGCCCGGCCCGTTGACGCTGGTGCTGAAGAAGGCGGCGGCGGTCGATCCCATCATCACCGGCGGTCAGGACACCGTCGGTCTGCGCCTGCCCGCGCATCCGACTGCGCAAGCGCTGCTGCGTGCCTTCGGCGGCGCCGTGGCGGCGCCATCGGCAAACCGTTTCGGCCGCATCAGCCCGACCACGGCCGCGCACGTGCGCGAGGAATTCCCGGATGGCGGATTCCTGGTGCTCGACGGCGGCGCCAGCGAGGTGGGGCTGGAATCCACCATCGTCGATCTCAGCAGCGATCTGCCGCGCCTGCTGCGCCCCGGACATATCGCCGCCAGTGAGATCGAAGCGTTGATCGGCCCCCTGCAGCGACCGTCCGACGACGCCGGCCCGCGCGCCAGCGGGCGGCTGGAATCGCACTACGCGCCGGCCAAACCAGTGGTGCTGTTCGGAACACCTGCAGGCGGGCGTCTCCCCGCGGACGCCACCAGCTCGGATCAGTGGCTGGTGCTGGCCGAATTGCCCGAGGGCAGCGGCGGCCTGGTGCTGGGCTCCGATCCCAAGAACTACGCCCGTCAGCTCTACGGCGGCCTGCGCCAGCTGGATGCCGCTCCCGGCGGGCGGATCCTGATCGAGATGCCGCCCGACACCGAGGCCTGGGCGGCCGTGCGTGATCGCCTGCAGCGGGCGGCGGCGGGCAGTCGCGAGGGTGGATAAGGACCAACAGGAGTGACTCGGTTCCATGGGTGAGCAGCTGCCAGCTGCATCCAAGCGGCCAAGCTCAGCTGACGGGCGCCGGTGGACGCAGCGCGCGGGCCTGATTCGCCTGCTACTGGCCATCGGCCTGCTGCAATTGCTGTACTGGTTGCTGATCTATCCCGCCATGGTGGCGCCGGTGGGTCGCATCGAGCGTCTCGCCGTGACTTCGGCAGAGGTGGCGAGACCCGAGGGTAGCGGGCAGCAGCAGATCGACAGCGCCCGATTCGAGGCGGTCAAACTTCCGTGGGAGGACTGTTGCGAGCCCGGCTATCGGCTGGCGCGGATGCGCTTTGCGGTCAGCGAACTGCCTGGTCCTGAGCTGGCCATCGTCCCCATCGTCGGCTCCGACAATTTTCGTCTGTGGATCAATGACACCCTGATCTACGGCGAGGGCGAGATGACGCTGCCGCGCATCAGTTACCACGGCAATGTGCGCGCCGTATTCCGGATTCCAGCCTCGGCCTTGCGTCAGGGTGACAATGAAATCCAGGTGCTGCTGGTGCGCGATGCCGGATCGCCATACTTTTTCGTCGCGGCACCGGTCATCGGCCAGTACGAGCAGGTCCAGAGCGCATTCCGGGTGCGTGGATTCATGCTCAACGACTTCAACGTGATCAGCTACACCATCGGCCTGGTGCTGGTCTTGATGGGCGTGATCGTGCTGGCGCGTGGCGAGCGCCCGTGGGCCCTGGTCTGGCTGGTGGTGCTGATCGCGGCCTGGAGCCTGCGGCTGCTCTATTACGATCTCAGCGAACCGCCGCTGCGCGCGCAGGCACGCATGGCGCTGTTGTTTGCGATGGTCAATCTGATTCCCGTCGCCTGGCTCAATCTGGCCAATCACTGGGGACCGAGGCCGCTGCCTTGGGTGGCGCCAATATCGCTGGGCGCCTACCTGCTGCTTTGCATCGTCAACAGCGTGATCCTGACCGGATCGCTGCTGGATCAGGTGGAAACGGTGGAGACGCTGAGCATGGGCTTCAGCCTGTTGCTGGCGCTGGCCGCCCTCGGCGCCTTTGCCCGGCAGTTCCCCAGGGTCGCCCAGCAGCGGGTGGCGGAAACGGCCGTGTTCACGCTGTGCATCAGCCTGATTGCGGTGGACGCCTTCAACACGCTGATCGGTGGCTACCACGATGATCATGTGTCCAAGGCGATGCCGCTGTTGATGCTGGGACTGGTGGCTGCCTTCCTGTCGCACAATGTGCAGTTGTTCCGCTCCGCGGCGCAGATCAATCGCTTGCTGACCGAGCGCCTGCGCGAGCGCGAAGCCGAACTCAAACGCAATCACGAACTGGTGCGTGCGGCCGCGCGCACCCAGGTGCTGGCGGCAGAGCGGCACCGGTTGATGCAGGACATGCACGATGGTGTCGGCGGTCAGCTGGCGGCCTTGCTGAGTCTGGCGCAGCAGGGCCAGTCCAATCCCGAACAGCTGTTGCAGGCCACCGCTCAGGGACTGGCTGATCTGCGCCTGATCATCGATTCGCTGACCCAGGTGGACGACGATCTGGGCTTGACCCTGGGCGCGCTGCGCGCCCGTCTGCAGCCGGTGCTCGACGAGGCCGGGGTGACGCTCAAGTGGCGTGTGGACCCCGCCGTGAGCATGCCGGGCTTCGGTCCCGAACGCGTGCTGCAGGTCTATCGCGTGGTCCAGGAGGCGGTCAACAACGCCCTGCGGCACGGCCGGGCGCGACATCTGCGGCTGGTGTTGGAACCCGTCGGCGCGGGCGCCGAACTGCGTATCGAAGATGATGGCGTGGGCTTGGAAAACATCGACGAGCGCGCGCCGAGGCGCAAGGGCATCGGCCTGCCAGCCATGGCCGAACGCGCGGCGCGGGTAGGCGCCCACTTCGACATCAGCCCGGGAGAGCAGGGCGGTACCGTGGTTCGCTTGCGCTGGGAGGCGGTGACCTAGCGAGGTCGTGCGTGGACCCCAGGCCTTGGTTTGCACGGCTGTGGAGGGCGCCGCGCTGCGGCGCCGATTTGTCTTGTCGGTAGATCAAGAGCGGCCGCGCAGGCGCGCGTCCCTCCTCAAAGCCGCTTCGATCAGGCAACCTCGTGCGTGGACCGTGCGCAGCGCAGCGGCGCCGCTTTGCCTTGTCGGTAGACCAAGAGCGGCCGCGCAGGCGCGCGTCCCTCCTCGAAGCTGCTTCGATCGCGCAATGTCGTGCGGGGACGACGCTGCAAGTCGCGACTGCGAACCCCCTCACTCCAGCGAAATCAGTCCCGACTGCAGCGCCCGATACACGGCCTCGGTGCAGGAATTGGCGGCAAGCTTGGAATAGACGTTCTTGGCATGGTGGGCCACGGTATTGGCGCTGATGTTCAGTAATTCGGCCGATTCCCGGTAGCTGTTGCCGCGGGCCAGGCATTCCAGTACGTCCCGTTCCCTGGGAGTCAGTTCGCTGATGCCGGCATTGGCTGCGGATTGCGGCTGGCGCAAGCGATTCAGCAGATAGCGGGCCACGGCAGGCGAGATCGGCGCTTCGCCGCGCATGGCGGCGTGCAGTGCCGCAAACAGCGCCTCCGGCGCGGTCGATTTCAGCACATAGCCATCGACGCCAGCCTCGATGGCGCGGATCACGCTGGTCTCATCGTCGAACACCGTGTGGGCGACGATTTTCGGCGGTGGTCGGCGGCGGCGCAGATCCGGAATCAGCGTAGTGCCCAGGCCATCGGGCAAGGACAGATCGAGAATCAGCAGATCGAAGTCCTGGACCATCAGGCGGCGCGCCTGCGCCAGGTCTTCGGCGCTGAAGCTGAGCGCGAAATCTGGCGCGGATTGCAGCGTCTGTTCCAGCGCCGCACGCAGGCCGGCATGGTCTTCAACGATGCCGACCCGAATCTGTCGGGCCGAGTCCTGCTCTGCCATGTCCAATCCTCGAATCGGTCGAAACGGCGGGTTGCGCGTGAGCATGTAGTCCTGACTGGAATCATGCATCACCGGAATTGGGGATGCGTGCCGGCGCCGACTGCCGGGCGTTGTGCGATCGGCGGCGGGCCCTGGGTCAAGGCTTGCAGGCTGGACGCCGTTGGTCTGCCGGAATGATCACGCTCGTCGGTCGCGCCAGCGGGTACTACCAGATCTGGGGATTCGCATCCGGCTGCGTCCTGAGAGCCTAGCCCGATCGAAGGCACTCCGGAGGTGAATGACATGCGCTTGGAACTGCTGCTGCAGCGACTGCGAATGACAGTTGGGCTGTTGCTCATCTGTGCCCTTGGCTTTCCGGTGCTCGCGCAGGTCATCACGCCTGCGCAAGTGCTCGATCCACCGACACCGCCGCCGCAGGAGCGCTTCCACGGCCAGAGCGTGTCCAGCGACGGCCAGTACCTGGCGGTGGGCGCACCCTTCTACAACGGCGGCACCGGCGGCACCAGCCCCGGTTCGGTGATCATCTATCGAAAGCTCGCCGGAAGCTGGACCTTCTCGCAGCGACTACAGGCGCCAACGCCGGTCAACGGCGACGGTTTCGGTTTCCATGTCGAACTCGTGGGTGCGCAGTTGATCGTCAGCGCTCCGTTCTCGACCGTGGGCGGCGTGGCTCAACGCGGGGCGGTTTACTACTACCAGCGTGCAGGCACCAGCTTCGGGGGCAGCCCTCAGACCATCGAACCCGGCACTGCGCCGGGAGCCAATGCCAATTTTGGATTTCATCATGTACAGGACGACGGCTGGTTGGCCATCGGCGCGATCCGCGGGGGTGGCGGGGATGGCCAGGTCCAGCTGTATCGGTTCGACGGCGATTTCGAAGTATGGATCTACCACTCGACGCTGGATCTGAGCCTCGGTTCCGGTTCCAATTTCGGCGTGCGCACACTGCTGCGCGGCGACCGTTTGTTGGTCACGGCCAACGCCGAGCAGAGCACGCTCGGCTGGGCCTATGAATTTGAGCGCACCGGTAACGGTGCCACTGCCGTGTGGTCGCAACGGCAGCGCTTTCGCCCCACCGCCCAGTCCGGTATCGGCGGGAGTTCCAGCTTCGGCTCGGCGCTGGCGTTGACCGACGACGGCCTGTCGCTGCTGATCGGCGCGCCGAACGAGCGTCCGGTCAACGGTGGCGCGATCATCGGCGCAGTCTTCGCCTTCGAGCGTAATGGCGCTGGTGATTGGCAGCAGATCCAGCGTTTCAGCAATACCTCGCCCGCACTGACTTCGTCGAGTTTCGGTTCGGCCCTGGCCATTGACGGCAGCTATGCCCTGGTCGCCGATATCCGCGCCGGAATGGGTACGCCCAAACCGGGCGCGGTGCAGCGCTATGCGCGGGGGACAGCCGGGCTGTGGTCGGCGCCGACCTCGACCTATTTCTTCGGGGCCAGCGCCAATGACTCCTTCTTTGGCGCAGCCATGTCCTGGCGCGATGGCGAAGCGATCATCGCCGCGCCGCTGGCGCTGGTGGGTGGAAATCCCAGTCTGGGATCCGGTCAGGTCTTTACCTATCTGCTGAGCAACACGGCGCCGACCATCAACATCAGCACCTCGCTGCAGCGGCGTCAGGGCGCGGCACCGAGCGCGCCGACCGGCGTGGCCGAAGTGGCGGACAACGAATCGGCGCCACAATCCCTGGAGGGCACCGCGATTGCCGGTGGCACCGCCAGCGGCATCACCACGCTGGCCACCGACAACATCGGTGGCGGCCTGATTGCCGAGGTCAATGCCAGTTGCGCGGCAACCACGGGCACTCAGCGCTTGCAGGTCTCTGACGGTCTGCTGGCCGCGACCGGGAATCTGCAGGTGAACGTCTTGCCCAACGATCAACCCGTGCTTGCCTATGCGCCCGCAGGAGTGCCGCTGTCGGGCACCGGCAGCCTCAATCCCAGTCAGGGTCCGAGCGATCTCGGCGGCATCAGCAGCGTCGTGGTGCAGTCGCCCGGCAGCTACACCGGGACCCTGTCGGTTGATATCGGGGGCGTCATCAGCTATGCGAATGCGGCACCGGTGGGCACCCATACGGTAACGATCCGCGCCACCGACAACTGCGGCGCCACCCGCGATGCCAGCTTTGCGCTGACCGTCAGCAACAGCGCGCCGAGCCTGGCACCGGCACCACCCATCTCTCGCCAGCAGGGTTCTGCAGCGGGTCCGGCCGTGACCCTCGGTACGCTCAGCGACCCGGATACGCAGCTCAGCGCCCTGACGGTGAGCCAGATCTCGGGCGGCACGGCCACCGGCGTCAACGTATCGCAACTGAGCAACAACGCGGGCACGGTGACGGCAGTGCTCGGCGCCGGCTGCACCGCCACCTCGGGCACGCTGCGTTTCGAGGTGTCCGATGGCAGCAACACCGGGACCGCCGACGTCCAGATCAATGTCAGCAACAACAGCGCGCCGGTACTCGGCAACTACCCCGCGAGTTCCGCCTTGCTGGCTCAGTCGATCAGCGTCAGCCCCGATGCGCCGCCCAGCGACAACGGCATGGTGTCGAGCATCAGTGTGGCCAGCACGCCCGCCAACTTCACGGGAACCCTCAGTGCCAACAACTCGACCGGCGTGGTCAGCATCGGTAACGCCGGGCCGGTGGGTCCGTACACGGTCACGCTGACGGCCGTCGACAACTGCTCGCTGACCTCGACCCGCAGCTTCAGCCTGTCAGTCAATGGCGATGCCATGTTCGCCAACGGCTTCGAGTAATCAGACAACGGACTCGGGCGCTGGGTGGACCATGCCCAGCGCCTGCTGGGTTCCGGGAATCTGCGTTCTACCTGATGCAGATCAGGGCGCTTGATGGGGTCAGGTTTCTAGATTCCAATCAGTGGTTAGAGAATTTCGCTGAGTTGCGCGGAGGGTGGGTCTGGGCGCTGCTGGTGCAGGACACATGCGTCAGGGAAACACGGCCGCGCTCTTTCTGGACAATGACCGGGTCATGATCGAGTTCTATCCACAGATCAAATGGGTGCACATCGCCGCCGTGGTGCTCAGCGGTGGCGTCTTTCTGCTGCGCGGGCTGCTGGTGCTGGCGGGCAGGCAGAACCTGGCGCTGGCGACGCCGCTGCGTTTGTTGAGCTACAGCATCGACACCGTGCTGCTGACCGCAGCGCTGATGCTGCTGTCGATCCTGCCAGGGGCGATGTTTGCCAACGGCTGGCTGAGCGCCAAGCTGTTGCTGCTGGTGCTCTACATCGGTCTCGGCATGTTTGCACTGAAGCGCGGTCGCAGTGCGCGGGTGCGGCTGGTCTGCTATCTCGCGGCCCTGTGCACCTATCTGACGATGGCCGGCATCGCGCTGGCTCACCATCCGCTGGGATGGCTGATGTGGCTGCGCTGATCGGCGCAGCGAACGCGTGGTCGAGGTACCGGAGTCAGCTCACTCGTCGTCGACCAGCACGCTGGGTATGGTCCCCGGATAGTGCTTGCGATAAGCCGCGCGCTCATCGCGACAGTAGGCCGAGCCCATGGTGAAGCGTCTACAGGTGTCGGGACGCAACTCATAGATGCTGCAGCACATGCGCAACTGATCCAGCGCGACGCACCAGCCATCCTCGCCGCGACCCATGACTTCCGTGCCGTGCTCGTTGGTATCGACAAATGCGCGTGGAACCGGGTCGTCGGGCATGACGAAGACGGTCAGACGGCAACAGACAGCATCACAGCTGCTGCAATGCACCGTCGGATCAACCAGTTCATCGTCGTCGCGGAATTCGATAGCCATCGGCCATGATCGCTTGCGGCTTGTGAACCGCAGCCGATTTTCTACCGGGTGACGATGGGGAATGCGCCGGGCGCCTTGTCGAGCAGTCGGAAGAAACGGGCAAGGTCGATGCGGCTGCCCTCGATATCGGTGTCCTCCGACAGCAGCAGGTCGGTGGCACCGGCGCTGCCGGTAACCATGCGCAGGAAGAAGTCCTTGGTCAGCGTCAGCGTGGCGTCGGCTTGCGGATCGGGTGGTGCCCGGCGGTGGTGAAGCACGGCGTTTTCGAGGGTGAGCACATGGCTCTCACCGAGGTCGGAGAACACCAGATTGATGGTGAGTTCGACATCGACAGCGTCGGGGCCGTTGAGCGAGGCCGCCATGGCATCGAGAAAGCGCTCGATCGGCGCGTGTTTCAGCACGTCAATCAGCATCGCCCGACTGATGCCCTGTTCCGGTGCGCCCACACGCAGCTCCAGTGCGCCACTCAGATAGACATTGCGCCAGCTCGCGGCCTCGGCCCTGTAGCCCAGTTGCTCGAAACTGCGCGCCAGCAGTTCGCGCGCGGCGGTGTCGCCGGAGTCGGCGTAGACGGCATGTTTGAGAATCTCGGCTGCCCAGCGGTAATCGCCCGAATCGTAGGCAGTTTGAGCTTTCTGCAGCAGTTGTTCGGCGCCGCCAGCCAGCTCCACATAACGGCGGCCCGTTGCCACCGGTGGCAGCGGATCCAGATTGGATGGATGCGCGTCGAACCAGCCGAGGTAGTACTGGTAGACGGCCCTGGCGTTGTGGCGCACGGTTCCGTAGTAGCCGCGGGCATTGAGGTAGTGCTCAAGCCCGGGCGGCATCTGCAACTGCTCGGCAATCTCCCCGGCATTGAGGCCGGCATTCATCAGTCGCACGCTCTGATCGTGGATGTAGCGGTAGCTGTCGCGCTGCATGGTGATGAATTCGGCAATGCGCGCATGACCCCAGACCGGCCAGTGATGCTGGTTGAACAGCACCTCGGCCTCGGCCGACTGGGTGAGGGCAGCATCCAGATAGCCGGCCCAGCCCAGGGCATCGCGTACCTTGGCGCCGCGCAGGGTGTAGAGGTTGTGCAGCGTGTGGCTCATCAGTTCGGCACCACAGAAGGCCTTGAGCTCGGGCAGGTAGAACACGAATTCCGAGGGTGCTTCGCTGCCATTGACCCCGTGGAACACAAAGCGCAGGCCATCGATCACCCATTCCTGATTGGCGCCGGTCACGGTGATGGTTGGCGTCAGTATGCCCATGCGGCCGAAGGCCACCGCCTTGCCCAGGCCGTTGTCGACCAGGCCCCTGGCATCGCGGCTCAGTCGACTGCCGTACATGTACATGGCGCGGCGGCCCATCGCCGTACCCATCAGCACGTTCTCGCTGGTGGCTTCGTCCATGAATCCGGCCGGTGCCACGATCGGCAGCTGTCGTGTTGCGGCTTCTTCGGCCGAGATCACGCCCAGGGCGCCACCGAAGTGATCGGCATGGCTGTGAGTGAAGATCACCGCCGAGACCGGCTTGTCCCCCAGGTGCTGGCGGGCAAAGGCCATTGCTGCTGCGGCAGTCTCTCGCGCGGTGGCGGTATCGACCACGATCCAGCCAGTGTCACCCTCGATCAGGGTGATGTTGGCCAGATCGAATCCGCGCAGCTGCCAGATGCGTTCGCTGACCTGAAACAGGCCGATCTGATTGTTCAGCAGCGCCTGCCGCCAGAGGCTGGGATTGACGGTGTCCGGAACCTTGCCTTGGAGGAAGGCAAAGGCGTCGTAGTCCCAGATCACATCCCCGGCCTCATTCCGGACCTGGCCGGTGGGCGCCGCCAGGAATCCGCGCTTGGCGTCGGCGAAGGACAGCGGGTCAGCCAGGTTCAGCGAGGCCGCAACCTCGGCATTGGCAGCAAGCGTGCTGGCGCTGGCATCAGCGCTGGTGGGCAGCGCTTGCTCAGGGCGTGAGCAGCTGGCCAGGAGCATCGCCGCCAGCACTGCTGCCGAACATCGAAACGCGAGCTGCGAACTGGCGTGCTTCATCTGGCCTCCCGGCCCCGGGCAAAATTGCCACGATCTTCGCCAATTGCGGCGCTGTCGTCCAACGCTGCGGCTGCTGGCTGGTCAGCCGTGGCAGCCGGTGGAGGCTGGGGGTCAGCGGCGCTGGATTTGCGGGCGCGGTGCGGCGAGAATCCTCACGGTCGGCGATCGGCCGTGGTTCTGGAGACTCAAGATGAAAGCACTGCGTCCCATCCTGCTGTTGCTGGCAGTCAGTCTTGCGTTGGCGGCCTGCAATACCGTGCAGGGCATGGGCAAGGACATCAAGAAGGCTGGCGAGAAGATCGAGGATACGGCCCGGTAGTCGCAATTCGAGCGCAGAAGGGCTGCGCCGAAGGGCTCAAGGCCGGGCCGCGGTGGCAGCGGGTCTGCGTCGCGGTCGCAGGCTCCAGCGCACCGCCAGAAAGCAGATCAGCAGCGATGCCAGCAGCCACAGGCCACCCCAGAGCCAGGTGCCGCCGCCGAATTCTTCGGCCAGCATGCGCGCATCGGATTGCAGCTGTGAGCGCTCGATGGTATCGCTGAAGATGTCGCGCGGCACGTACAGCAGACTCATCACGCCGATCAGTCGCAAGGAGAAATCACTGGCCTGTTCCGGCAGGAAGCGGGCGATGGCCAGCAGTGCGACCGCCATGGCCATGCCATAGCCGAATCCGAACAGATTGCGCATGAACAGCACCGTGGCCAGGGCCATGAACAGGGCAACGACTGCGAGGATGGCGCGGTCATGGCGGCTGCGCATACCGGCCACCAGCAGCGCGGCACCGATCAGCAAGGAGCCGAGGTAGCCTGCACTCAGAATCAGAAAGCGACTGCCGCCCGCGGACAGGACTTCGCCGCCGCGTTCCACCGTGACCTGCATGGACACGACCTTGCCGCCGGTGACCAGCGTCATCAGCGCATGCGAGGCTTCATGGAAGAACACCACCAGGATCTCCAGCGGGGCAGTCCAGGGACTGCCGCCCAGCCACATCAGCAGGGCAGCCAGAACACCCAGGCCCAGCAAGGCCACGATCGGGTGCGCTTCGGTGTCGGCGTCAGTAGACCTCATCCACCCTCGAACTTCGGCGCTGAAACAGCAGGGGTCCGCTCAGCGCCGGATCGAAGAGCAGGGCTCACGCGTCGGCGAGCACCCACCCGCTATTTCAGGGCGCGATCGACTTGGCGACCAGAGCTTTGCCCGGAAGGTTGTCATGCTCGCGCACCAGACGCAATTCCAGGTGACCATTGCCCAGATTGACCAGCGGCGCCTGGGGGGCACCGTCGGTGTTCGGCTCGCCAGCGACGTTCTCGGCGATCACCACATCTTCGATTTCAGCGGTGCCGTAGTTCAATACCGACGATGCCAGCGCCACGCCATCGTAACGACGCGTCAGCTGGTTGCCCTGGAAGGTGGTCGCCGTCAACCAGAGTTTGCCCCAGTTGACGATGGTGCCGGCGTCGCGGGATGCACCGGCTACGGTATTGAAGCTCACTTCGCAATGATCCAGGCGCATTTCGCCGTAGTTCTCGACAATGGCCGAGGCGCCGCGCGCCGTGCTGTCGACCAGCGCCACGTTACGCAACTCGGTCGTGCCGTGATTGCGGATGGCACCCATCGAGGCTTCGGCCAGCACGATCTGCTCGAGCTTGAGGTGTCCGGTCTCGGCGACGTGGAAAATCCGGAAGTCAGCGTTCGAATAACGACGCAGTTCGGCCCCATTGCCGCGGATGACGATCGGCGAGGTGATTTCCGGCATGGCTGCGGCCTGGTCGCCAGCATTGACGGCATCCAGCACGTACAGGCCACGCTCCAGCGTGATGATGTCGGCTTCGGGCGTCAGGTTTGCCGCCCGGATTGCGGCGACCAGCCCGGCAGTGGACTCGACCGGATAGACCGTCATGGCTGAGGCGGCAGAGCTGGCCAGACAGGCAGCGATGGAGAGCACAAGCGCGGTGCGTACGTTGATCATGGGTTCCCCTGAAACGAGCGATGGCGTATGAACCAATGATGAACCACAAGGGATAGTGTGAGCCACCTAAATGTCCCGGTATGTGACGCAAATCGCAGCAGCGGGGCCATAATTCCGACAAGCGGCACTGAGGGGCGCTCTTGAGCAGTGTGACGGAAGCGTGCCGGACTGTTTCGGCACGCCTGAGAGGTGCGGTGACCGCGCAGGTCACGTTGACCTGCAGGTTCCAGATGAGAGTCCCGGTCGCCCCTGGCAGTGCGCTAGCTTGCGCAGCAAACAAGGGGCGAGGGGCAGGGGGCAGGGGGCAGGGGCCCCACCTCGCTGCATGGTCAGATCGTGCAGCGAGGAGAGTCCCCTTGCCTCTTGCCCCTTGCCCCTTTTTACAGGCGCAAAATCAATACCTTGCGACATGTTTGGTGTAAGTTCGGTTCGGAGCTTGCGAGGCCGCGAGGGCTCGAAAAAGCCGCAATCTCGCCACGGAGCCGCCGTTGCCGCCATCGCGCCCAAAGGCCTGGCCGCAGTCATCGCCGGCGCTGCGCCTGAGGCCTGTCCGAATGCGCAAAAAAAAAAGGGCCGCCTTTCGGCAGCCCTTCGAATTGAAGCAAGTTTGGCGTCCCCAAGGGGATTCGAACCCCTGTTACTGCCGTGAAAGGGCGGTGTCCTGGGCCTCTAGACGATGGGGACTAGAGTTTTTGGTGGAGCCAGACGGGATCGAACCGTCGACCTCTACAATGCCATTGTAGCGCTCTCCCAGCTGAGCTATGGCCCCACAGCTGAGTCCGCCAAGATAGAGTTGGACATTGAGCTCTGTCAAGCATTTTCTTGTCTCAATTTGTAGGTTGCCAGCGGCGGAGCGATGGCGCGGCCGACGCTGGATGCGGCATGCTCGGGCGCTGAACCCTGGCGAGTCCCATGATGGCTGTTCGATTCCTGCAACTGGATGTGTTCTGTACCCGCGCCGGCGGCGGCAATCCGCTGGCGGTGGTCGTCGGTGCCGAGGACTGGCCTGAGCCGGCCTTTCAGGCCTTTGCGCGCTGGACCAATCTGGTCGAGACCACCTATCTGCTGCCGGCTTCGAGTCCTGGCGCCAGCTATCGTCTGCGCATTCATACGCCGGAGCGGGAGATACCCTTTGCCGGACACCCGACCGTGGGTAGCGCCCACGCCGCGCTGGAATGTGGGTTGGTGCAGCCGGTGGCAGGTCGATTGATCCAGGAGTGCGGTGCCGGTTTGCTGCCGATACGGGTGGAAGGGGCAGGGGCGGCGCGGCGCATCTTCGTCAAGGCACCGCCGGCGACCGTGCTGATCAGCGCTGGCGAGGCCCGGAGCCGATTGGGATCGCTGCTGGATGGCCTGTCGCTAGGGGCGCTGGGCGTGGCCTTTGTCGAAGGCGGACGGCGCTGGTGGCTGGCAGAACTGGCGGAGGAATCGTCCTTGCGCAACTGGCAGCCCGATCATCGGGCGATCGCCGAGTTGGCGCGCGCCAGCGACAGCCTGGGTCTGTGCGTCTATGCGCGCTCGTCGAGCGACGGCTATCAACTGGTCGTGCGCGCTTTCCCGGCAGGCGTCGGCATCGTGGAAGATCCGGCCTCAGGCGCAGCCAATGCCCTGATTGCCGCCTATATCGCGCAGGCCGAGCCGCAGGGGCCACTGGCGCGTGGCTATCGGGTCAGTCAGGGGCGCGAACTGGGCAAGGATGCGGTCATCGATGTCGAAATCGACGCCGATGCTCAGCCCTGGGTCGGCGGTCAGACCCAGACCGTGATCGACGGCGCCCTCAGCTGGCCGCTCAGCTGAGTTCTTCCATGCGCAGTCCGCCATCGCTGTCGGCCGGCCGGTTGAGGCGGATGCGCAGTGCCAGATCGGTACGCGAATCGGCGTGCTCCAGGGCCTGATCGAGACTGATCAGGCCGGCAGCATGCAGGCGGAACAGCGATTCGTCGAAAGTCAGCATGCCGACCTCCAGGCTCTGCTTCATGGCCTCCTTGAGCTTGTCGACCTCACCCTTGGCAATCAGTTCGGCGATATGGGTGCTGCGCAGCATCAGCTCCACCGCCGGCAGGCGTTTGCCGTTCAGGCCCTGGATCAGGCGCATCGAGATCACCGCCTGCAGGTTCAGGGAAAGGTCCATCAGCACCTGATGACGGGCGCTGTCGGGAAAGAAATTGATGACCCGGTCGATGGCCTGATTGGCATTGTTGGCATGCAGCGTCGACAGGCACAGATGGCCGGTTTCGGCATAGGCGATGGCCTGTTGCATGGTCTCGCGGTCGCGGATCTCGCCGATCAGGATCACATCTGGCGCTTCGCGCATGGCGTTCTTCAGGGCGTTGTCATACGACAGCGTGTCGATGCCGATCTCGCGTTGATCGACGATGGACTTGCGATGGCTGTGCAGGTATTCGATCGGCTCCTCGATGGTCAGGATGTGGCCGGTGTGATTGCGGTTGCGGAAATCGATCATCGACGCCAGCGCCGTGGACTTGCCTGAGCCGCTGCTGCCCACCACCAGGATCAGCCCGCGCGGCAGCATGATCAGATCCTTGAGCTGGGCCGGCAGGTTCAACTCCTCGATGGACGGAATGTCGGCGCGAATATGGCGGACTGCGATCGCCACTTCGCCGCGCTGGCGGTAGATGTTGATGCGGAAGCGCTCGCCGTCGGCCAGGGTATAGGCCAGATTCATTTCCAGCGCGGTCTCGTACTCACGCTGCTGGGCCTCGCTCATCACCGAATAGGCCATCTCGGCCACCTGCGAGCCGGAGAGCGGGGTGTCCCCCAGGTGGACGGTATTGCCCTCGATCTTGATCGAGACCGGAGCCCCGGCACTGAAGAAGCAGTCAGAGGCCCTCTGTCTGGCCATCAGCTGCAGGTAACTGTTGAAGTCTTTCACTGGCTGGGCTCCCGTTCGATCCGGGCCTGGCATGGCGACGCATGGTCAGAGTGTCCCCCCTGCGTCGGTAGCCTGCCTTGATCTGGATTCAGCGCCTCCCGGCGCGCGCGGATAGACTCAAGACAGTGGTAATGACGCAGGGGGCGTCAGGATGAACCAGAGTATCCATGAGTCGGCGGGTACAGATTCCGGCTTCGCTGACAGCGCAGCATCGGACGCCCGCAAATCGCCTGCATCAGATGTCGCGCCGTGGCCCAGTCCGGATTTCCTGGAAGGGGTGACGCCGCTGGTGATCGGACAGACCGAGCGCCTGTTGCCCTTTGAACTGCGGCTGCGCGGTGGAATCCGGCAGCAAGGCGGATTGCTGTCGCTGCGTTCCATGGCCGATGGCGTGTCGCTGTTGCTCTGCCGCGATCAGCACAATCTGGAGCGGGTGACCATCCCGGGCACCCATCTGGTCGATATCCGGGTCAGCGCCAGGAGCGCCACGCCACCGCCGCTGGCCGAACCGCTGACAGTGACGCCGCTGCCGGCAGAAGCTGACGGTGATCCGCGCTGGATCGCCGATCGCAGCCAGTTGGGCAGCTATCTGGAGCACTGGCCGGATGATCCGGAGCTGGCCCGCAGGCAGTTGCCCCGGGCTGATGTGGACCGGCTGGCAGAAGTCATGCATGGCGCCGATCTGGCGCGCGAGGCGCTGAGCCGCGCCGGGCGTTTCGGCCTGCCACTGCTGGCGCCAGAACTGCTGGAAGCCGATCCAGGGGCGCTGGCCTTGCTGGCGCCTGCGGTGGCGCGGCGTCTGATGGTGCTGCCGCTGCTGCTACGCAACGGCGTGCTGGCACTGGCGGTGGCGGATCCGGCCCGAGCGGGGCTGAACAACCAGCTCGAGTTTGTCACCGGTCAGCGCGTGTTGTTGCTGCTGTGTACGCCCGGTCAGGTGGAAGCGGCCATCGGCCGTCACTATGACCGACTGGAAGATCGCGAACTGATGCAGGCCCTGGGCATCCTGGCAGGGCGGGATCATGAAGGTGCTGACGCCACCCGCGAGATGGAGCGGCTGTCCAGCGAACAACCGGTGGTGCGTCTGGTGCATGACCTGATGGAAGCTGCGGCGCGAAAAAGGGCCTCGGACATCCACGTGCGCCCCGGCAAGGAACAGGTCGAACTGCTCTACCGGATCGATGGGCTGCTGCATGTGGTTCGCACCATGGATCGGGCCCTGCTGCCGGCAGTGGTCAGTCGCATCAAGGTGCTGGGCGGCATGAACATCGCTGAACGGCGATTGCCGCAGGACGGGCGTGCCAGTCTGGCCTTCAACGAGCGGGTGATCGATCTGCGGATCTCGATTCTGCCCACGGTCGATGGCGAGAGCGTGGTCATTCGCTTGCTGGATACCGCGCAATCCCTGCGTGATCTGGACTCGCTCGGGCTGTCGCCGGACGACACCGTGCGCCTGCAGGATGTGCTGGCGCGCAGCCACGGCATGGTGCTGGTCACCGGCCCTACCGGTTCGGGCAAGAGCACCACCTTGTACGCGGCCATCAACCATGTGCGCAGCGAATCGATCAATATCGTCACCGTGGAGAATCCGGTCGAATACCACATCGCCGGCATCATGCAGATTCAGGTGAACCAGAACATCGGTTTCACCTTCGCCCGCTGCCTGCGCAACATTCTCAGACACGACCCGGACGTGGTCATGGTCGGCGAAATTCGCGATGCCGAGACCGCCACCATCGCCACCGAGGCGGCCCTGACCGGACATCTGCTGCTGTCGACACTGCACACCAACAGCGCCGCCACCGCCGTCACCCGATTGCTCGATCTGGGCGTGGAGGCCTTCCTGCTGAGATCAACGCTGCTGTGCGTGCTGGCCCAGCGCCTGGCGCGGCGCAATTGCCCGCACTGCCTGGTAGCCGACAGTCATGATCCGCATATGGCTGAAGTGCTGGGCGCGCAGGCAGACGAAAGTTTCTATCGCGGCCAGGGCTGTTCGCAATGCGAGGGTACCGGCATATCCGGGCGTGTGGCGGTCTACGAGCTGATGACCGTCGACGCTGGCTTGCGGCGCCTGATCGAGCCGCATGCGGATGCCGATGCCATTCATCGTCACGCCCTGGATCAGGGTATGACCACCATCAGCCAGCACGCCCTGAGTCTGGCCCGCAACGGTACCATTACCCTGGCCGAAGCCTTCCGTATCCATGTTGATTGAGGTGCGTCATGGCGTTTACCTTCACTCCCGAACAGCGCGACACGGTTTTCCAGGCCCTGGGGCGCAATGACAGTGCCGCCTGGCATCTGACTGAAGACGTTGAAGCCGCCCTGTCGGCCTACGGCAGCGGCGCGGCCGGTGCGGTCGGTGCTTCGCTGGCCGATGAGCTGAAGAGCCTGCTGGCCAGCGTCGCCACGCTCCGAGCGGCCCTGTATCCGCTGCCGGACAAACTGCATCAGTCGGGTCTGGTGGGCGATCTGGATGGCGAACGTCTTGCCGCCGTCGGGCGCGATGCCGAGCGCATCGGTGAGGCGCTGGATCGCTTCAGTCTGGAGCTGACCGATCTGCGCGCGCTGATCGCGGTGGCTTATCAGGGCCGCAGTTCACCGGCTGAGCGTTTCCTGCATGCGCTGGGACAGGCCTACAGAAACCGCATGAATATCCGGCCGACCGCCGCTGTCGAGGGTCAGTACATGCGCTTCCACAAGGCCGTGACCGATCTGGTGCGGCGGCGGCACAGCGATCTGGACGAACTCTGCAACACGCTGGATGAGGATCGCTTGAAGCAGATCCTGGAATCATAGCCAACCCTTCTGTCGGGCCAGCCGGTAGGCCTCGATGCGATTGCTGACGCCGAGCTTGCCGATGGCCTCCGACAGATAGTTGCGCACCGTGCCGTGTGAAAGATGCAGTTGCTGGGCGATATCGCTGGCACTGGTGCCTTCGCCGGCCAGGCGCAACACCAGGCGCTCGCGATCGGTCAGCGGGTCATCGTCGTTCCAGGCCTGCAGGGCCAGTTCCGGATCCACCGCGCGGCCGCCGCGATGCACGCTGCGGATGGCATCGGCCAGCCTGGACGCCGGTGCGTCCTTCAGCAGATAGCCGCGCACGCCCGCGTCCAGGGCCCGACGCAGATAGCCGGGGCGGGCAAAGGTGGTCAGGATCACGACCTTGATCGGCAGTTCCTTGTCACGTATCTGCTGCGCCAGATCGAGCCCGGTCAGATGTGGCATCTCGATGTCTGCCACCAGCACTTCGGGTTGCAGATCAATCAGTTGCGACAGCGCCTCGCGGCCATCGCCGGCCTCGCCGACGATCTCGATATCACCCTCCAGCCGCAACAGCGCGGCAATGGCGCCGCGCACCAGGGTCTGGTCCTCTGCCAGCACGACCTTGATCATGGGTCTGCGACCCGCGCGCTGGACATGGGTGGATGAAAGAGACTGGACATGCTTTCCGATCGATGTCGATTGGCCCGAAGTATGGCTTAGTGGCGGGCTCGGAGCGGCTCTGAGGAGGGACGCGCGCCTGCACGGCTGCTCTTGACCTTCGGGCCAGGCAAGAGCGGCGCCGCGGGGCCTCGACCTTGTGGTCTGAAGGGTCAGAATATGGTCGATTTTGCCAATCTGCAGAGAGAATCTACCAGCCGCATCTCGTCAATTCGACCCTGCAACTGGCCCGAAACTTGCGACACCCTTCTTGAAGGCCGATCTCGCCTGATAGGGAAAATGGAGGAAGTCGATGAGCAACGGTCAAGGATCTGCCGGTAATGTGATTGCCGCGCTGGCCAGTTTCTTTGTTCCAGGGCTGGGACAACTGTTGCAGGGACGTTTTCTGATTGCCCTCGTGCAGTTCGTGCTGGCCGCAGTGCTGTGGTTGATCTTCCTGGGCTGGATCATCCATCTCTGGTCGATACTGGACGCCGCACTGTTCGACCCGCCGCGCCGCTATTACGCCTGAGGCGGGCGCACGTCAGAACGTAGGTCACGTTGGCCGCATCGCGGCCTACGTGACGGCACTACCGCGCTCGCGCTCGCACCCCTCAGGCCTTCCCGCCATCCCGCAGCAGCCGGCGTGCTGAATCGATGGCGTCGTGGGTGCCGGTCAATATCAGCACATCGCCAAGATTCAGTCGCTGGCTGCCATCGGGTGTCAGCACAGCATCCTCGCCGCGACGGATCGCCAGCACCGTTGCCGCAGTCACGGCGCGCAGATTGATCTCCGCCAGCGAGTGGCCGATCCAGGGATTGCCATCGTCCAGCGCAAACGGTGCCAGATCGCCGAGTCCAGGCAGCACCTGTTCCATCTGGTCCAGTGCTTCGGCCTGTTCGTCAGCCGTGGCACCCGGCACCCCGACGGCCGCCACCAGCGCCTGAGCGCCGGCGCGTACATGTCCCTGCAATTGCGTGGCGCTGCGCCAGAAGGCGTAGCCGGCCACCAGGAACAGCAGCAGCAAGGGCACCGTGCCTTTCAGCCCGGGCAAGAAAGGTTGAACCAGAGCCAGGCAGGGCAGGGCGACAAGGATCATCAATCCCAGTTGCAGGGCGACGACGAAGGCCCGCCGTGGCGCATTGGCAAAATCGACATGGCCTTCGGCGGCTGCAGGCAGGGCTGCCAGCGCCAGCGCGCGTCCCAGCGCGCGGATCAGCCGGAACAGGCCGAGCACCATCGGCACCGCGAGAACCAGAAAACCGGCGGCAACCACCCAGCGGGTGAAATCGGCTATGGCCGGAACCTTGCGCTGCAGGAAGGCCGCGACCTCATCGCCGCTGACACTGGCGGCAATCAGTACCGCGACCAGCAAGGCGGCATCGAGCACGATCAGCCGGATCAGGCGGCCCACCCGGGTGCCCAGCGTGCCCCGTTTGCGGGCATCGCCCAGCTGTTCAATCCAGCTGCCGTAAAGCGACACGAAGGTCTGCAACGCACGTGGCAGGCGGCCGTCTATCCACTCTCCGAACTGGCCCGAATACTTCACCGCAATCGGCGTCATCAGCGTGGTGACACAGGAGACGCCCACGGCGATCGGGTAGAGCGAGGAGTCCACCGCCCCCAGGGTGACTCCCAAACCGGCGATGATGAAGGAGAACTCGCCGATTTGACCCATCGCCAGGCCGGCCTGTGCCGAGAAGCGTACCGCGCTGCCGGTGGCGAAGAAGCCCACCGCCACGCCGAGGAACTTGCCGAAGACCACCAGCGCCGCGAATAGCGCTATCCATCCGGCTTGGGCGACGATCTGTGCCGGATCGATGGACAGCCCGACCGACACGAAGAACACCGCGGTGAACATGTCGCGCAGCGGTCGGATCTGCGCGGCAATACGCTTGCCTTCGCCGGACTCGGCCACCAGACAGCCGGCCAGAAAGGCGCCCAGAGCCACCGAATACTCATAGCGTTGCGCCGCCAGCGCCGCGGCAAAACAGACGCCGACCGAGGTCACCAGTGTGGTTTCCGGGCGTCGCAGCGAGACCACGAAGCGGATCAGGCGCGGCACCGTGACCAGTCCGACCAGCATCAGGACCGACAGGAAGATGCCGAGGCGCCCGGCGGCCGCGGCCAGCCCGGCGAAATCGAAGCTGCGGGTGGTCGCCAGCGTGGTCAGCAGGGCGATCAGCAGAATGGCGACGATGTCTTCCATGACCAGCGCGCCGAACACCTGTTCGCGCAAGCGAGTGCTGACCCTGTGCTCCTCGAAGGTGCGGGCGATGATGGTGGTCGACGAGATCGACAGCATCGCCGCCAGAAAGGCGCACTCTATGGGTGTGAATCCAGCCAGCCGCCCGGCCAGATAACCCAGGAACAGCATCAGGCCCATTTCCACCAGAACCACGGCAAAACCGCGCGGGCCGACCTCCCCCAG
The DNA here is from genome assembly GCA_022841325.1 of Lysobacterales bacterium. Taxonomy (GTDB): domain Bacteria; phylum Pseudomonadota; class Gammaproteobacteria; order Xanthomonadales; family SZUA-5; genus JADKFD01. The sequence goes on along the minus strand of JALHRS010000012.1, from coordinate 77,186 downwards.
TTTGCGCAGCGACAGCTCCATGCCGATGTAGAACATCAGCAGGATCACGCCCAGTTCCGACAGCGTCACGATGACCCCGGGATCTGCCACCAGCAGCGGCGGCGCATGCGGGCCGATCATCACGCCGGCCAGCAGATAACCGAACACGACCGGCAGGCGCACGCGCTGACACAGCACCGTGGTCGCAGCGGCCACACACAGCACCACCGCCAGACTTTCCAGAAAATGGGAATCTCCATGCATGCCCCATAGTAGCTTGCCTGGTTGGATTCTTTGCAAGCGACCGGTTTCGGCCCGACGCTGCGCACGATCATGAACCGTGGCAGGCACGGAGCGGCTCTGTGGAGGGCCGCGCGCCTGCGCAGCCGCTGCTGATTTTCAGGCCCGGCAATGCGGCGGCGAAAGGAGCGCCCTTGCGGCGCGACCACTGCCGCGGGCGTGCGATCGGCCGGTCGCGACGCGAGGTCGCTCCTGCAGGCCAGCTTGGGGATCAGGGCCCATGGGCAGTTTCGTGGCCGATACAGGTGTCTTCCGTGAACCCATAGCGTAAGTTCTTGATGCGTCATTGCGAGGAGCGCAGTGACGAAGCAATCCAGGGTATCGCCGCACGCCCCTGGATTGTTTTCCCGGATCAGGTCCGGGGTCGCAATGACTCCGGGGGGCATGGCCCGTGTGCAGTGTCGACCCAACACCAGCTGCTTGTAATGGACAAAAGATCACAGCTGAATCCGGGCTTGCCTGGAACCGTGCCGTTGCCGGAGCGCAGGCGACATCGGACTCCATGTGTCTGAAAAAAAAAGGAATTTCCAGGGTGATGTTGACGCCTGTGGCGGTCTATGCCGAATGTGTCCCGGCTGGAATGTGTCCTTCGTGCCGCCGCTGACGCTTGCCGTGACGGTAGACAAGCGGCAACACTTCGAGACCTGCACGATCCGGCGACCGCGACCGCTACCATGCTCGAAACCCGTCCCGCTCCGCTGACCAGTCCCTTGCCCCGTGAGATCGTCTCGGTGCTGTCGCGCTGGCAGGCCGTGCGCAAGGGGTCCTGGTCCAGGGCCGCGGTGGCTGAAGTCCAGAACAGCCTGCTCAGTGGCGTGCATCTGGCCGGAGACAGCGGGCGCGAAGCCCTGGCCCGGGCTCTGGGTGATCTGGCCCTGTATCTTGGCTTTCTGGTCGAGGCCGATCTGGCGGCGCCCAATCCCAACCAGTGGCATCGACTGGCGCAACTGGAGGAGGCCACGCTGTCGCTGTTGCGGGCCGAGCGCGCTGCAACCACCGCGGTGGATCCGCGCAAGCGCATTCTGGTGCTGGCGCCGCGAACGCGGATGACAGCCGCCCTGCTGGAGCGCCTCACCACCAAGGAATATCGTCCCGAACACCATCTGGCGGCCGACAAGTTACTGGCGCGCATCGATCCGATCGGCCTGGCCGCCGTGGTCATTGATCAGGATTTTCTGGGCGATCTGGGCGCCGTCGCCGACAAGCTCGAGCGCGTGCGCAGCGCCGAGGCCCTCGGCGCCACCATCATCTTCATCAATCGCAATCGCGATCTGGCCGCGCGCTCGGCCGCGCTGTCCGGAGGCGCCGATGCGTCCCTCGAAGGTGAGGACCTGGAGCAGCTCAGCGCCCGCGTGTTCGAGCTGGTGGATGTGCGCGATCGGCAAGAGCATTTGCGCATCCTCGTGGTCGAAGACGACCGCTCGCAGGCGATGTATTGCGAAGCGATACTGCGCAAGCAGGGCATCGACGTGCGCGTGGCCAGCAATTCGCGCAAGGCACTGGAGGATGTGATCAGTTTTGCGCCCGATCTGATCCTGGTGGATCTGCACATGCCGGAAATCGACGGCATGCAGCTGACCACCCTGATCCGGGACAACCCCGACCTGGCCATGTTGCCCATCGTCTTCCTGACCGGCGAACAGGATGAAGGCCGCCGCTACGAAGCCCTTCGGGCGGGCGGCGACGACTACCTGTTGAAGCCGGTGCGGCCGCGCCACCTGGTCACGGCCGTGGTCACCCGGGCGCGGCGCGCCCGCGCCCTGAGACAGCAATTCAGCAAGCGCACTACCCGGCGCGAATCACGGTTGATCCACACCGGCGAACTGATCGGCACGCTGCGTCGCCTGGGTGAGGACCGGCCCTGCAATCTGGCCTTGCTGCTGGTGGCCGCCGACGCCGGGCGCCTGTGCGCTGCGGGTACCCATGCGGCGGCCGAGCGTGAGTTGCAGTACCGGATCGCCAACAAGTTGCAGGCGGATCTGGCCGAAGACGAATGCATCTCTACCTGGCAGGGCGCGGCCTATCTGTTCCTGGTGGAGCGGGCTCCCGAAGCCGGTCTGCTGGAGCGGGCAGAACTGATCAGGAAGTTCATCTCCAGGGAAATCGAAGCCGTGGGTGGCGGTGGCGTCAGTGCCAGCGTGCTACCACTGCCGCCGGAATCGTTGCCACCCGCCGAGACCCTGATCGATCTGGCCGAACGCACGCTGGCCGTGACCCGCCACGCTGGCGGCAAGCGGGTCAAGCTGGCGCTGGCAGAGGCACAGAGCGATCTGCCGCCCGATCTGTCGCTGGCCATCCAGAAATCGCTGGCGCTGGAACCGTCGCCGGTCAGCTGCAGTGCCCTGTTCCAGCCCATTGTTCCGCTGCACGGCACCGCCAGGCCGCAGTACCATCTGCACCTGGGCCTCAAGGTTGAGCTCGGCGGCGAGCGGATCATCACCCGGCGCCAGTGGAGTTCGCTGGCCCGGCAGGGTCAGCGCAGTCTGGCGCTGGATCTCTACGCCATCCGTTGTGCCCTGGATCAGGACCGCAGCATGCGCAGGCGCATCAAGGGCTTGCGCATCGTGGTGGCGATCAATGCCGGCAGCCTGGTCGACCCGACCTTCATGTCGGCCCTGGAGCACGAACTGCAGACCCGGGAGTTCACCGATTCCGGCCTGGTGCTCAGCATCGACCAGAGCGAGGCCCTGATGCTGGGTCAACGTGCCCATAGCGCCCGCCAGGCCTTGCGCGACATGCAGGTCGGCTTCTGCCTGGGGCGGGTTGCCACTGACGGCAAGAGCAGCGACATCCTGCAGGAACTCACACCCGAGCTGATTGCCGTCGACGCGGTATCCCTGAAGTCCAGCGGTCAGATGCCCAGCATCCTCGGAGTGGCCCGCGATTGCGGCGCCGAAGTCGTCGCCCACTTCATCCCCGACGCCCAGACCCTGGCACGACTGTTCGCACTCGGCGTCGACTTCGGCATGGGCAGCTTCATCGGCACCCCTGCGCCGCAGCTGGAGTACGACTTCGGCGAGTTCGGCTGAGCCTGGTCCTTGCCGGACCGTAGAGTCATTCGCGAGGTACTCGCGGCATCGCCACAATCGGCCAAAGCCCAAGTAGGGCGGATCCACCGCAGGTGAATCCGCCATCAGCACCGCCGAGCGCCCCAACAAAGCCAAGCCATAGGTTGGCGCTGAGCGCAGCGAAGCCCAACGCCGGAAATGCCGAGACGGCGATGTTGGGGTGCCCAAAGCCCGCCCCGGCGGGCTGAGACATTTCCAGCCCGCCGATCTCCTTGCCTGTCGAACCCGCCAATCTTGGCACTGCCGTGCCGCACTCAGGGGCCAGACCGCCCTCCAGCAGCCGGCGCCTGTACGCGGCGGCCGCCCAGGCCAGGCGAGTTCATCTCGATCAAGGCAATGCCAATAAGGAGGTTGTGATGAAACAGGTGCAGATGGTGGCGGCCGCAGCCGCGTTGATGTTGCTTTTCGGGCGCGATGCCGCGGCCGCCGATCGCTGGGCGGTGATCCAGGTGACCAAACCCAACGCGGCCAAGGTGATTGATGGCTACAAGCAGATCAACCTGACGGCATCAGACGATTCCGTGATCGCACGCTTCGGCAAGAAGGTGAAGTGGTACCAGCTGCAGTACACCAACCCCGAGGGCGGCAATGATTGCCCCGATCCCGGACGTTCCTACTACGTCTCGGCCGATCGCAAGTCCATCGAACTCGGGGTGCACCCCTTCACCTACTGTACCTGGGAAGTGCACATCGAGTGGAAGGATTGAGGCGCGCCATACCCAAGGACATCCGCGCCACCGTCGGCGCGGATGTCGGTGTCACCAGCGAAATCCAGGGCCAACCCGACCCATAGGTTGGCGCTGAGCGCAGCGAAGCCCAACAACCAGGCGACTCGGATTCGACGAGGTTGGCGTACGCAGCGATTTCCCCAACCTGGGCGGGCTGAAGTGTGAAAGATTGGTTTGCACTGAGATAGACGGCGCGCCAGACGCTCCTCATGCCTATTGGCCAGTTGGCGGCATGTCAGCATGCCTCTAGCTGTCGAGCCCCGATGGCGGGAAAAAAAGCGCAAAGACGATGAATCTCAACCAACAACGACGCAACTGGTGGCGTTATTGGGGCAAGCTTCACCCGCATGGCGTCCATCGTAGTCGCCCTCAAACTCAACGCGATCACGCAGAATCAGCTAGCCAGCTCTCGGCAGCGAATCCCATCGCATGAACAAGAAACAGCTGACCGAAACCGATATCCGCACGAAGTTCATCACGCCGGCCATCGTCGGTGCCGACGGTGGCAAGTGGGACGTGATGACGCAGGTTCGGGAGGAGTTCTACTTCACCAAGGGTCGGGTCATTGTTCGCGGGAAGACGGTGAGGCGTGGTGAGGCCAAGAAGGCTGATTACATCCTGTTCCTCAAGCCCAATATGCCGATCGCCGTCGTTGAGGCGAAAGACAACACCTACGCCGTTGGCGCGGGCATGCAGCAGGCGCTGGAATACGCCGAGATTCTCGATCTGCCCTTTGCCTACAGCTCGAACGGCGACGCCTTTCTTGAGCACGATCGCACCGGCGCGTCAGGCGCTGTTGAACGTGAGATTCCGCTGGATCAGTTCCCGACGCCCGACGAGCTCTGGGCGCGTTACAGCAAGTCCAAGGGCTATACACCGGCGCAGCAAGCCGTCGCCACACAGGACTACTACGACGACGGTTCCCGCAAGTCTCCGCGCTACTACCAGCTGATTGCCATCAACCGCACCATCGAGGCTATTGCCCGGGGCGAGAATCGCCTGCTGCTGGTGATGGCCACGGGCACTGGCAAGACTTACACCGCCTTCCAGATCATCTGGCGGCTGTGGAAGTCGGGCGCCAAGAAACGCATCCTGTTCCTAGTTGATCGCAACATCCTGGCCGATCAAACCAAGACCAACGACTTCAAGCCCTTTGGTCAGGCGATGACCAAGATCACCAACCGCACGGTGGACAAGGCCTTCGAGATCTATCTGGCCTTGTATCAAGCGGTCACCGGCACGGAAGACGATCAGAACATCTACAAACAGTTCTCGCCGGATTTCTTCGATCTGGTGATCATCGACGAGTGCCACCGCGGCAGCGCGGCGGATGACGCCAATTGGCGCCGCGTGCTGGAGTACTTCTCGACGGCCACGCAGATCGGCATGACCGCCACGCCCAAGGAAACCAAAGACGTTTCTAACATCGAGTACTTCGGCGACCCCATCTACACCTACTCGCTCAAGCAGGGCATCGAAGACGGCTTTCTGGCGCCATACAAGGTGGTGCGCATCGGTATCGACAGGGATCTGGACGGCTGGCGCCCCGAGAAAGGCAAGACCGACAAATACGGCCAACTCATCGACGACCGTGAATACAACGAGACCGATTTCGATCGCAATCTGATCCTGGAGAAGCGCACCGAACTCGTCGCCGCCAAGATCACCCAGTTCCTCAAAGCGACTGATCGCTTCGCCAAGACCATCGTCTTCTGCGAGAACATCGATCACGCCGAGCGCATGCGCCAGGCCCTGGTCAACGCCAACGCCGATCTGGCCGCCGCCAATAGCCGCTACGTGATGCGTATCACCGGTGACAACGACGAGGGCAAGGCCCAGCTCGACAACTTCATCGATCCTGAATCCACCTTTCCCGTCATCGCGACCACCTCGCAACTGATGTCCACCGGCGTCGACGCCCAAACCTGCCGACTGATCGTGCTCGACAAGCGCATCCAGTCGATGACCGAGTTCAAGCAGATCATCGGCCGCGGTACTCGCATCAACGAGGACTACAACAAGTTCTTCTTCACCATCATGGACTTCAAGCGGGCCACCGCCCTGTTTGCCGATCCCGATTTCGATGGCGATCCGGTTCAGATCTACGAGCCCAAACCCGACCAGCCACCGGTGCCGCCCGACGAGCCGTCACCTGACGATCCGCCCCCGAATGGCGACTACCCGGACCTGCCCGACGACGGTCAAGCACCCGAAGTACGCCAACCCATGGCCCGATATGTCGTCGACGACGTGGAAGTGAAGGTCGTCAGCGAGCGTGTCCAGTACCTCGATGCCAACGGCAAGCTGATCACCGAATCGCTGAAGGACTACACGCGCACGGCGGTGCGCAAGAACTACACTTCGCTCAGCGCTTTCCTCAATGCCTGGAACGATGCCACTCGCAAGCAGGCTATTGTCGAAGAGCTGAGCCAGCACGGCGTGTTCATTGACGAACTGGCCGAGCGGGTCGGGCGTGATTTCGATGCCTTTGACCTGATCTGCCATATCGCTTTCGATCAGCCGCCGCTGTCGCGCCGCGAGCGTGCGGCCGAGGTGCGCAAGCGCAATGTGTTTGCGCGCTACGGTGATCAGACGCGTGCGGTGCTCGAAGCGCTGCTCGACAAGTACGCCGACGCCGGTCTGCGCAGCGTCGAATCGATGGACATCCTGAAGGTAGACCCCTTCACCACCATCGGCACACCGGTCGAGATCGTCAAACTCTTCGGTGGCAAGCAGAACTACCAAGCCGCTATTCAAGAACTCGAAAAACAGCTTTACGCAAAGGCCGCCTGATACATGCCCAACGTTTCCAATATCGTCAAATCCATCCAGGACATCATGCGCAAAGACGCGGGCACCTACGGCGACGCGCAGCGCCTGGAGCAGCTCGGCTGGATGTTCTTCCTGAAGATCTTCGATGATCGCGAACAGGAAATGGAGCTGCTGAAAGACGACTACCGCTCACCGCTGCCGCGCTACCTGCGCTGGTCTACCTGGGCCACCGATGAAGAGGGCATCACCGGTGACGCGCTGCTTGATTTCGTCAACAACACCTTGCTGCCCAGACTCAAGGCGCTCACCGGCGGCGGCGACAAGATCTCCGGCTTGATCCGCATGGCCTTTGAAGACGCCAACAACTACATGAAGAACGGCACCTTGATGCGCCAGGTGATCAACAAGATCAACGGCATCGACTTCAACGTGTCTGATGACCGCCACATGTTCGGCGACATCTACGAAAAGCTGCTCAAGGATCTGCAGTCGGCCGGCAATGCCGGCGAGTTCTACACCCCGCGCGCCGTCACCCAGTTCATTGTCGAACAGGTCAATCCGCGCCTGGGCGAAACCCTGCTTGATCCCGCCTGCGGTACCGGCGGCTTTCTGGTCTGTGCCATCGAACATCTGCGCAAACAAGCCAAGACCGAAGAGGATGAGAAGCTCATCCAGGATTGTTTCAGCGGCATCGAGAAGAAGCATCTGCCGCACGTGCTGTGCATGACCAATCTGTTGCTGCACGGCATCGACGTACCCTCCAATGTGCGCCACGACAACACCCTGGCGCGCCCGCTGCGCGACTGGAGCCCCAAAGAGCGCGTCGACGTGATCGTGACCAATCCGCCCTTCGGCGGCATGGAAGAAGACGGCATCGAGTCCAACTACCCGGCCGAGTTCCGCACCCGCGAGACCGCCGATCTGTTTCTCGTGTTGCTGATGAAAATCCTCAAGCCCGGTGGCCGCGCCGGCCTGGTGTTGCCCGATGGCACGCTCTTCGGCGAAGGCGTGAAGACGCGCATCAAGGAAGCACTGCTCACCGACTGCAACCTGCACACCATCGTTCGCTTGCCCAACGGCGTGTTCAATCCGTACACCGGCATCCGCACCAATCTGCTGTTCTTCACCAAGGGCGCGCCGACCACCCACGTCTGGTACTACGAGCACCCGTACCCGCCCGGCGCCAAGAGCTACAACAAGGGCAAACCGATCCGCATCGAAGAATTCGAGGCGGAGCGCGCCTGGTGGGGCGATGAAGCCGACGGCTTCAAATCGCGCGTGGAAAATGAGCAGGCTTGGCGCGTGTCCATCGACACCATCAAGGCCGGCAACTTCAACCTCGATCTCAAAAACCCGCACAGCGCGGATGAAGGCCCCGGCGACGTCGACCATCTGCTGCCCGAGTACGAAAAGCTGCTCGCGCAGATCGCCGAGACGCGGGCCAAGCTGAAGCAGGAACTCTACGACGCGCTATGTCAGACCAACTAGATGACTACTTTCGATGCGTGGAGAACGCCGGCCGCTGGCAGTTCCAGGTGGGCGTCGTGACCTGGGAGGGTCCGCACACGCCCGAGATCACTTGGAAGAACTATCGAAGTTGGCGCACCCAGCCGGATGCTGCTCGGCTGGCGCGGGCCCGCGCCGCGGCGCTGAAGCAAGCTCGCTTCTTTGGCACCTGCACGCACTGCGGTGAACTCAACAACGCCGGTCATCTGTTTGACCGCGACCTCTGTCAGGGCTGTGCCGCAAGCACCATGGGAATTGTCTGCTAGCTTATGACGCTCGACAGCTTCTTTGAAAAATTCGATCTGTTCGCCGATGCGCCGGGGGCGGTGGCGAAGATGCGTGAGTTGGTGCTGGAGTTGGCCGTGCAGGGCAAGCTCAGCGAACAGCAAATGTTTGACGCAGAGGATCCAACATGGCTGAAAGTCTCAGAACAACTCGATGGCGTCCCCGAGGTCTCAGCGCATGAGGTTGAACCGCCTTTCCAGATTCCAAGTTGCTGGACGTGGACAACACTGGACCGACTTGGAGACACAAAGCCACGCAACGATGCACCAGACAGTGCCAGGAGTTCATTTACGCCAATGACGCTCATTCCGGCCGATTATGGCCAGAGCGCTCGGCACGAAGAGCGCCCCTGGGGCGAAGTCAAAAAGGGATATACCCATTTCCGAAACGGAGACGTGGTCATGGCGAAGATCACGCCGTGCTTCGAGAATGGGAAGTCTGCCGTAATGAATGGCTTAACCGGCGGTTTCGGGGCAGGAACCACCGAGTTGCATGTCTTCCGCAAGTCCGGCGACGACGTTCTACCTGAGTTCGTCTTGATCTATCTAAAGACCCGAGGGTTCATCACGCGCGGCATTCCGAGGATGACCGGCTCGGCTGGGCAGAAGCGCGTTCCCAGCGACTACTTCGCGAGATCCCCATTCCCCCTCCCACCCCTCGCCGAGCAAAAGCGAATCGTGGCAAAGGTGGACGAGCTGATGGCCTTGTGTGATCAGCTGGAGACGCAGCAGCAGGAACGACAGGCCCGGCACACCGCGCTCGCCCGCGCGTCACTGTCCCGCTTCGCCGACGCACCCACCCCAGCCAACCTAGACTTCATTTTCCACCCATCCTACGACATCACCCCCGCCGACCTCCGCAAATCCATCCTAACCCTCGCAGTCCAAGGCAAACTCGTCCCGCAAGACCCCAACGATGAACTGGCGGAGGGGTTGATCGCGGAGTCAGATGCAGATGGAAACCGAGATCAAGGAGTCGAGAAAATTCCAAGCAGCTGGGCCCTTTCACCTCTAAGAGAAGTCGCGGCGGAGATCGTAGATTGTCCCCATTCGACCCCAAAATGGACCGACAGCGGAAAAATTTGCGTGCGAACTAGTCAGTTCAAGCCCGGCTTCCTTGACCTAACTGGGACGAAGTTCGTCAGCGAACAGACTTTTGAAGAACGGGTCCAACGACTTCGACCACAAGAGAACGATATTCTTTACAGCCGGGAAGGTGGGATCTTAGGCATTGCCTGTCGGGTCCCAGCGACAACTGAACTGTGCCTCGGTCAACGCATGATGCTAATTCGAGTCGGCAACTGGCTGTCGTCTGCTTATTTGGAGTTGGTGCTAAATGCCCCGCTCATTACCGAGATTGCACGGATGCAGACGACCGGCGGTGCTGCACCACGGGTGAACGTATCGACGGTGAAGTCGTATCCGATCCCTGTCCCACCCCTGGCCGAACAACGCCGAATCGTGGTCAAAGTCGATCAACTGATGGCATTGGTGGACAAGCTGGAAACGCAGCTCGCCGCCAACCGCGCCGCGGCGGCGAACCTCCTCTCCGCACTTGTAGCGGAACTCACCACCCAAGAGTGATCCATGGCCAGTCATCCTCAACTTCCTCCTGCAGAACTTGAGAGTATTTGCCGCGTCGTGGCCGACACGGACGCAGGCCTATCAGGATCGGAAATTGGGATCTTTCTGCGGCAGTTGAACATCCCTGATCCGGCGTCAGGAATGACGAAATGGAAAAGGCTGCTTGCTGCACTAACAGAGCAACAGCAGCGCGATGGCTGCAGCAACAAGGTGCTCCAATTTATTGCCGAAGCAATGAAGCCTGTTCGTTACGTGGGACGAGCTGAAATCTTCGAGTCGCGGCGGCTCCAGCTGAATCAAGTCATGGTGTTTGTCGGCGTGGAGCTCGGAAATGATGGGCAGCTCAGGCGACGCGAGGCTGCGAGAACGCTTACCGAAGCGGAAGCCCGCGCTGGCCGGCTGAAGTCGGAGCTGATCAAGCGAAGAGTTCATTCGGATGTACTTCGCTTTTGTCGCGCTGAACTGCTTCAAGACAACTACTTTCACGCCGTCCTCGAAGCAACAAAGAGCGTGTCAGACAAGATTCGATCGAAGACTGGCCTACCCGGAGATGGTGCTGAACTGGCTGACCAAGCGTTGACGTTGGGGAAGACTGGGATGCCATTCCTGGCGTTCAACAGCCTTCAGACCGAATCCGAGCAATCCGAACAGAAGGGCCTTCTCAATCTGATGAAAGGCTTGTTCGGCACATTCCGAAACACAACGGCTCACGCTCCGAGAGTTTCATGGAACATGACCGAGCAGGACGCTCTGGACCTGCTCACCATGGCGTCGTTCCTCCATCGGCGCCTCGATCTGGCCGCACGGACTCCACGTACTGCGTGATAACGAATAGTTTTGGCCAGAACGAAGCTCAACTGGAATAATGGATGCACTTGCGGACTCGCTGCGGGCAGAATGCGTAGCCTCCCGCGCCGCCGCAGCGAACCTGCTTTGCGGAATCGGGCATCCACGAATCAAAATTGCGCAAAATACAGCGGGCGCTTTCCGAGCCGGGTTCGTCAGAGAAATATGCGCATCCCGATTCCGGCACGCGATTCCGAAACTATCCAGATTTTCCTGCCGCATGCGAACTCGAGAATCCAGAAAAGTTACGAATCTAGGTCTAGGACATATTCCTTGCCTGAATGAACCTGCCGGAGCAATTCCACCAGTTGTTCAGAGTACTTATTCACAAAACTTTTCCCCGAGCGCACCTTTATGTGATATTTATTGTCCCCGCTGCGCACGTCTACTCCTTTTTCCGCTTTAATCTTGCAGATTAACTGCACAGCCAGATGCCATGTCTTGTGTCCAAGTTTGCTTGCAACATCGGTTGTTGTATAGGGATACTGCAAATTAACTTTCGAAGGATCGTCGATTTGACCTATGCCAAGTAGCAGAGGCAGGGACTCACTATCTGTGTACCGAACGATATTTTCAAAATTAACGCTTCGAGTTGGCGACGTTAGATCCGTCCGCACAAGGCTCGAAAGGCGCGCGGAAAAGGCTCGGAGCGCCTTGATATTTATGCCGCGCATGGGTGATCGGTGTGAGAGCGCGGAGTAAATCCACGAAAAATCGCTCGCCACAATACACTTGACGCGAACGTGCCTGTCTATTCCAACCGAAATTAGTTCGTCGTAAACTAGCTCTATGCCGGCCCCCGAGGGATCAGGGTGCCATCTAACCAGATACACGTTGTCTATGGTCCTGCCGGAAGGGCTTAGAATAAGGTCGAGATCAGCAAGAACGTCTCTAACATTTTGATCAGTCGCACTGTATCCGATGAACACTAGCGGGTGTTCTGCGAAGTACGTCAGCAATTTGGCACTTAAGTATTTCGAGCGGCGCGTGAAATTGTCATAGTCTGCCCGAACGGTGACTATTGAGGCGGGATCGCTAATGCAGCCGTGAATCTTAAGTATTTCACCAATAGACACCGATGCGCCTGAAAGCACCTCCTGCCCAACGATTTTTTCGTAGTCTGAAAAAACGGATTCCAAAAGGGTATCGTAATTTGTTGTAATTAGGGCGTGTGGCTGGATACCGCGAAGCTGTTGCAGCTCTTCGTAATAACTACCTTCCGGCGCTCCGAAGTTCCTTGGGGTTATTTCGTGCACGTATTTGGCTATTTGATGCTTGAGGTATATTGATTTATCAACAGCGCCCTCAAAGAGTTCCGGCGGGTAGTCAGCGCCACCTTTGCCCCATGCCCAATCATGGAACTTTTCGGCCAACACAGTAGCTATATCGGGTGCCTCCGGTGTAAGTTGTCTAAAATAAGTGTAAGGCATGCTGATGCCCGGGCACCGCTTCGCAACTGCCTCCAAGAGACCGTGCCAATCAGGCGCACCGATATATCTACGAGAGAACCCAGATCCAATAAACAATATCGGCTGACATTGCATTTTGTCTAGACATGTCTTGAGGTCCTCTTCGATGTTTGCTTGATACTCAGTGTAGCTTAGATTCCTCATTTCAACTCCTAGCCAAATGCGCGGGCTTGGGGCGTTCCGGTTGGCGGAATTCGCGTGCGTCGTCGCTCATTTCATTGTCCGTTGCTCATGTCTGATGGGCGGATTTTGCGTCGCCGATCCGGTTTGTTGCGTTCTGCTGGACCGTTTAAAGCTCGAGTTGCCCTTTTTTTTGTTCGACACGAGCCTGTTCGTAGTAGTTACGTAGAGTTCGGGAGGTGGCTTTTAGAACACCGCGGTGCTCAAATTGCTTTCGTCCAAACGCAAGGTGCTCGACTTCCACGCCCTCTGTGAGCTTTCTCTCTGAATAGTGAGAGCTGTGTTCGCCTAGCGGCCGGAAAAGGACCTGGCTTGGCTTGCCGAATTTTTCCGTTAATAATTTTTCTAATTCATGCCAAGAGAGGTCCCCTTTTGTTGGAACGCTAACTTGTACGACTTTTCCTTTCATTAGTATGGCCGAAACGTCGCTACTCACAAAATCCGGGCGTGCGTTGAAATCCATCAATATGGTTACGATGCTGAACTCGCCTTGCTCGGCGGCATCAAAGCCTATTGAAAGATTTGGATGCCAACAAATATCCGTCTCGGGATAATATCCAGCTCGTGACTCCTTCTCATAACTGGCGCATCTAGGGATCTGCATGGGTCTGTCGATAGCAATGCCGATTAATGAGGCGGGCGAGTCTGCACTTACCTTGGGTGAATAATTTGCGATGACTGTAATTAGGGCAAGCGTAACCAGGTGATTCGTCATGGGTATTCGATGCTCCGAAGACAGGTATAGGCTCGGATCCAACGCAGGTTGAGTTGGGTTTGACCAAGGTGCAAGAGTATGCGTTATTTCTGGCGGGGGCAGTAACCGGCGCAAGGCGGAGTTCGAGTAGATCCTGCGTTCGCCGCCAAGCCGTTTTCGGCGATGGTTGAAGCATCCATGTTTGGTTGGTTCGGAACGAGGCATGGTTGCTTAGCCCGCATAGGTTGTGGTGAGCGCAGCGAACCGCAACATTCTGATTCCGTGGCGCTTCGACTTTGGAGTTCGCTGCGCTCAACGTCAACCCATTTTTTTGGCGGCGAACTTGACCACACAACCACCGGCCTCCTGCGAAAGAACCTAACTCGGGCAGCCATGCCGCATGGCACAAAAATGTTGCATCGTATGGCTGGCCGCTGCCCGACGAACTGAACACCGGAGCCATCATGCCCATCCAACACGCCATCTGGACCGTAGGCCACGAGCCAAAGCCGCTGATCACGAGTCGGCTGCCCAGCGAGCAGCTGCTGGAAGACATGATCGTGCGCGATTCTCGAATCCTCACCAGCGAATGGATGCTGATCGGGCGGCAGGAAATCACCAGCTTTGGCGGCCGCATTGATCTGCTCGCCATCGCGCCGGATGGATCGTTGGTGCTGATTGAGCTGAAGCGCGATCGCACCCCGCGCGAGATCATCGCTCAGGCCCTGGACTATGCCTCGTGGGTGGACCAGTTGGGAGCCGAGAAGATCGCACAGATCTATCATCGCTTTTCCAACGGCGGCAGCCTGGATGAGGCCTTCAATCAGCGCTTTGGCACAAGACTGGACGAGGAAACGCTCAACCAGTCGCACCAGTTCATCATCGTTGCCTCCGAGCTGGATGCATCCACCGAGCGCATCGTCACCTATTTGAACGCACGCGATATCGCCATCAATGTCGTGTTCTTTCAGGTCTTCCAGCACGACGGTCAGCAACTCCTCAGCCGCGCCTGGCTGATCGATCCCGTTGAGACCCAGGCCAATGTGGCCGTGTCCGGCAAGACCAAGGGCGAGAAGGAACCGTGGAACGGCGAGTACTACGTGTCCTTCGGCGACCCGTCCTCACGCAGTTGGGACGACGCCCGCAAGTACGGCTACATCAGCGGCGGTGGCGGCAGCTGGTACAGCCAAACCCTCAAGCTGCTATCCCCCGGCGACCGCGTATGGGTCAAGATCCCCAAGACCGGATACGTCGGCGTCGGCCAAGTGCTGGAGTCCGTACAGCCCGTCACCGAGTTCACCGTACCCACCGAGAACGGTGATCAACCCGTGGCGAGATCTGGACATCCATTGTGTCGGGCAAATGGCGCCCGCACTGCCATGCCCGGCAGGCGCGCGAAGTTTCCTGGCTTTCAGAAGCGTGCGTCACCCTGATTTCGATACGGATGCCTACGACGTCGACGAGGAAGCCATCGCGAGAGCGTGCGCGGCCAATCGGTAGTTCGCGATGTCTCGCGAGGAATTCCTTTTTCGGGTATGATCGCTCCCAATATGGGAATGAAATCTACCGCCAAGCAACCGGCCGGCCCAGCGGGCTTGGCCAGCGTGTTGTTTACGCCTGTGCAGCAGCGCGTGCTGGCTCTGTTGTTCGGTCAACCGCAGCGCCGGTTTCAGAGCGCGGAGCTGATTCGTCTGGCCGATTCTGGCACCGGATCAGTGCATCGGTTGCTGACCCGGCTTGAGGCAGCCGGGCTGGTTAGGGCGCAGCGCATCGGCAACCAAAAGCACTACCAGGCCAATGCCGATTCGCCAATCTTCGCCGAACTGGTCGGGCTGGTACGCAAGACGGTAGGCCTGGTCGAACCGTTGCGGGCAGCGCTGGCAACGCTATCCGGGAAGATCAAGGCCGCCTTCGTCTACGGCTCGATTGCGAAGCGCACAGACCACGCCGACAGCGACATCGACCTGATGGTGATTGCCGATGACCTCGAATACGGAGAGCTGTACGCAGCGTTGCCTGTGGCCGAGGAGGCTCTGGCGCGAACGATTAGCCCCAACCTGATGAACTACGCGGAATGGCAGCGCAAATGCGCTGAGCCGGATAGCTTCGCAGCGCGCATAGCCGCGCAGCCCCGGTTGTTTGTGCTTGGATCGAGCGATGGCCTCGGCTGAGCTGGACAACCTGGCGCGCATCGGCAAGCTCAAGCGCGAGCCGGCCGCGGCTCGGGAGATGCGCGGCTTGCGCGAGTCGGCCCGAGCGCGACTGGCCGATGCGGAGCGGGAAGACTTGAGCTTCGACGGCCGCTTCGACCTGGCCTACAACGCGGCCCACGCGCTGGCACTTTGTGCATTGCGCCGGCTGGGCTATCGCTCGGACAACCGCTATCTGGTGTTCCAGGCCTTGCCCCACACCACCGGCCTTCCACCGGAACTATGGCGGGTGCTGGCCAAGGCACACGAGCGCCGCAACCTGTCCGAATACGAAGGCCATCTGGAGCATGATCAAAACCTGCTTCATGCGTTGATCGACGCTGCTCGGCGATTGCTTGATGTCGTCGAAACTTTGCCGCCGCCAGGGGAGGCAAGCTGGTGAGCCCGACCGTCGCCAGCGACACCAGCCCGATAGGTTGTGTGGCACACGGCTACATTCTCTCGCCTTGTGGCAGGATCGAGGCGCATGTCGGGTTCGGCCGGCCTGAAATCGAGTAAGGCGGACTCCCGGATAGGGTGGATCCGGCACACGCTTCATCGCGCGGAATCCACCCTACACATGCACGGCAAAATTGCTGTCTATGTCGTGTTCATCCAGGTCTTCGAGCACGACGGCCAGCAACTGCTCAGCCGCGCCTGGCTGATCGATCCCGTTGAGACCCAGGCCAATGTGGCGGTGTCCGGCAAGACCAAGGGCGAGAAGGAACCGTGGAACGGCGAGTACTACGTGTCCTTCGGCGACCCGTCCTCACGCAGTTGGGACGAGGCCCGCAAGTACGGCTACATCAGCGGCGGTGGTGGCAGCTGGTACAGCCAAACCCTCAAGCTGCTCTCCCCCGGCGACCGCGTATGGGTCAAGATCCCCAAGACCGGATACGTAGGCGTCGGCCAGGTGCTGGAATCCGTGCAGCCCGTCACCGAGTTCACCGTACCTACCGAGAACGGCGATCAACCCGCCATGTCCGTGCTGACACACGCCGACAAATATCGCCAATCCGCCGACGACCCCGACCGCGCCGAGTACTTCGTACGCGTGAAATGGCTCAACGCCGTGCCCGCCAATCAAGCCGTCAACGAAGTCGGCCTTTTCGGCAACCAGAACACCGTGTGCCAGCCAACCACACCTAAGTGGCGGCATACGGTAGAGCGGTTGAAGACCGTGTTTGGCAATTGGCGGGGAGAGGGGCTTGAGCGAGGCGCTCTTTAGGCTTCTCTCGTCTATCCGTGGCGCAGTAATGGGAGGCAAGAATGAGCAGCGTCAAAGGTCACAGTCGCGCACCTACTTCCGCCAGAAGCCTTTTGTACGTCCTTTCGAGAATCCTGAATCAAGAATTTCAGGTAGTTCCGGTCGGCGGCGTTTCACAGAGTTCGGATAGCCCTGGCATGATAGAATTTCAGTACCGAGGGCGCACACTGGGCTACGTCAACTCTGCCGTGTTAGCGGCCGGAGTCCTTGGATACAATTTCGGTCGCTATGACCGGGCCACCGGCGCCATTCCTTGGCCAGATCGAGACTCAGTCATCTCCAAGTTTCTTTCCGATCACCCGTGTGACCTCAGTGACATTGAAGTGCAGGGACCGGAGAAAGGCACGCAATTCATGGTCATCAAGGATCGAAAGGTGGCCGTGAGAGTTCTCTTGGCGGACAAGTCGGCTATCGACAGGCTGTTGGACTCCGGAGGCGAAGGCTGACACATATCATCGGCTTGATGGGCGGGATCTCAATGGGCGGGATCTGGACATCCATTGGCCCGGGTTCGCGTTATCAGTGCGAAGCCCGGCACGCCCGCGAAATTTCCTGGCTTTCAGAAGCGTGCGCAGACCTGATCTCGACACAGATGCCGGTAACGCCGCGTCGAGATCTGGACATCCATCTTGCCGGGCAATCTGCGCGTTGCCGTTGGGGTTCGCTGCGCTCACCGCGAACCCATGACTTGGCGTAAAGCATGGGCTGGCGGGCACAGGTTGTGGTGATCGGTGAGCGCAGCGAACCGCAACATTCGGGTTTCGTGGTGCGCTGAAGTTGGGCTTTGCTGCGCTCACCGCCAGCCTGTGGGCGGAATTCGCTCAGGGGATTGTCGCTCATTGATGCCATGCGGCAGGCGGGTTCGCCCTACGGGTCTGGTCCGGCGCGCCGCGCCAGCTCTACAGCCTGCTCGATCTTGTGGCGGTTGTCGGCGAGGTTGCCGATTTAGGCCGTGACTGCCTCGCGGGCGCGCTGGGCGATGGCGGCGGCGGCGGTCAGGCCGGCCTGCACCAGGCTGGCGATGTCTTCGCGATCCACGTCGGCGAATCGGGCGATCTTGCTGACGGCCAGATCGACCGGCGCGAGCAGGCGCAGATCGATGTGGTTTACACCGAGGTCTACTGGCACGGCGTCGCGCTGGTAGTTCTCGTGGACCAGGGCGAAGATCGGGTTGAAGTCGGTGTCGAAGTAGATTGGTTCTTCGACTTCGATCTCGATGGCGAGGTCTGCAGGCAGCAGGACGCGACCCGCGAACTCGGCATCCAGGTGATGTGAGACGCGCTTGCCGACGTAGAAGTAGAGGCGGCGTTGGCCGAGGAAGCGCCTGGGGTCAGGAGTTGCACTGGATCGTAGGCGTCTGACGGGCGCGCGGCTAGTCGCCGGCTGGCGTAGTCGCGGGATGCGGCCTGAGCGGGCGGCCAGGACCAAACCGCGGAGCTGGCCCGCGCGAATGACTGCGGCGCGCCTGGTCCGTCTGTGCCGTGGGCGCTGCGCATCTGGCTGGCTTGTCGCCACCAAAGAGAGGCTTCCGAGGAGATTCCGGATTGGCGGGCCCGGAGGGACTCGAACCCCCGACCACCTGGTTCGAAGCCAGTGTAAGGCAGCATTCAGGGCACTTCACAAGACACCAAGAGACACCAGCGGAAAATTCATAAGCCACTGAAATGACGAGTAAAATGTGTTTTTGGCGAAATTGGATATGCCATAGGCCACCAAGAGCACCCATTGATAACCGTATGCTTCGGTGTATGCTTGGCGCGTCTTCCTGATGCTTTGACAGGTGCCAAGTGGCAGGCCAGCGATTCACGCCTAACTACCTTTCGAAGCTCGAACTTCGAGCCAAGCCATACCGGGTTTACGACGGCGGTGGAGAAGGCTTGGGCGTACAGGTCCATCCGTCTGGCCGTGTGTCGTTCTTCGTTGCCTGGCGTGCGCCTGGTGCGAGCACGGTTCGGACGCTGACCATCGGGAGCTTTCCGCAGCACGGCACGACCACCGACAAAGAGCGAGCAATCAAAGCGGCCAAGGACAAGGCCGCAGCGCTGCGCGAGGAACGGCGGAGAGGGCTTGACCCTGTAGAGCAAGAGACGGAGCGAAATGCGGAAGCACAACGGCGCGAACGCGAGGCCGCAGAGGCGAGGGCCCGCGATGCCGCTATTGGTTCGGTTAAGATGCTGTTCGATGCCTACGTGGACAGCCTGAAGCGGCGTGGCGCGCGGTCCTGGCCTGAGATCAAGCGAGCTTTGGACAAGGAGGCGTTGCCTATCCTGGGGGCTAACACCAAGGCGAAGGACGTTGGACCGTTGGATGTGCGTGCGGTGCTGGTTGAGATCGTGGGGCGGGACGCGCGGCACTATGCCAACCGAGTTCGGGGCTATCTCAATGCGGCGTTTCGCTTTGGCATCGAGGACGATCTAGGTTTCGACAAGGCGGTGGATGCGCCCATGTTCGGCCTAACTCACAATCCGGTGCGCGATGTGCCGAGACCGCTGAAGAATGAAAAGGTAGGGGAGCGCGCCTTGACTGAACGCGAGTTCCGGCGCTTGTGGCTGGCGCTCGCTGAGCCGAAATCCTTCGGTATCTGGTCGCGCCTGGCGCTGCGCCTGATCTTGGTCGCTGGTGGCCAGCGCATACAAGAAACCCTGCGGGCTGAGTGGGCACACTTCGACCAGGAGGCCGGTGTGTGGACCATGCCCAAGGGCACGACGAAGAACGCGCGACCGCATGCGATCCCGATCACGCCGGCGATCAATGCTGTGTTGAAAGAGATCAAGGCGCATGAAACGCTGAAGGCCAAAGAGCAAGAGCGCGATGCAGCGCATCGCCTCTTCCCTGGCGGCGATGGCGAAGGAACGCGCTTCCGCTCAATCAACCAGGCCTTGCGTCGGTGGATCGCGAAGTGTGCCGAAGAGGGCGAGCCCATAGCGCATTTCGTGGCGCGTGACCTTCGGCGGTCGGTGAAGACACTCATGGGTGACTTGGGAATCCCTAAGGCCACCCGCGACCAGCTGATGAACCACGCTCAGGCCGCAGATGTATCAGCTCGGCACTATGACCGGGCGGCGTATCTGCCCGAAAAGCGCGCAGCTCTTGATTTGTGGTCGTCGTGGATCGAGTCAAAGCAGAGCATCGCTGAGTTTCGACGCAAACGCGATGAAGCGGCGGCGAAACCCGGGCAAGCGCCGGCAAAGAAGAAAATACCCAGCCCAAAGCGGGCGCCGAGAGAGGCGAACGCAATAGGGAAGAAGATCCGTCGCGAGGCGACGGCGTAGCGCCGTGGCGGAGTGTTACAGCACTCCGCCACGACTTCCACATCCGCCAACCCTATGGAGACTGGCGACCATGGCAACTCAGAAACATAGCACTGACCTACCGCTTACCAACCGCAATGTGGCAATTCCCGAAGCCTTCATGTCTATAGATGGCGCCTCGGACGATCAGTTGCAGGACTCTCTCTTTCAAGCGATCTGGCTTGCGCGTGCGTGTACTGCTGCGCTGGCCAGCGTCGAGTCTGAAGAGCACCGGGGCGCGCTCGGGTTCCTGGCGGACGGACTATTCGAACAGATTGACGCGAAAACGGGGGAACTGCGCGAAAGGCGTATCCGGTCGTCGGACTGAGCTGTGACAACTAATGCGGAAGAAGACAGGGGGCGGGAAATCCTGCCCCCTTCGGAGTCCTGGGAAGTCTGGGATGTATGGAGTTGGTGTCCGCTGACGGGCGCTCTGCCCAACATCGTGGATATCAACGACAGCGCGCGAATGGTCGGGATGATCTACCGGGCGCGCGAGGATTTCTTCTCCATCTACGTTGGAATTAGCGCCGACAATGGAGAGGAAGCCAACTACCTGCAGCCCGATGCTTCCGTAGTTGCGACAGAGGCGCGGTGGTTATGGTGCCAGCGTGATCAGGTTGTCAGGCGAGCATTGGGCGGTGTCGATAGCCCAAGAAGGTACCCAGGGATAGCAGATGCGTGGCTAGAGACCGATCAGGACGACCTGGAATCTGTCTTGCACCATGATGCTATTGCGATCATCACGCGATGGGGAGACGAGCGGGCGCAACAGGACGCAGCGCTTCGGTGGCCGATCTCCAAGGTGCTTGGGGTGCTCGCAATTGGGGAGCTTGCGACGGTGCGCAGCGCGTGACGCGGTGGAAGGACTCGTTGCCGGGACCAAAGAGGTCGAGGCCTACAACGACGCGATGGAGCAGCTGATCCGACGCAACGAAGAGTTTGTTACCCGCTCTTTGGGTGTCACCGTGGCCCAGCGCGATATCAACAAGGAGCGCGAGCGCGCCATCGAAATTTCCCGTGAAGAGATCGCCGTGGCACAGGAGGCACAAGCGGCCGGCGTTGCTGGGGGCTTCGGTGTCGGCGGCGGTGCCGGCGCTGCTGCGGACTCAACGGCCAGTCAGACGGCGGCAGGCGGCAAGACCAGCACTGTCGAACTGGTAGTACGCAACGAACAGAGCGCGGCGACCGGGCAGACGGTCCGGCTCTCCAATGACCAGATAGACCAGCTGGTGCGCAAGGTACTGGATGCCATCGAGCGCGACCGAGCGGCGGCGGGGCGCTGATATGAAACTCTCCGATGACTCACTGGTTTTGCTCTGCGCAATGGCCGCCATCGGCGCGCAAATGGACCGAGCAAAGGTCGCGGGCGATATGCGCAGGATGGCCGCGCTAATGGTCGAGAACTGCCCAGACCTGGCCGACGCTGCCGGCGCTGGCGCTGTCAACGCGATGGCGACCTTGTACGAAACCATATCGGCGGGGATGGCGGGCGACCTGCCCGAGGCGCTCAAAAGGCATGGCAGGCCACTGAACTAGCAGGCGCAGTTCTACACTCAGGAGATGATCAAATGAGAACCGCAGCAAAGACGGCATTGACCGTCGAATTAGATCCGACCCGCTTCTACGCGCATGGCGACGAGGCAGAGCACGCGACTGGCACGTTCCATTGCCATCGGTGCAAGGGGTTTCACCCTATGGGCCACTTCCGGCATTCATTGAGACCCGCTTGCCTTGATGCGGCAGGTTTCGAGGTCGACGGGGAGCAGGTGGATAACGCTTGGCATCTTGCGCAGTCGCTGCGCATGCTGGACGCCTTTCGATATCTTGGGAGGTCGCTTCGCAGGCATGACGGCTGCGCGTCGATCCTGACCGCTGGCGAGAAGAAGCACGCTGCCGATCTACTGGCGCAGTTGCGTGCGAATCCAAGTACCATGCGTCGGCAGAATCAAGAGTGATCTAGGCGCCCGTGTGCGCTTATGGCGATGACATACCTCGTCAGGCAAGCCCGCCAACTGGCGGGCCTGTTCTGCCCGCACGCGCTCTCGCGAAAATTAAAGGGATTCCGTCCTTAACGGAAGCTCGCCTTGGGCGTCGGAGGCGGCTAGGATCTTGTAGTCGCTGATCTGCATCAATTTCGCTCGGCCGTTCACATCAAGCGCAGCGTCTCCCGCCACGACGACAGTTGCTCCAAGAAGTGCTCGGGCTTGCGACTCCGGGATGCCAGCGTAGACACAGCGGATCGATCCGATTTCCCTGACGTTGCGAAGCTCGAATCGCATCAGATCCAAGTCGAGCTCGCGAACAACTCCCGTCGCTTCGAAGAATCCACGGCGCTTGATTGGTCGGGTGAGCGCCTGACGCAATGCAACACGCGTTGCTGGGGTCATAGGATCTCCCCAGGTAGCGCCTGGGTGCACTAGTTGCACAGTGTCTATGCCGCGACGGCCGGTAGGTGCGAGCTTGCTGGCCGCCGATAGAACAACATCACGCAATGCAGGATCAGGAAGTGCTTCAACAATGTCGTCGTGAACGCCGCCCTCGTCCAGAAACCTAGAGACTTCGCCCAGCCGGTGTACAGCGGAGCGAGTTGCGTCAAATAGCAAATCGTTTTCGCCAAGCAAACTCTGTTGTCCGCTTGGTTCGGATCTAACTTTCAGCCCGAGGACAATGCTTCCCCGAGCGAAGGCCGATAGCCCCAGATCTAGCGTGTCTGGGAAATTCTCGTTTCCATGAGCTTGCATCAGTGCCTTTGCAATCCCCTGAACTTGTTTCCTCAATAGCCCAAGAACGTCCGTTAGAAGGCTGACTCTGGGCGCGTCCTGGTCGGCGGCAGGGCCTTTCAAGCGAACAACCATGTCTGAACTGTCCATGGCATTGGCCCAAGGCAACTCCTCCGCGAATAGCTCGTCGAGAAGTTGGTAATAGGGGGCGCAAAACAGGGCCGTCAGCTCATGAGCATCCGGACCTGCCTCGGCTGCCTTTGCGGTCAAGGCTGCGATCTGATCGTGAAGGACACGGGCTTTCCCGTGGACTTCGCTTACGTAAGGACCCGTGTTCATATCTGGACCCTCAGCATCCCTTTCCGATAGGCCGAGTCGAGCCCAAGCGCCGAACGTTGCTCGGGCTTGAGGTACTGAAAGTACATTGTGAAGTCATTGTTCACCAGCACTCTATGGAAGGGGAACACCTCAAGCCCGAAGGCTCGCTCGATCGAGTCGTGGTCTAGCAGTTTTGTGCAGATTCGTGCGACTTGAGCGTTTCGAAGGTCGAAGCGCTCGATATCCACAATCACATCGATGTCCTTGGGCGGGGCAGCCTTCCTGGACGAGAACCCACCGTCAATGTACACCAAGGGATGTAGGTGATTGATGGTCCACAACCTGAAGTAGCGCAACAAATTCAGGAATAGCTGACGCCGATGCGGTGTGTAGCAAAATGCAGTGTGCGCCTCCCGGAGGGTGCAGTCATGGAAACCCGGGGGAAGAAAACCATGGATGTCCATCGTCGGGATTGGCATTCAAGTCCCTGTTTGCACGCCCAAGGTCTGCGCATCCGTATGCTTCGACGTATGCTTTGCTGTTTGATTTTGACGCGGCTCCGCGGCACTCTTGCGTGTAACGCATTGATTTTAATGGCGGGCCCGGAGGGACTCGAACCCCCGACCACCTGGTTCGAAGCCAGGTGCTCTATCCAGCTGAGCTACGGACCCGCACGCGGCGGAGCATACAACAAGCCACGCTGCCTGGCAGTTCCGGCCGTTCTCCTCAGGGTGCTGGTTCGCGCATCAATCAGGAGTCAGGGGCGGGGCAGGGGCCCTGCGGCGCTAACATAGGGCAGCATCAGATCGCGCAGCAGCGTGAAGGAGCGGGGTTTGTCCACGGTTTCGAGCACAGGGGTGATCGGCCTGTTGCAGGCTTTTGCGCAGGCCCGACCGGATGCGCTGGAGGTGACTCACCAGTTCCTGGCATTTGCCCGCAGTGGCGATGATGTCTTCCTGCGCTCGCGGCTGGGTGGGCATTTCACGGCTTCGTGCTGGCTGCTGTCGGCGGATGGTCAGCGGGTGCTGCTGACCCATCATCGCAAGCTCGGGCGCTGGTTGCAGCTCGGGGGTCATGCCGATGGCGATCCTGATCTGATGGCCGTGGCGCTGCGCGAGGCCGAGGAGGAGTCCGGACTTGGCGGTCTGCGGATCGAGCCCGCCATCTTCGATCTGGATGCGCACCGTATTCCCGCGCGCGGGCCTGAGCCCGAACACACGCACTGGGACGTGCGCTTCGTGTTGCATTGCGCCGGCAGCGAGGACTTTCAGGTGTCGGAAGAATCGCTGGCGCTGGCCTGGGTGCCGGTGGCGCAGGTGCTGGACGATCCGGCGATGGACCCTTCGCTGCAGCGCATGGCGCGTCGCTGGCTGGGCCGGATTTGAGCGGGCTCAAGGTGCTGGGCGATCGTCCTCTGCATGCTCAATGCTGCCCCCTTTTGCTGTGGCGCGCAGAGGCCGCCGGCCCTAGTCTTGCCCCGATCCCTGTACTTCGGAGTCTCCGTTGACGCTGGCCTACATCTCCCACCCCGATTGTCTGCGCCATGACATGGGGCCGCATCACCCGGAATGCCCGGCCCGTTTGCGTGCGATCGAAGATCGTCTGGCGGCTGCAGGGGTGATGGACTGGCTGCGGCGCATCGAGGCCCCGGAGGTCCGTCGTGAAGTGCTGTGGCATGCCCACGACGCGCTCTATCTGGCCGAACTGGACGCGGCCCTGCCGGGCGAGGGTTACACCCATGTAGACCCGGATACCTACATGAACGCCTACACCCTGCGCGCCGCCCGCCGCGCGGCCGGGGCGGTGGTGCGTGCGGTCGATGGCATCATGGCTGGCGAGTTCGAACGCGCCTTCTGCGCAGTGCGCCCGCCGGGGCACCATGCCGTCCGCAACGAGGCCATGGGTTTCTGCTTTTACAACAATGCCGCTGTGGGCGTGCTGCATGCGCTGGAGGAACACGGTCTGGCGCGCGTGGCCCTGGTCGATTTCGACGTCCATCACGGCAACGGCAGCGAGAACATCCTGGCCAACGACGAGCGCGTGCTGATGGTGTCCACCTTCCAGCATCCGCTGTATCCGGCCAGCGGTACCGAGCCCCTGGGCTTCAACATGGTCAACGTGCCACTGCCGCCCTACAGCGACGGCAGCGCCATGCGCGGCGCGGTGAGCCGCGACTGGCTGCCGGCGCTGGAGCGTTTTCAGCCACAGCTGATCGTGATCTCGGCAGGCTTCGATGCCCACCGCGATGACGACATGTCGCAGCTGCGCTGGGTCGAATCGGACTACGCCTGGGTGACCGAGCAGGTGCTGGCGGTGGCCAAACGCCATGCCCGCGGTCGCATCGTGTCCACGCTCGAAGGCGGATACGATCTGCCCTCGCTGGCTCGCAGCGTGCTGGCGCACGTGAAGGTGCTGGGGGAATTCGAATGAACACCGTCTCGGCCTAGGAATCCCTGGTGGAAAAGCATGCGCTGACCCGATTGTTTGATCCGCAGCGCATCTGGGTGGTGCATGCGCTGGCAGGGGCTGATCTGCAACAGGTCAGCACTGTGCTGGACGACTGGATTGCCGATGGCAGAGCCCGTCTGGACCCGCTGAGCCCGGCCTTGCTGGCTGCCGATGCCGCGCCGATGATGCCCGATGTGGTCTGGCTGCTGATGGATGCCGATCAGGCTGCGGAACTGATGCCGCGCCTCGGGGCCTGGCAGCTGCGGCTGGTGCTGCATACCGGAAGCTGCGGGTCCGCCGGGTGCATCGAGCGTCTGCTGGGGGCTGCGCGCGCGCACGGCGTGCGTCTGCTGGGGCCGGATTCCATTGGTCTGCAGCGGCCTGGTCATGGCTTGAACCTGAGTCTGCTGGGACCGATGCCGCCGCCCGGCAGTGTGGCCTTTCTGGCGCAGTCGGGATCGCTGGCGGCCTCGACCATGGATTGGGCGCTGGACCAGGGCGTCGGCTTTTCGCTGGTGGCCACGGTTGGCGCCCAGCGCGATATCGACATGGCCGAAGTGCTCGATTTTCTGGCTGCCGATCTGGCCACCGAGAGCATCGTCATCTATCTGGAAGGCGTGCGCGAGCCGCGCAGCTTTCTGTCCGCATTGCGAGCGGTGGCGACCATCAAACCGGTGGTGGTGCTGAAGGCCGGGCGTTTCCCGGCGACGGCGGTGGCTGCGCAGACCCATTCGCGGGCGCTCGTGGGCGAGGATGATGTCTTCGACGCCGCACTGCGCCGCGCTGGAGCCGTGCGCGTGCGCTTCTTCGTGCAGTTGTTCTCGGCGGTCAAATGCCTGGCCTCGCGCTACCGGCCCAGCGGTCGGCGACTGGCCATCGTCGCCAATGGCGGTGGCCCGGGCCTGCTCGCCGCCGACTGGGCGCTGGAATCCGGACTGGCGCTGGCCAGCCTGGGTGCGGAGACGGCGCAGCAACTGCTGGCGCTGAGCGGCGAGGCGACCATCACCACGCCGGTCGACATCGGCGAGCGCGCTGACGCCGCGACCTTTGGCGCTGCGGTGGCCGTGGTGATGAATGACCCGGCCGTGGATGGCGTGCTGGCCTTGCACGCCCCCAAGGCCGATTCCGATCCGCTGGCTTATGCCCATCGTCTGATCGCGCTGCACGAGCGGGCCGCCAAGCCGCTGATCGCCTGCTGGCTGGGCGATCGCCGCGTGCTGGAATCGCGGGCGCTGCTGTCGCATGCCGGCATCCCCACTTTCCGCACTCCGGAGCCGGCGGTCGACGCCTTCGGCAATCTCGCCAGCTTCTATCGCAACCAGCAATTGCGCTGGCAGACCCCGCCGGCACTGGCGGAGGGCAAGTGGCCGGATCTGGAAAGCGCGCGACTGCTGCTGGCCGACGTGCTGGGGCAGGGGCGGGCGCTGCTGTCAGAAATGGAATCCAAGGCGCTGCTGGCGGCATTCCATATTCCCGTGGCCCACACCCAGCTCAGCCGCAGCCCGCAGGAAGCCACCCTGATCGCCCAGCAGATCGGCTATCCGGTGGTGCTGAAGATCAGTTCGCCCGACATCACCCACAAATCGGATGTGGATGGCGTACTGCTCGACGTCCGTGGGGCGCGACAGCTGCAGCTGGCCTGGCAGACCATGATGGATGGCGTGCGCGCGCGGGCGCCCGAGGCCCGCATCGATGGCATTGCAGTCGAGCCGATGGTGTCTTCACGGCATGCGCGTGAGCTCTATGTGGGCGTCGTCACCGATGCCCTGTTCGGACCGGTGCTGCTGTTCGGCGCCGGCGGGCGGGCCATCGAGATCTATGCCGACCGCGCCATGGAGCTGCCGCCACTGAACCGTTTTCTGGCGCGACGGTTGATCGAGCGCAGTCGTGCGGCACGCATGCTCGGCCCATGGCGCGGCGCTGCGCCGGCCGCTATCGATGCCGTCGAGCAGGTGTTGCTGCGGGTGTCCGAACTGGTTTGCGAAGTCCCGGAAATCGCCGAGATCGATCTCAATCCGCTGATTGTCGATCAGCATGGCGTCAGCGTGGTCGATGCCCGGATCCTGCTCAAGCGCTCGTTTGAACCGGGGAACTTGCCCTACGGGCATATGGCGATCATGCCCTATCCGACGGCGCTGGAGCGCGAGGGACTGATGCGTGACGGCAGCGCCTGGCGCTTGCGCGCCATCCGCCCGGAAGACGCTGATTCGCTGCAGGAATTCGTGCGTTCGATGTCGGAAGAGACCCGCTATTTCCGCTTTGTGGCCAGTGTCAAGGAACTGGCGCCACGGCAACTGGCGCGTTACACCCAGATCGATTACTGGCGGGAAATGGCACTGGTGGCCGAGGTCGATCGCGGGCCAGCCGCGACCTCTGAATCGGCCGCACCTACGCGCATCGCCGGCGTCGCCCGCTACATGCTCAATCCAGACATGCACAGCTGCGAGTTCGCCATCGCCATCGGCGACGCCTGGCAGGGTCAGGGTCTGGGCGTGCAGCTGATGCAGGCACTGATCGACGTCGCCCGCGAGCGCGGGCTCCAGCGCATGGATGGCATGGTGCTGGCCGAGAACCGCAAGATGCAGAAGATGATGCGGAAACTGGGATTCAGCGTTCGAGTGGATCCGGACGACACCAGCATGGTGCTGGTATCGCTGGCCTTGTGAACCGGCGCCCGGCTGTGCTTTCGCAACTCGCAGTTGTGGAGGGCGCCGCGCTGCGGCGCCGCTTTGCACTGACCGAAGATCAACAGCGGCCGCGCAGGCGCGCGGCCCTCCACGAACCCGCTTCGTTCCCGTCGTAGGCCGACAGCCTGCGAGCTCTTGTAGGTCCAGACTTGTCTGGACGCCCATCTCCTGAATGGGCCAAAAGTTTGTTCGTCCGTAGGAGCGCCCTTGCGACACCTGCCAATCGGGTCGCACGCTGGCGGGCAACAGCCTCAACGCGGAGAACGCTAAGGGCCGCTGAGAACGCAGAGAAAGGCAAATTGGATCTGGACAAGCTCCTCTCTGCGTTCTCTGCGCCCCTCTGCGTTCTCCGCGTTCCGTTTCTGCGAACCACTCACCGCGGTTCCCGATCTTCGCGACCGCTGCCCGACACAACGGTCGCGACGCGAGGTGGCTCCTACAGGCGAGTTGGTCTGGACCTGCCGATGCGCGGCGCAGAACGCCGACCTGGCTAACGCCCGAGCACGATCTCGAGCACGAACTTGCTGCCGAAGAAGGCCAGCAGCAGCACCAGCATGCCCACCAGCGTCCAGTTCACGGCGGTGCGGCCGCGCCAGCCGAATTTCCAGCGTCCGAAGATCAGGCCGCCGAACACTACCCAGGCCATCAGCGTGAGCACGGTCTTGTGCACCAGGTGCTGGGCCATCCAGTCGTCGATGAACAGCGCGCCGCTGAGCACGGTCAGCGTGAGCATGGCAAAACCGGCCACGATGTACTGGAACAGCAGTTCCTCCATCGCCGACAGCGGCGGCAGCGCCCGCAGCGTGGCCGAGAAGTGCTTGCGCCGCAGCGCACGCTCCTGCCAGGCCACCACCAGCGCCTGCAGCGCGGCGATGCTGAGCAGGGCATAGGCCGACAATGCAATCACCACATGCAATCGGATCTGCCAGCCGGAGATGGCATCTGCGGGCGTCGAATTGCTCAGCGCCGCCGCCACCGCGGCCAGCAGGGCGATCGGCCAGATCATGGCCAACAGCACCCGGGCCCGGTTCTGGGCGCTGGTGATGGTCATGACCGTGGCCATCGCCCAGGACACCAGCGACAGCGCATGGAAGAAATTGGTGCTCAGTGGCTGCCCGGCCATGGCTGGCAGGAAGATCAGACCGGCATGGGCGATCAGGGCGACACCGCCGGCGCCCAGCGCCAGCCACGCCGGTTCACGGCGCACGCCAAAGGCGTCGAGCAGCAGCAGGGTAGAGCCGGCGGCATAGCCGAGCACCACGATGGTCAGCAGGATGGTTTCAAGCATGCTCCGATCATCGCATAGCGACGGCGCGGCGGGCATCCGCGGTGGCGTCATGCTGAACGATGAAACTGCCTGGGTGACCTTCCGAAGAAGTCCTGACCGTCATTCCCGCGCAAGCGCGCGAAAGCGGGAATCCAGGGCTTTCATGCACTTGCGCATGCGTGCATTGCCGCTTGCGCGGGAATGACGACTTGTTCCGAGGATTCTTGGGGCGGCCAATGCTTCCGGCGACGGGCAGAAGTCCGTAGAGTGCGCGTCCTCAGTGATTGCTGGTTCCTGCGCCATGTTCGAAAACCTGTCCAAACGCCTGTCCGATACCGTCAACCGACTGCGTGGCCGCGGCCGCCTGTCCGAAGGCAATATTCGCGAAGCCCTGCGCGAGGTGCGCATTGCCCTGCTGGAAGCCGATGTGGCCTTGCCCGTGGTGCAGGCCTTGATGGAGCGGGTGAAGGCACGTGCGGTCGGCCAGGAGGTGCTGCAGAGCCTGACCCCGGGCCAGACCCTGATCAAGATCGTGCGCGACGAACTGGTCGCGGTCATGGGCTCGCAGAACGAAGAGCTGAACCTGAACTGCCCGGCACCGGCCGTGGTGCTGATGGCTGGTCTGCAAGGTTCCGGTAAAACCACGACCACCGCCAAGCTGGCCAAGCTGCTGCACGAGCGCCGCAAGAAAAAGGTGATGGTGGTCAGCTGCGACGTCTACCGTCCTGCCGCCATCGAGCAGCTGAAAACCGTGGCCGCCCAGGTCGGCGCCGAATGGTTCCCGAGCACGCCCGAGCAGAAGCCGCTGGCGATCGCCCGTGCTGCACTGGACGCCGCCCGCAAGCAGCTGATCGATGTGCTGATCGTCGATACCGCCGGTCGGCTGGCCATCGACGAAGCCATGATGGCCGAAGTGGCCGAGCTCAATCAGGTGCTGAGCCCGATCGAGACCCTGTTCGTGGTCGACAGCATGACCGGCCAGGATGCCGCCAACACCGCCAAGGCCTTCGCCGACGCCTTGCCGCTGACCGGCGTGATCCTGACCAAGACCGATGGCGACGCCCGTGGTGGCGCCGCGCTGTCGGTGCGCTATCTCACCGGTCGCCCGATCAAGTTCCTGGGCGCCGGCGAAAAGATGGACGCGCTGGAACCCTTCCACCCGGATCGCGTGGCCTCACGCATTCTCGGCATGGGCGATGTGCTGTCGCTGATCGAGGACGTCACCCGCAAGGCCGATCAGGATTCGATGGAGAAGCTGGCCGCCAAGGTGACCAGCGGCAAGCGCTTCGATCTCAACGACATGCGCGAGCAGTTGCTGCAGATGCAGAACATGGGCGGCATGGCCCAGCTGATGGACAAGCTGCCGATGATGCCGAAGGTGGGCGACAGCGCTGCCGCTGGCGCCATGGGCGACAAGGAAATGCGCAAGATGGTGGCCATCATCAATTCGATGACGCCCAAGGAAAGGCGCTTTCCGGATCTGCTCAACGGCTCGCGCAAGGTCCGTGTGGCCCGCGGCTCGGGCACCCATCCATCCGACATCAACCGCCTGATGAAGCAGTACATGATGATGGAAAAGATGATGAAGAAGATGTCCGGCGGCGGCATCAAGGGCATGCTGCGCGCGCTCAAGGGCGGCATGGGCGGTGGCGGCATGCCGCCGGGCCTGGGTGGCGGTCCGCGGCGCTGAGTCGGGTTTCGCTCGCGTAGCGCGGAGCTTGCTCCGCTGCTTGTGCTGAGTCGGGTTTCGCTTTCGTAGAGCGGAGCTTGCTCCGCTGCTTCTGCTGGGCTTTTCCAGGTTTGGCCAGAGCGCGGCACACCCTGCCGAGCAAGCTCGGCACTACATGAGCCTCGTACACCGCAGCTCTGGTAGAGCGGAGCTTGCTCCGCTGCTTACGTTGGGCTTTGGCTTTTGACCTTGCCGTTGCTCTGGTTCTTGATCAGAAGCGGCACACCCTGCCGAGCAAGCTCGGCACTACATGAGCCTCGTACACCGCAGCTCTGGTAGAGCGGAGCTTGCTCCGCTGCTTCTGCTGGGCTTTTCCAGGTTAAGCCAGAGCGCGGCACACCCTGCCGAGCAAGCTCGGCACTACATGAGCCTCGTACACCGCAGCTCTGGTAGAGCGGAGCTTGCTCCGCTGCTTCTGCTCCGTCAGGAGATCGCGGCTGAAGCCGCTCCCACCGTTTGTCGAGCAGTATCGGCACCCGCATGCGGCGCAGATCGACACCCGCGGGGTCCGCTGCACGGCAGCGAACGCCTGCAGACGCAGCGTCTTTGCTACAGTGCCGCCCCTCGCCCATGCACGACGGAACTCGGATGACCGCCAGCGCGAACCGCGGAAGCTTGCCCCCGCAGATTCCTTACATCATCGGCAACGAGGCCTGCGAACGCTTCAGCTTTTACGGGATGCGCAACATCCTGACGCCGTTCCTGATCACCAGCCTGCTGCTGTCGTTTCCACTCGCCGAGCGCGCTGGAATCGCCAAGGACGTGTTTCACTCCTTTGTGATCGGCGTGTATTTCTTTCCGCTGCTGGGTGGTTGGCTTTCTGACCGGTTCTTTGGCAAGTACCGCACTGCCTTGTGGTTATCGATCGTTTATTGCATCGGCCATGCCTGCCTGGCGATGTTCGAGAGCAATCGGAGCGGCTTCTACACAGGTCTGTTTCTGATCGCGGTGGGTTCAGGCGGCATCAAACCGCTGATTTCCGCTTTTGTCGGCGACCAGTTCGATCAAAGCAACAAGCACAAGGCGAAGATCGTCTACGACTTCTTCTACTGGACCATCAATTTCGGTTCCTTCTTCGCCTCCTTGCTGATGCCGCGCGTCCTCGCCTCCTGGGGCCCGGCCTGGGCCTTCGGCATACCGGGCATCCTGATGGCCATCGCTACCCTGGTGTTCTGGCTCGGGCGCAACAAGTACGTGCATGTGCCACCGACTGCAGCCAATCCGCATTCGCTGTTGCGGGTGGCAGGCACGGCGCTACTGGCACAAGGTGGCAGCCGGGCAGGTTTGATCCTGCTGGTGGTTGGCGTCCTGCTCGCGATAGGCGCACTGGTGGCCACGCCGCAACTGGGTGTGGTGACTGCGCTGTGCCTGGCGCTGGGATTGGTCATGCTGTTCGGCGGCATCGGTACCTCGCTGCAGCTGGAACGCGCGCGCGGCCTGCATCCGGATGAAGCGGTTGACGGCGTGCGTGCCGTGCTGCGCATCCTGATCGTGTTCGCGCTGGTGACTCCATTCTGGTCATTGTTCGACCAGAAGGCCTCCACCTGGATTCTGCAGGGCAACCTCATGACCATCCCGCATGAGGCCTGGTGGTGGCCGAGTTGGCTGGTACAGCAACCGGCACAAATGCAGGCGCTCAACCCCTTGCTGGTGATGCTCTTGATTCCGTTCAACAATCTGGTGCTGTACCCGGCCCTGCGCAAGTTCGGTTTCGAGCCCACCGCGCTGCGACGGATGGGCTACGGCATCGCCTTTTCCGGGCTGGCCTGGGTCGTGGCCGGAATTCTGCAGCTGTATCTGGATGGCGGCGACGCCGTATCGATCGTCTGGCAAACCCTGCCGTATGCCTTGCTCACCTTTGGTGAAGTGCTGGTATCGGCCACGGGTCTCGAATTCGCCTACAGCCAGGCGCCGCCCTCGATGAAGGGCAGCATCATGAGCTTCTGGCTGTTGTCGGTGACCTTCGGCAATCTCTGGGTGCTGCTGACCAATGCGGCAATCCGCAATGATTTCGTGACCGAACAAATCGCCCATAGCGGGCTCAGTGAGACCGCCTTTCTGATGTTCTTCTTTGCCGCATTTGCCTTTCTCGCCGCAGCGATATTCGCCTGGTACGGCAAGCACTATCCGCTGGCAGACCACTACCGCGCGGTGGCAACGCGCTAGGGATGGATCGACCCGGTTCCGCCAGTGGGAGTCCCGGTCGCCCCTGGCGGTGCGCTTATTCGCGCATCAAACCGTGGAAGTAGGTCACGTTGACCCGAAGGGTCTACGTGACAGCTGCGTCAGTCACGTAGGCCGCTTCGCGGCCAAGATGGCACCTACATTAAAATCAAAGGCTTGCGGCATGTTTGGTGAGAGCGGTT
This sequence comes from Lysobacterales bacterium, assembly GCA_022841325.1. GTDB lineage: Bacteria > Pseudomonadota > Gammaproteobacteria > Xanthomonadales > SZUA-5 > JADKFD01. Next base: position 43,492 of record JALHRS010000012.1, on the reverse strand, counting down.
TCAGCCACCATCGGCGGTTGATCGCTCTCCGAGTTCACTGGATAGGCGGACCGCGTCGCCAGGGATCGCCCGAGATGCACTGGATAAGCGACAATTGATTCTGCCTGCAGAGCTGACGCCATGTACCTGCCCAAGCATTTCGAACAGTCCGATGAGTCTGCTCTGGTCGAGTTGATCCGCTGTTTTCCGCTGGCCACCCTCATCTACGGCGGCCCGCAGGGACCGCTGGCCAACCACATTCCGATGCGGGTTCGAATGGTCGCTGGTGCGATCCATCTGGTCGGTCATGTCGCCCGTGCCAACACCCTGTGGCGGGAGGCCGACGGGCAGCCCGTGCTGGCGGTCTTCCACGGTCCGCAGGCCTACGTCAGCCCGCAGTGGTACCCGTCCAAGGCGGTTGACGGCAAGGCGGTGCCGACCTGGAACTACTGCGTGGTGCACGCTCATGGCTGTCTGCAAGCGATCGATGATCCGATCTGGCTGCGGCAGCTGTTGGATGAGTTGAGTGCGGAGCACGAGGCGTTTCAGCCTCGCCCGTGGCGGCTGGACGAGGCACCGCCGGACTATATCGAGCGTCAGCTTCGCGCCATTGTCGGCATCGAATTGCGTGCGGAGCGCCTGATCGGCAAGGACAAGCTTCACCAGAACCACCCGGAAGCCAATCGCCGGGGCGTCATCGAAGGACTTTCAGCGCGTGGGCAGTCGTCTGCGCAGGATGTGGCGGCGCAGATGGCGGCACGCCTTGAGGACTGATCGCAGCCTCCTGATCGTCAGGGTTCGGCTCCGCAAGGAAAATCCTCGAACCCTGACAGCCGGTTCCAGGCTATGCAGGCCTGCGTGTCACGTAGTCCGCTGCGCGGACAACGTGACCTACTGAAGAGGCGAGCCGCGGCTTTAGCAGGCAGGCCCGGACCGACCCTGCGGTCCTGTCCAGCCTTGGGTCTCGTACCCAGGCTCAAGGCTGGATTCGTTGTCGCCACTGCTCCGCCTTCGCTGCCGCCGCCGGCTCGTCCTTCTGCCAGCGCTCGTAGAGTTCGACGAAGGCGCTTGCCAGCAATTGCTGGTCCTGGGGCAGGGGCTTTTCCTGGGTGTTGATCAGTTGCTCGGCTTCCTGCAGATGGGCCTCGGACCTGGCGTATGGCGTCGGTGCCGGCAAGGCGGATTCGGCTCTGCCCAGGCGGATCAGCAGCAGGGCCAGGCGATCACTCAAGGGGCCGACAAAAGTTTCGCGGGCCTGCGGCAATGCGGCCTCCAACATGCTGACGGCCTCCTGGGGACGTTGTTGCTCGCGCAGCAGATCGCCGAGGTTGCTCTGCAGCAGCAGCGTACCGGGGTGGCTGGGGCCGAGGGCCTGCAGGCGAATGGCCAGCACTTCCCGCCACAGGCTCTCGGCCTCCGCCAGGCGTCCCTGGGTACGCCGCAGGCTGCCCAGATTGCTGGCGAAGGCGGCCACTATGGTGTGCTGATCGCCCAGCGCCTTGCGCGCCCCGGCGAGCCCGGCAGCCAGGAGTTCGCCCGCTTCGTCGAGCTGACCGGTGCTCTGCAGCAGATTGCCCAGATTTCCGAGATAGGTCAGGGTCGAGGGATGGAACTCGCCGAAGACCCGCCGAGCTCGGGTATAGGCCTCGCGCGTCAGCGGTTCGGACGCCGCGAAATTTCCCTGATCGCGCAGCAAGGCGCTCAGATTGTTGATCGACGTCAGCGTCTCGGGGTGATCATCGCCGAGCTGCCGGCGACGCTTCTCCAGCGCCTCACGAAAGTACGGCTCGGCTTCGTCGATCTTGCCCTGTTCGCGCAGCATGCCGCCCAGATTGTTGAGGACCTGCAGCGTCGATGAATCGTTGGGGCCGAGCGTGCGCCGGTACTTGTCCAGAGCTTCCAGATACAGGGGCTCGGCCTCGTCGAAACGCCCCAGCAGATGCAACAGCAGGCCGAGATTGTTGATCGAATCGATGGTGTCCGTGTGCTCCTCGCCGCGCACCCGGCGACGTCCGGCCAGCGCCGCGCGCAAATGTGGCTCGGCCTCGGCGAGCTTGCCCTGGTTCTGCAGCAGGCTGCCGATGGCGTCCTCTGAAGCCAGGGTGTCCGGATGATCGGGGCCGAACTCGGTTTGCCGGATCTTCAGCGCCTGCGCGGTGGGTTCCATCGAGCGCTCGAGCAGGCCGAGATCCATCAGCGTGCGCCCCACCGTCGCCAGCAGGCGAGCCCGCAGCGGCGGGCGATCGGCGAATTCCTGGTTGATCGTACTGATGGCGCGCTCGAAGATCTGGCTGTCGAGGTTGCTCAGCGCCACGTCGGTGAAGTTGACTTGCGCCAGCGCGGCTTCCAGGGCCTGTTGCGCGCTGGCGGCATCCGCTCGCTTGGCAGTCGCGGCCTGGAACTGGTCGAGTATTGCCTGCCTGAGTTTGTCGCCCATCGCAGCGGTGTCGATATCCGACAGTTGCTGGGCCTGGAATTCGGTGACGGTTTCCAGTTCGGCCAGCGCCTGGTTGGCGCGCTCGGCCTCGCGGGTGATGCGCGCGGCCTGCACGGTCGCCAACACCGCAAAGCTGCTGATCGCCAGCAGCAGCACGGCGGCCGAGGCACTGGCCAGGGCGTGGCGCCGCAGGAAGCAGCGCAAACGATAACCGCGCCCACCGGCGACTGCCTGCACCGGTTCGCGCGACAGCCAGCGCTGCAGGTCTTCGGCCAGGGCTGAGGCGGATTGGTAGCGCGCTTCGCGCTCGTCGGCCATGGCTTTCAGCGCCACCGCACGGAGTTCCATGGGCACGTTGCCCAGGCGCGACAGGACCTGTCGGTCGCCGCCGGCATCGGCTGCCGCGCGACCGAGGCTCAAGGCCAGTTCCTTGCGCAGCAAGGTACTGTCCGCCCCGGCCCTCTGGCTGTCCACACCCGCCAGCTGGTACAGGCACTCGGCCAGCACCACACCGAGCGCATAGACGTCGGTACGCGCATCGATGCCTTCGGGCCCTGGTTGCTTCTGTTCCGGCGACATGTAGGCGCCGGTTCCCGCGACCCTGACCGCGGTGGCGGGCGCAGCCCCATTCATGCTGATGGCGACGCCGAAGTCGATGATCTTCGGCAGCGGCGCACCATCCACCCATTGCACCAGCAGATTGAGCGGCTTCAGGTCACGGTGAATCAAGCCGCGCTGGTGGGCGTGCTGAACGCCGGCGCAGACTTCGATCAACAGGCGCGCCAGCGCCTCCGGCGAGAGCGGATGCTCGCGCAGGGCCTGATCGAGCGGCACGCCGGGCACATATTCCATGGCGAAGAACAGCGCGCCATCGGGCAGGCGGCCGGCGTCGTAGATCTGCGCAATACTGCGATGCGACAGCTGCGCCAGGGCCTGACGTTCGATCTCGAAGTAGGCCTCGGCCAGTGCCCCGCGACGTTCGCCGCGCATGACCTTGATGGCCACGTCGCGGGTCAAGGGCTGCGTCTGCTCAGCCAGCCATACCAGCCCCATACCGCCCTTGCCCAGGCAGCGTTTCAGCCGAAACGGGCCAATTCGCTGGCCTTCGGCCCAGGTATCCACGTTCGACGGCAGTTCCGACCAGCCCTCGACCAGGGTGCTGGGCCTGCCCAACTCGTGCGTTGCCGAATCCTGTCCTGACATCACGGTCCCCACGGCGTTTCCGCCGCCACGATAGCGCGACTCAAGCCCGGCCATCCTCACCGGTCTGAAGACAGGCCACCGAACCCTTGAACAGATCGGCGGGTGCATAGACATTCTTCACCTGGGCGAAATCGATGCAGCCGATGTCGAAGGTGGACTGCAGATTGCCAGCCGTGGTCACGGTGGTCACGTTACCGTCGGTGCGGACCTCGATGGCCGGCTCCTGCGCGGCTTGCGTCTGTGCCTGGTCGGGCGCCACCGGCGCTTGCGCCTGATCCGTGCCGGCCGGGTCGGAGCAGGCCGACAGGGCCAGGATGGGAAGCAGGGAAAGATAGGTCGCAGCTTTCATCGTGTGGCCTCGGATGGTCGGGTCAAGCGGGAGTCTCTTTCGCGCAGCATTGCCGGCACCTGACAGCAATGGTGACCGATGCGTCGGCTGCACATCCGAAACCCCGGGCGCTCGCCCTACTGGGTCTCTCCGGACCTTGTGCAAGGCTTTGCCAACCGCCCAAATATCGCATACGCCAAGCCCGTCAGCGGGCGGCTTGATCATTGGTAGATGTGGTTTCAGATTGTCCCCGAACGCGTCGCGGCAGCGGCTTTGGCCGTTCCGGGTTCAGGGCTCGGGAACTGCACGCACTCTGACTGTTCTGTGGATACAGGGCCCCTGGACCACTGCCTGGCCCGGCTACACACGCATGGATTCCAAGGTACGGCCTCAGAGTGGCGGCATTCGCCGGGTCGGACGAAAATGGCAGCGACGCCCCGGCTCTGACAGCAAGAACCAACCCTGGAGACAATTGTGGGTCTTGATTTGAGTGTTGGACAATTGGGTGAGTTCCAGAGAGGCATTTTGGCTTCGCAGCCAGGCTGGGTTCGGGCGCTGCCTTTGCTGTCCAGGATGGCAGCGAAATATGGCTTGTTTGGCAGCGAAAAGGACGACCTGGGGTCCACGCTTGCGGCACTCAACCAGACCTTGCTTCAGGCGGGCCTGAAGCAGCACGTCGAACCCATGAGTGTGCCGCAAGGCCAGCGCTTTTCCTGTCGAATGTGGGGCTATTCCGGATTGCACCACCTCCGGCGCCTGGCTGCATACACTGCGCTCGGTCGTGAACTCTATGCTCCGGGTGCAGAGATCGATTTGGCCGACGCCGTCGTCAGCGAATACTACGCAGCAACTGGAAACGACGATGGCAGCAAGCTGCCTTTTCAACACCTGATGCTGCATGGCGACTGTGAGGGATTCTATGTGCCGCAAGAGTTCGAGCGCGTCGTGCTTCCAGGATCGGCTTGCTTCAAGCAAGTTGGCGGAGGCATCGGTTCAGCCCACAGACTCCTGTCTGAATGCACAACGCTCGCGTCGGTCCTGGAACTGCCACTCACCTTGGATCCAGAAGCGAAAGAGATCTGGGACGCAGCCAGAGAGCCAGGAGTTGGCGCGGAAAAATGGTCACGTTATGGCATCGAATCATTCACATGCATTCGACTGGTTCGAGCGTGCGAAAAGTCCATCGAGACCGGCTCACTCCTGATGTTTTGCTGAGCATCTCGTGCCGGTGATCAGCGCTTGCTGGCCGCCGTCCGCTTTGCCCACACGATGAACGCCCATCAGGCTCGGATCATCTGCTGCAAGGGCCTGGAGAGAGGGCTGTACGGCGCTGCCAACGAGAGCCATTCATGACCCAGGACCAGAGGATGTGCGCGATGGACACGACAGATGCGGTTCGTGCCTCAACGCATCCTGCGCGGGCTGAGGTAGTGGATGTCCGCCGGCGGCATCAGAGATATGCTGCGGGCGTTCCAGGTCGGTATTGGCGGCTATGCGTGCCGGGCATGGGCGGGGGCTTCAGGCGCTGACAGGATTCCTCGCGGGAGAGGGCCGATGGACGACGTTGTGGCATTGGACCTGATGAGTTCCAGCATGGGGGTGCTCGGCATCTTTGCGCTCTATGGGGCATGGCGCTTGAAGCAGAGGCTGACCAGGCCAGTGAGCTATCTTCAGGACAGCGCGCCTGCCACCGCCGAATGGCGCTGGCGCGAGCCCCCCGACTGGCCCGAACTTGCGCACCGTGACGGCGTTGCAGGCCCGGGGATAAGGGTCGAGCAGGCGGCAGCGTCCAGCATCCTGCATCTACCGACAAGCACATTTGCCATCGCACGCCTGTGGATGGCTGTGGGTCTCGGGCTGTGCGCACTGGCGATGGCGTTGCTTGCGATGTTCATCTACCACTCGATAGACAACGACATTACAGTCGAATCCTGGTCTCTCGCCCTGGTTTTTCTGGGATTGGCCTGGATCGGCCTGAGACTGCAGTTTTCCGGCAGTCGCGTGCTCCGGATTGAACTGCGTCCCGATATGGTGATTCTGGTAGCCAACGTCAGCTTTGGCCTGCACTGGAATTACGTCTGCGCGTACAGTCCAGCGCTGGAGTTTCGCGGGCGTCAACTGAGCATTGCCGACATGACCTGGGAACACGACATTCCAGATTTTGCGCTGTATGTGGATCGGCGCCGGCAGTTCTGGCTGCGCAAATCCAGACGCCTGTTGTTGACGGTAAACCCAACTCAGGGCCAGTGGCTGCTAGGTGGCCTGCAGGCTTGGTTGGCGGTCGCTCGGCGGTCGACCTAGAGAGTCCCGGGCTCGCATACGATGCGGGCTTTGGCAGCGGCTTCAGCCGGAGTAGCGCGGATTCACCGCAGGTGAATCCGCCGATCAGGCTCTTCCCACCCCGATGTTGGAGTGCGCTGGATTTGACCCCAGCCATGCCGGCATTGCTCACTTCCCGCCAACGTGGTCAGAAAAAGGCGATTATTCCGGGGTGGATCACCAGGAGATCGCGGCCGCATGAGCCGAGCGTACCAGCCGCCATTCACAGTGACCGCGAAGGCCATTGCGCAAGTTGCGGCGATTGCCGAGCAGATCGGTCGGCTGGGCGCGGAAAAGGGGCCGGGTGTACGCCTGCGGCGGATCAATCGTATCCGCACCGTGCGCGGCTCACTCGCCATAGAGGGCAACACGCTCTCCGAGTCGCAGATCACGGCGATACTCGACGGGAAAACCGTCATTGCGCCGCCACGTGAGGTGCAGGAGGCGCGCAATGCGCTGGCGGCCTACGAAGAAATGGCGGACTGGCAGCCGACCCGGGAGCGCGACCTGCTGGCTGCGCACGCCAGGCTGATGCACGGACTGATCGACGACGCCGGCGCCTATCGCCATGGCGGCGTAGGCGTCATGCGCGGCGACCAGGTAGTGCACATGGCACCGCCCGCCAGCCGCGTTCCGATACTGATGGGCGATCTGTTGCGCTGGCTTGCCCGTACCGACCAACACCCGCTGATCGCCAGCAGCGTGTTCCACTACGAATTCGAGTTCATCCATCCCTTCGCTGACGGCAACGGCAGGCTGGGGCGCCTGTGGCAAACCCTGATCCTTTGTCAGTGGAATCCGCTGTTCGCGTACGTCCCTGTAGAGAGCCTGGTGCACACACATCAAAAGGCTTACTACCAGGCGCTTAGAGACAGCACTCGCGCGAGCGAATGCGCGGTATTCATCGAGTTCATGCTGGAAAGGCTGCTCGAAGCCATCGCCGCTGTTGCCAAAACGCCGGTGAAAACGCGGGTGAAAACGCCGGTGAAAACAGACGCACAACTGCTGGCCCTGCTACGCCGACAGCCCACCCTGACCCTTGCAGACGCCGCAGCGCACCTGGGCAAGTCCCTCAGCGCCGTCGAACGCCTGGTACGCAAGCTGCGCGAAGCGGGCCGACTGCGCCATGTCGGCCCGCAGAAGGGAGGCCATTGGGAAGTGCTGTCCTGATTTCAGAGGCGAAATGTATGTGTCGCCACCACCATCCGCTTCAGCCCCCACGCCGCCCGCTGGATCGCCGACGAAGTCTCGCACCCCAAACAACACCAGCGAGTACTCCCCGGCGGCCGCCTGATACCCACCATCTCCCACGCCAACTCCCGCGAACTGCTGATGGACATCCAACGCTACGGCGCCGACGCCGAAATCCTCGCCCCCGCCGAGCTACGCCAGCAGATGCGCGAAACCCTCGCCGCAGCATTGGAGAGGTATCCGAAGCCGAAGTAGGGCGGATCCACCGCAGGTGAATCCGCCGAATAGGTGTGCCAGGAGCCCTGCCATTGATTGACCCTGAGCAAGGCGAAGGCCAGCGTCTCGGTGCTTCTGATCTGACGATGCCGGGATGCGCTCCTGCAGGCACCTACCATGCGAGCCAGGCGCTATCGAGTCGAATTGAAATGTTTTGTTTCTTGGTGCGACGGAGCCTGCTTCAAGTTCTCCTGACTAGAGAAACCAAGTCGCGCCTGATTGAGGAGAACCCATGCGTCCGTTCATTGGCATCTTTCTTTGGCTTTGTGTTCCCCAAGCGTTGATCGCCGAAGACTTGCGCGCTCTTTCGGTGACGTCGAACGATCAACTCGCCCGTCAATTCACCCAAGTCGCCGCCGACTCACTCGGAAAGTTGGAGCTGAAAGGTGAGCGCAAACTTTCCTTGACCCTGACCGTCGAGAAAGGTGGTCCGGATTTTCTTGAAGGCTTGCGCTTGAAGTGTCCGACATGCCTGCCCGTCAGTCCCGTTCCCAACCCGCCTCAACCTCCGCAACCGAACCCGCCGTGCAACCAGCGAATGGACCTCACGCTAGCGTTGAGCGCGTTCGAAGCTCGAATTCTCGCCGAGGAATTAGACGAGACACCATCGATCCAAATTTCTGGAGCTGAAATACGGGGCGACTCGAAGGACATCAGTGAACTAAAGAAATTATTCGATGCTGAATGCGCGAACTGCGGCATCCAAGATATTCCGATTTCGCCAAGGCCAAATCCACCACTTCCACCCTCGCCTCCCAAGCCCTGCAGCTAGGAGATCGTCATGAGACTTGACACATTGTGGGGCGACATCAAGCCTTGGGTTCTTCCGGTATTGGCCACTGTTGTTCTGCTCTTTGCCTTGGGCGCCATTTGCTACGCTGTTCTTTACATGGACAAGCGGCCCTCCAGCTTCTCGGTCGAGCAAGCGCCCAAACCAATAGGCGAGTGTCTCGAGAACTTTCCGGAAAAGCCGTTCGATTACAATAACGTGGCGAGTCAATATAACCGCTGCTACTACGCGGCATGGCGCTACGTGAGTGCCGCCAAGGCGATGCACGACGCGGGCTCTCTGGACCACCGCGAACGCGCCATGGAGTGGAGCTTGCTGACATCCAGACTGATGTTTGCGGTCGTGATTGTGATCACGCTTTCTGGCGTTGCCATGGCATGGTTGGCCATCGCCCGCGGCGAAAAGGGTGAAACTGAATTCAAGATTTCAAGGGAAGGGCTGGAGATAAAATCACCCATAGTCGGGCTCATCATCTTGGCCTTATCGTTGGCCTTCCTGTATCTCTATGTCAGCAGGGTTTTTCCGGTTAGCGAGGTGACATCGGAACCGGCGACGCCACAAAGCAGCGCAAGCGGTTGAAGTGCGGGGAGTAGAGAGAGCCCGCGTAGGATGCGGTGAGCGTAGCGAACCGCATGGATCGAGACGTCGGTGTATTGACCAGGCATGTCCACCAGACCCCTGTAGACACGACAGATGCGGTTCGTGCCTCACCGCATCCTACGCGGGCTGCCAACGAGAGCCATTCATGACCCAGGACCAGAGGATGTGCGCGATGGACACGACAGATGCGGTTCGTGCCTCAACGCATCCTGCGCGGGCTGCCATGGGTGGCCCTCAGGGACTCACTCCATCGCCCATGGATGCCCCCAGCGCCATCTCGATCACGGCAATGTTGTCGCCGAGATCGGCGTCGCCGAAGGTGTAGGGCGGGTCGGCGTAGAACAGGCCGCGGCTGAGATACCGCAGACTGCTTCTGCCCGGTCGGTAATCGGGGTCGTGGATCTGGTAGCGCAGGCGGATAGTGGCGTTAGCGCCGAGCGCGAGCGCCTGGGGCAGGGCGCTACCCAGGTGCTCCGGGCATTGTCCGTCACCAATGATCAGCGTGCATCGGCGTAATTGGGCTTTGAGGTCGTCTTCGTGGCTGGCGAAGCCGACCTGGATCCCCTCCACGCGCTCGCTGGAGGCGTTTTCGATCTCGATGTCGATTCCGATCGACGGGCTGGCCCCGGTGATGGGGCCGGGTGCGCCCAAACGACGCAGGCGCAGATCGCCGCTGTTGCCGCTGGCGGCTGGCCAGCGTTGCAGGCGCGGCACCCACAGGCCGCGGGTATCAGATGCAGCCTGTTCTACTTGCACGGAACCGTCGGCGAGGACGCCGGCAATCGTGGACAGGTTAGGCGCGGGGCTGGTCAGTGGCGCATCGTAATTGCTGGCGTACAGATGCTCGGCGCCGATGCTGCCATCGCTCAGGGTCACGCTGGTCAGAGCCAGACGCTGTTGCATTTGGTAGGCATCGACAATGCGCCTGCTGCTTGCCCAAAGATGGCTGCTACTGGCGCCAGGCAACACGTGGAGCTCATGCCGGAGATCGCCCTGCAGTTGTGGGCGCTGAGTCCAGATCACGGCGCCGTTGCTGGCCGAGATGCGTGCCAGCAGCGGCCGTCTTCGGCGCTCCTGGCCGGCCTCGCTGCCCGCGAACTCGGCGCTGAGCAGCACATCGCCATTAGGCAGATGACTGAGCCTGGCGCTGTCGATGGCGTCATCGATGGCGCCGGGGCTGACACTCCAGATCGGCGCGCCGGAAACGGCCAGGCGGCGCTCGATTTCGACCTTGCGGGGCGAGATTAGGGCGAGCGGAATAGCGGTGATCAGATCGCCATTGTCCATGGCTACAGTGGCAGGGTAGCTCGCGTAGGTCAGGCTGTGCGTCCACAGTTCGCGACCATCGTCCGCTGCCAGCAGCGCCAGGACGGGGTTGCTGGTGCCTCGACTGATCAGCAGATCGTGGCCACGAAGAGCCCGGAAACTGACGCTGCCGGGCAGTGACCAGATATCGCTACCGTCGACGGCCGCCAGTCGACCGTAGCTATCAGCAATCTGATAACACAGGGGCGGATTCTGGCATTCGCCGAAGCGCACATAGAGGCTGCCGTCTGCCGCGCCCAGATACGCCTCGCCTGAGTATCCCGCGCGCAGCGAGCGTTGCCAGCGGAGTTCGCCGCTGCTGCGATCCATCCACAGCAAGGCCTGATGACCGCGCGTAAATTCCGATGGTCGGTGGAAAGAAACCACCGCCAGCAGGCCGCCCTGGGGAACGCCCAGTAGCTGCAGGGAGTTGACTATGCCGACGTCGATATTGAGCGCGTGATAGCGGGTCCAGAGCACCGCGCCGCTCACCGGGTCCAAGCGCTGCACGCGCAACTGGCGCGAATCGGCGCCCACACCAGTAGCAACGGCATAGGGCACGCCGTCGATGATCCTCATTTGCGCCGGTCGCAGCGTAACGCCTTCGGCATCGGCTTGCTGCGCCGACAGCGGCTTGCCGCTGGCCATATCGTAACGCCGCAACTGCAGGCGCGCCGCGCCCGAGGCGATTGCGGCCAGGGCGATGCGCAGTTCCGTATGCAGCGCTGACCAGGAGATGTCGTTGCCGGCGACCGGAAAGCTCCAGGACACTGCGCCGTCGGTGCCGCGACGGCGCTCGATCAGCGTGCCGCGGACGTCGCCGGGGAGCAGTTTGGGGCGGGCCAGCAGCAGATCGCCGTCGGCGGCGCCGAGCAGTTTCGCGGCTCCTTCCGCAGACAGCGTCTGGCGCCAGCGCAGGTCGCCGTTGAAGCCGAGTGCGAGCAGCGTCGTCTGCTCGGTGAGCGGGTCGTGCGCGGCGAAGGCCAGAGCGCTGCTCGCGGTCAGCACCGCGCAGTCGCTGTCGCCCTGGGCTACGGCCGCCACGCGTGTGCTCCAGATGCGCGTGCCATCGTCTCCGCGTCGGCGCTCGAACACCAGATCAGTCTGGCCACCCGTGGCGTCAAACCAGGCAAATACCGCGTCAGAACCGACCGCCATGCTGCCGCAGGCTGGCAGATCCTCAGCGCTGCTGGCTTCCCGCTGGCGCTGCCACAAGGTGTTGCCGGATTGCAGATCCAGCGCCAGGTAGACCGGATCTGGATAGGAACTGACGCCCGCATCACGCTGGGTCAGGTGCACGCCCAGAATCAGGGCGGATTGCATCGTCAATGGCAGCGGCGCCCGGGCCTCGACGGCATTGGGCAGCAGCGGTAACAGGTTACGCACCCACAGCAGGTCACCGTCGCCGCCGCGCAGGCACATGAGCTCGTTGCCTGAGCTCAGCACGACATCTCCATCGGGCAGAAAGCGGGCCTCGTTGACGTGCCGAGTGTGGGCCCATTGTACCTGGCCGAGCAAATCGACCATCACGACCAGAGTGCGCGCCGGCTGCAGGCTGAACCAGTTCAGGCGCTCGGTCATGCGCAGCAATACCCGATCTGGCCCGCTGGCCAGCACCGCATCGGCGCGCAGAGTGCCCAATCCATAGGCGCCGAACTGGCCGTGAGTCGTCGCGCCGTCGGCTTCCAGCAGCACGCTGCCGGCGAGGCCTATTCGATCCAGCTCGCCGGCGATCATCAGCGCGTCGCCAGACGCCGTCAGCGTTTGCACCACGCTGGCATAGTTGGCCGCATACGGAACGGTTTCGGACAGGTTAGAAGACCAGATTGGCGTGACCTGCGCCGACACTTGCGCGCAGAGCAGCGTGGTCAGGGGCAGAATCGCGTTTCGCAAGGCGAGCTGAAGATGGAACACCATGACAGCATCACTCTCAGGCGGCACCAACCCGCAGGCATGAGTCTAGCAGTCCGCCAGACGCGATTGTTTACGATGTGCGTGTCAGGCCTTCGATGGCGAGCAACTTTGCCTGTCTCAGCGCAGCGTAGGTCACGTCCGCCCCCGGACCAGCCGATGTTCAGTCCATGCAGGCGCCGGGCACGTTCACCGTCAAGACCAGCAAGCGTAGCCCGGGTAAGCCGCAGGCGCACCCGGGATGAATGTCATGGAGGAGAGTCGTCGTCTCCTGATGTTTTCGAGCGTGGGTCTTCCGCGCGTCGGTCGGCGGGATCCGCCTGCGGGGCGCTCTTGCCTGTTGCTGGTCTGACGTGGGCGGATGCCGCCCTACGTGGTCGACTTCCAGTTGTTGCCCCAATCCACCCCAACCCCTTACCCTTCCCAGAACTCGTCGAACCAGATCCGGCATGCTCACGAACCACTACCGCGAAAAGCTGATCGAGCTCGCGATCTATTTCGCGGCGCATACGAGGTATTGTGGCAAGATCAAGCTCAATAAGTTGCTGTATCTGCTGGACTTTGAGCACTTCCGACAGACGGGTATATCGGTCACGGGTCTTGAGTACCGCGCCATGAAGATGGGGCCGGTGCCGATGGAGCTGTATCTGGAATGGGATGAACTGGGGCCGGACTTTGCCGAAGCCATCGAGATCGTTCCGGAGAGGGTCGTCGACTATTGGCGGGAGAATGTACGCCCGAAGCGCGCTTTTGATGACACTCACTTCACCAAGCGCGAGTTGCGCCTGATGGCTGAGCTGGCGGAGCGCTTCCGCGATGATCTATCGAAGCCCATGATCGGCATCACGCACCAGGAGCGCGGGCCCTGGGCTGCCATCTGGGATAACGGCAAAGGCAATCTGGAGCGTATCCCTTACGCATTGGCCATCCGCGACGAAGATCCGCATGCCGGAGTTGTTCGAGAGGCTGCGGCGGAGCACGAAGGCATCTGCCTCGCGCATGCGCACTGAACCATGGGCGCGCAGCTTGGCCAGGTGTACCGGGATTCCGCTTTCTACCTGGACGCCGAATCGGGTGAGCTGAAGTCCAAGTACTTCTTGGTGCTGGCCGCGCCAGTGAAATCTGACATCGTGATCAGGCTGTTGACCAGCCGCTACGAAGGCTTGCGACCCGAAATGCCGGCGTGCTTCCACGGCGACCCTTATCCAGGCTACTTCCTGGGTATCTTGGGACACCCCCTCAGTCGCAAGTCCTGGCTGGACCTGCGCAAGACATCAGACCTCGATCCATGGGATTTTGCACGGCACCTCAGCGATGGACGAATCCAGAGTATTTGTTCCCTCGCCAACAGCCAACTCAAACCCGCCTTGGACTGCGCGGCAAATGCCGACGACACCACTAAGCTACAAGAGCGGTGGATCAGAGACGTGCTTTCCGGTCTCCCCTGAGATCACATTGCCGGTCGCCATGCTAGCCTGGCTCGGCGTTCTGACCGGGAGCAATGGCGGCCCATGGCGAATGATGGCGACTGGTCTCGAGTGGAGGTAGAGGCCTGTGTCGCCGACTATCTGCGCATGCTGACGCTCTTTCTCAACGGACAGCGCTTCAACAAGTCTGAGCACGCCAGAGCCTTGATGACGCGGCTGAATGGGCGCAGCCGGGCTTCGGTGGAGTTCAAGCATTGCAACATCAGTGCGGTGCTGACTGAGCTAGGTGTGCCGTATCTCTCGGGTTATCTGCCGCGGCGAAATTTCCAGGCGCTGTTGTTTGACGTCGTGGAAGATCAGGTTGCGCGCAATCCGACGTTGCGACTGGCGGCGGAGGCTGCAGTGCAGCGGCCTGCGGCAGAGATTGTGGTGAATGAGGAATCGGAGGTCTGGGTGCCGGCCCCGATCCCTGGCCCTGGGCAGATTCGGCAGTCTACGCCTGCATACGGGCCATCAGCCGAGTCTCGAAGGCTGCTGGTGACTCGGGACTATCTGGCCCAGGAGGCGAGAAACCGATCCTTGGGTGCTGCTGGTGAGGCCTTCGTGCTGGAAGTCGAGGCTCGGCGCCTTCATGCAGCCGGCAAGCGCGTCCTAGCGGATCGCGTGGAGCATGTGGCCGTGACGCGCGGGGACGGGCTCGGCTATGACATCCAGTCATTCGAGGAAGACGGTCGCGAACGGCTGATAGAGGTCAAGACCACTGCCTTCGGAAAGCTCACGCCGTTTTTCGTGAGCCGCAATGAACTGAGCCGATCCGAGTCCGATGCGCCGAGTTTTCATCTGTACCGGGTCTTTGACTTCCGTTCGAAACCGCGTCTGTTCCAGCTTCCGGGTGCGATCAAGGGCTACTGCCAGCTGGTGCCAACGACCTACTTGGCCAAGTTTTCGATGTTGGACTTGCCGTAGTCGAAGGTTCAGGAATGGATCGCCGGATGGGTGTGGTGGGCTTGATCCGGTTGCGCTGCAGGCGAAAGGCGGATCTCTGTCAGAGGCAATGGATGGTTTTGCCTGAAGGTTCCGAGTGCGAATCTTCCGCGCGTCGGTCGGCGGGATCCGCCTGCGGGGCGCTTTCGCCGGTTGCTGGTCTGACGTGGGCGGATGCCGCCCTACGTCGCCGGCTCACCCCCGACGAAGGTCCGGTTTGCGCGCACTACGTTCGTCCGTTAGGCTCGGATTCATCTGCCGCACAGGCCTTGGGAGGGGGCTGTGCGGCGCTATCAACGAGAGCCATCCATGACCCAAGATCAGTCCGCGCCGACCTCTCGTCTGCGTGTCGTCGCTCCTCCCGCGGCCGATGCAGCTCGCATCCTCACCCCGGAAGCGCTGCAATTCCTGGAAGACCTCTGCATTCGCTTCCTGCCTGAGCGCAAGCGGCTGCTGGCGGCGCGTGAGGCGCGTCAGGAGCGCATCAACGCCGGCGAGCTGCCGGATTTCCGTCCCGAGACCGCGGCCATCCGCGCGGGCGACTGGAAAGTGGCGCCGATTCCGCATGATCTGTGGGATCGCCGCGTCGAGATCACCGGGCCGGTGGATCGCAAGATGATCATCAACGCGCTCAACTCGGGCGCCAAGACCTTCATGGCCGATTTCGAGGATTCGAACGCGCCGACCTGGGACAATCTGATCGGTGGCCAGGCCAATCTCTTTGATGCCATTCGCCGCCAGGTCGATTTCGTCACGCCCGAAGGCAAGGGCTACAAGCTCAAGGATCAGACCGCCACTCTGATCGTGCGTCCGCGCGGCTGGCATCTGGACGAAGCCCATGTGACGCTCGACGGCGAACCGATTTCAGGCTCGCTGTTCGACTTCGCGCTGTTCCTGTTCCACAACGGTCAGGAACTGCTGGCGCGCGGCAGTGGCCCGTATTTCTATCTGCCCAAGCTCGAAAATCACATCGAAGCGCGGCTGTGGAATCTGGTCATCGATCACTGCGAAACCCGGCTGAAGTTGCCGCGCGGTTCGGTCAAGGTCACGGTGCTGATCGAGACCCTGCTCGGCGCTTTCGAAATGGATGAAATTCTTTACGAACTGCGCGAGCACATCGTGGGCCTCAACTGTGGCCGCTGGGATTACATCTTCAGCTACATCCGCACCTTCCAGACCGACGCCAGCCGGGTGTTGCCCGAGCGCGGGCAGGTCACGATGGGCAGCGGTTTCCTCAAGGCCTATTCGCAGCTGCTGATCAAGACCTGCCACCGCCGTGGCGCCTTTGCGATGGGTGGCATGGCCGCGCAGATTCCGATCAAGAACGATCCGGAAGCGAACGAAGCAGCGATGGCCAAGGTGCGCATCGACAAGGAGCGCGAGGCCAGCAACGGCCACGACGGTACCTGGGTGGCGCATCCGGGGCTGGTGCCGATTGCGATGGAGATCTTCGACAAGCACATGCCCGAAGCCAATCAGCTGGGCAATCTGCGCCCCGATGTCGAGGTGTCGGCCGAGGACCTGATCCGTCCGCAGCAGGGCACGATCACCGAGGCCGGGGTGCGCCTGAACATGAATATCGGTCTGGAATACATCGGTGCCTGGTTCTCGGGCAATGGCTGCGTGCCCATCCACAACCTGATGGAAGATGCCGCTACCGCCGAAATTTCCCGGGCCCAGCTGTGGCAGTGGGTGCGCACCGGTGCCAGGTTGGACGATGGTCGAATCATCGACGCTGCCAAGGTGGAGCAGTGGCTCAATGAGGAAGTGGTTAAGCTCAAGGACGGCAATCACCCGCTGAGCGCCACCGACCTGGATGCCGCCGCCGCAATTCTGAAGCAGTTGGCTCTGGCCGAGCGTTTTGAGCGTTTTCTTACCCTCCCGGCCTACGGGCTGCTATTGCAACGTGAACGAGGCTGAATCATGGCGTTTTTGACTGCTGAGCAATTGGAACAAGATTGGGCCACCAATCCCCGATGGAAGGGCGTCACCCGCCCCTACAGTGCAGCCGACGTGGTACGTCTGCGCGGCACCGTGCCCGTAGAGCACACGCTGGCCAAGCTCGGCTCCGAGAAGCTCTGGCGCTCTCTGCACACGGAAGATTACGTCAATGCGCTCGGCGCGCTGACCGGCAATATGGCCATGCAGCAGGTCAAGGCTGGCCTCAAGGCCATCTACCTGTCGGGCTGGCAGGTGGCAGCTGATGCCAACACCGCCGGCGCCATGTATCCCGACCAGTCGCTGTATCCGGTCGACTCGGTGCCCAACGTGGTGCGCCGCATCAACAACGCGCTGCTGCGCGCCGACGAGCTGCACCACGCCGAGGGCGATGCCGAGTTCGACTGGCTGCAGCCGATCGTGGCCGATGCCGAGGCCGGTTTCGGCGGCGTGCTCAACGCCTTCGAGCTGATGAAGCACATGATCGAGGCCGGTGCCGCCGGCGTGCATTGGGAAGACCAGCTGGCCAGCGCCAAGAAGTGCGGCCATATGGGTGGCAAGGTGCTGGTGCCGACCCAGGAAGCGGTGCAGAAGCTGATCGCTGCGCGTCTGGCAGCGGACTGCGCCGGTGTGCCGAGCATCATCGTCGCCCGCACCGACGCGCTCGCCGCCGATCTGGTCACCAGCGACGTTGACCCCAACGACAAGCCCTTCCTGACCGGTGAGCGCACCGTCGAGGGCTTCTACCTGAGCAATATGGGCCCCGAGCAGGCGATCTCGCGTGGTCTGGCCTATGCACCCTATTGCGATCTGATCTGGTGCGAGACCGGCAAGCCGGACCTGGAATTCGCCAAGCTGTTTGCCGACGCCATCCATGCCAAGTTCCCGGGCAAGATGCTGGCCTACAACTGCTCGCCGAGCTTCAACTGGAAGAAGTACCTGGACGACGCCACCATCGCCAAGTTCCAGCGCGAACTCGGTGCCATGGGATACAAGTTCCAGTTCATCACGCTGGCCGGTTTCCATGCGCTGAACTTCTCGATGTTCCAGCTGGCCAAGGGCTACAAGTCGCGTCAGATGTCGGCCTATGTGGAGCTGCAGCAGGCCGAGTTTGCGGCCGAGCCGCTGGGCTACACCGCGACCAGGCACCAGCGCGAAGTGGGCACTGGCTACTTTGACCAGGTCACCCAGGTCATCGCCGGCGCGCATTCTTCGATCACGGCGTTGAAGGGCTCCACCGAGGACGAGCAGTTCCTCGAAGAAAAGGTAGCCTGAACAGAATCGCCGCCGCGCCGTTTCTGAACGGCGCGGATGGCCCCGGGGACTGTCCCGGTTCGTTCTTTGAGGTATTGCACTCTCACCCCGGCAGGTTTCTGTCGGGGTTTTTTGTGCCCGTTGTTTGGAAGGTGCGAGCTTGCGTCGCGAGCGCTGACATCGGAGTCCTTCGCCCGAACACGTTCAGGGCCATGTGGTAGCCGACTCGTCAACGCGGATAACGCAGAGAACGCGGAGACGCGCAGAGAACGCGGAGAAGAGCGAATGCCATCCGGAATCTGCTTCTCTCTGCGTTCTTCGCGCCCCTCTGCGTTCTCCGCGTCCAGCTTCTTCGAACGAGCCCGCCACATGGTGCGGTTTACGCCCCCTTCGCGACGCGAGGTCGCTCCTACGGGGCGTTGGCGTCTCAGCCGCCTCGCTGGCGCAGCCATCCGGCAATGCTGTAGCGGTCGCGGTTCGTGGTCAGCACTTCGTGCTCGACCTCGGCGCTCAGGAACAGGATCAACTGGCCGGGGTGCGGCGGCAGATCAATGAACTCCTTGCCGTCATCCTGATCGACGAACAGGCGCAGCGCGCCGCCGTGCTCGGCCCGCCAGGGATCGCCCAGATGGATCACCGCCGAGAGCACGCGGGCATCGTCGCTGCGGAAGCGGTCCAGATGCCGTTGATAGCCGGCGCCGATCGGGTAGTGGGCGAAATGGGCTTCGAATTCGACCAGATTCAGGTAGGTGAGGGCGTTCAGTTGTTCGCGCAGTTGGCTGACGGCCGACAGCAGGGCGCGAACGGGGTCGGAAGGGGAGTCGTGGTCCAGCCATTGCAGGCTGTCGCCGCGGCTGCCAGCTCCCGGTCGTGCATCCTTGCCGCGCCCGATATTCGCAGCGCGCATCGAGCCTGCGGCATGACAGGCCCGAGCCTCTGCGCAGAGATCCTGGTGGCTGCGCGCGTCCAGCCAGTCCGGGACCAGTACCCAGCGATGGTCAGTCAACTGTTGTGCTATCCGCGCGACCTGGCTGGGCAAGAGCTGTCTGCCGGTTCAGAGAGCCCCTAGCATGCGCCCTGCGGCATCGTGATTGAGGAAATAGATGCCGGCATAGACCTTGGGGTCGATGGCGTAGCCGGCGGCCATCCTGGCGGCGACGAAGGCGGCGATCTCGTTGACGGGCACTTCGTGGACGATGATGTCCTCGCTGGCGTCGCCGCCGCCGGCATTCACCCGCATCAGACCGCGGGCGCGCACGAAGTGCATGATCTCGGTGCTCATGCCGGCGGAACTCGGACCGGCCATGATGCTGTCGAGATGCTCGCAGTCCCAGCCAGTCTCTTCCAGCAGCTCGCGACGGGCCGACTCGCGCCAGGATTCGCCTTCGAAGCTGGCCTGATCGCCGATCAGTCCGGCCGGAAACTCCAGTGTCTTCGACTGGATCGGGATGCGGTACTGCTCCACCAGCAACACCCGGTCCTCGGGCGTGACCGCCACGATGATCACCGCACCTTGCGGATTGGCGCGCTCGGCGTACTCCCAGGTGCCGCGTCGGCGCAGGTGCACATACTTGCCAGCGAACAGGGTTTCTATCGATTGATCGGTCATGAGTAGGGAACTTAATCGGCGGGGGGCGGTCAGCATTGCTTCGCAGTTCAGCGCGGCTCACGCGATAATGCCACGCTTGTCGGGCTGTGCAGCCAGGCTGCTGGTCTGGCTCAGGATTGCCCCTACTTCGTTCCCAATCTCTGTTGGTGTCATGAAATCAAAGACCTACGTTCTCAATATTTGCGCGGCCGCAATGATTCTTGCAGCCTCCAATCTGTCGGCCCAGGCCCTGCGCAATGCGCCACCGCCGCCGCCCACTGACACCCAGATCGAACTTTCAAAGATCTCCGATATCGGGCAGCTCATGCAGAAGGCCGATGGCTGGAAGACGGCGGGCGACATGCGCCGCTATACCTATGCCATGGAGCGCCTGCTGGCGCTGCGTCCCTACAGCCCGACCTTCATGTATCGCCTGGCCGAGGCCTACGCCATCCAGGACGACAAGACCCGCGCCTACAACCTGCTGATCCAGGTGCAGAAGCAGGGCCTGGCAATCAACCCGGACAAGGACAAGGACTTCGACCCGATCCGCAACACGCAGGCCTTCAAGTACATCATCGAAGGCCTGGAAGCCAATGCCACGCCCTTTGGCGAGGGCAAGGTGGCGGTCACGCTGAAGGACGCGCCGGAACTGATCGAGAGCCTGACCTACGATGCCAAGGGCAAGCGCTTTCTGGTAGGCAGCGTGCGCACTGGCGAAATTCTGAGCGTCAGTCTGGACGGCAAGAAGCAGAGCGTCTGGGCCAAGCCGGCCACCACGGTGGGCCTGAAGAGCGTCTTTGCGCTGGCCGCTGACGATGCCCGCGGCTTTCTGTGGGTGGGTACCGCCGGTGCGCCGCAGTACATGAACCACAGGCCGGCCGACATGGGCTTTGCGGCGCTGCTGAAGATGGATCTGAAGACCGGCAAGCTGATCGAAGCCTATCCGCTGCCGCCGGCAGCGACGCCGCGCAACTTCGGTTCGATCACCGTCTCCAGCAACGGCACCGTCTACGCCACCGATGCACTGACCAACGTCATCTATCAGGTGCAGGGAGGCGAGTTGCGGGTCATGCTGACCGTGCCCGGCTCCACCAGCCTGCGCGGCATCGCGGTGACACCCGATCAGAAATTCCTCTACTTCGTCGACTATGAACTCGGCTTGCGCGTGGCCGATCTCAGCAAGAGCGAAGTGCGTGATCTCAGCAAGGAAGGCCAGAACCTGGGTGGTATCGATGGTCTGTATTTCTACAAGGACCATCTGATCGCGGTGCAGAACGGGTCGATCCCGACCCGCGTGCTGCGGATTGCGTTGACGCCTGACCACATGGCGATCAAGGCGGTGCAGCCGATCGAAGCCAACAAGGATGTGCTGGAAATGCCCACTTACGGGGCAATGGTGGGTGATGATTTCTATTTCATCCCCAACAGCCAGCGCGATGTCTATGACGCGGCCGGCAATCCGGTGGCCGGCTTCTTCCCGGAAGCACGCAAGCTCTATCAGGTCTCGGCGCGTTTTGCCTGGCAGGGTGAGGACGCAGTGGGGACGCAGGGCGCGCTGCCGGCGAAGCCGCAGTAAGGGATCGAAGCGGCGCTCAGGATGCGGGGTGGCCCGGCGCGGCCGGCGGACCACCACGCGGCGTCATTGCGACCCCGGATTGGATCCGGGGGAAGCAATCCAGATGCGCGGCCGCAAGTCCCTGGATTGCTTCGTCACTGCGTTCCTCGCAATGAATCATTTGCATCTGGCGAAATCGGTTCGGAAAGCGCAGAACCTACGGCTGCGGGATCAGCCGTCAAACCGGGCGTGGATGGCCGCTGCGCGCCGACGCAGGAAGGGTCCGAATCCGAGGTCATCGAAGAGGCTGCCCAGCGCATCCAGATCCGGCTGCTGCGGACGCAGTTGCTCAAGATCATCCGGCACCGGTGCGGCGCAGTGGATCTGCGTGAGTTGTCGTGACAGAAAAGCCTGTTCGCGGTGCTCGATCAGTTTGATCTGCAGCGACTTGGCGCCACGCAGACGCAGGTACTCGACTTCCTGTACCCGGTTGTAGAGTTCATCCAGGCTGCCGAAGTGCGCGAGCAGGCGTGCGGCGCTGATCTGGCCGACGCCGCGTACGCCGGGAATGTTGTCGACCGGGTCGCCGGCCAGCGCCAGCAGATCGACCATCTGGTCGGGGCGCACACCGAAACGTTCCTCCACCGTGGCGCAGTTGTAGCGCTTGTCGCGGCCAAAGTCCCACTGCTCGTCGCCGTCGCCCAGCAACTGGGTCAGATCCTTGTCGGCCGAGATCACCAGAATCCGCCGCCCCTGGTTGCGTGCCAGTGCCGCCAGCGATCCGATCAGATCGTCGGCCTCGTAACGTTGATCGGAATGGATGCTCAGCCCGAGCAGGCCGGCTACCGCCTTGCAGTGGGCAAACTGGCGCAGCAAGGCCTCATCGGGCGGCTCGCGGTTGGCTTTGTACGCCGGGTAGATTTCATGGCGGAAGCCGCTGTCCAGGGCCTCGTCGAAGCACACGGCCATATGGCTGTGCTGGCCCTGTTCCAGCAGTTGCAGCAGGAAGCTGGCGAAACCCTGCACCGCATTGGTGGGCCAGCCATCGCGGTCATGCCAGTCCGGCGGCAAGGAGTGATAGGCGCGGAAGATGTAGAGACTGGCATCGACCAGACAGACCGGTTCGTCGGCAGTGCTCATCAGATGGCCGGCATGTCGGCGGGACGCCATTCGCGTACCAGTTGTTCGTAACTGGGCCGCTCGCGCGGCGGCACTTCGCCCTGGGCGGTGCCGATGTGGATGAATCCGACGACCTTTTCGTGGGATTCGACGCCCAGCATGCGCAGCGCGGTTTCGTCGTAGGCCGGCCAGCCGGTCAGCCAGATGGCACCGTAGCCGAGGGCGCAGGCGCCGATCAGCAGGTTCTGGGCCAGCGCCGCTGCCGACAACAGTTGCTCGACTTCCGGAATCTTGTGATCCGGCGTCAGTCTGGCAATCACGGCGATGACCACCGGCGCGTGGGAGAAGCGCTGCAGGTCTTTTTGCAACACCGCTTCATCCATCTCGTCACCACGCGCCTTGCGCATGTCCACCAGCGCCTGACCCAGCGCATCACGCGCCTCGCCGTGAATCAGCAGCAGGCGCCAGGGGCGCAGGCGGCCGTGATCCGACACCTTGGCGGCGGCCTCGATCAAGGCCCGCAGTTCCGATTCGGTGGGCGCTGGCAAGCCCAGGAAGCGTTGCGGGGTGGATTGCCGATCGGTCAGCGGCCTGAGTCTGGATTCGACGGTCATGGCGAAGGGATTCTGGTGCGGTGCTTCGATTCTACGTGGGTTGCCGCGCGATGGCAGATCGAACCCGGGTCAACGGAACGTAGGTCACGTTGGCCGCGACGTGGCCTGCGTGACACGGTGAAGCGCCAGTTTCGGTGCAGGGCCGGACAAGAGCGTCACGTAGCGCAAGCGCAACGTGACCTACCAAGGCCAGAGTCACCGGAACGTAGGTCACCTTGGCCGCCAAGCGGCCTACGTGACAAGGTGAAGCGCCGGTTCCCGCGCACAGGGCTTGGGGTCGTGAAGCGGCGTATGGCAGACTGGCAGGACGACACCCTGCGCTCGCCGGGTGGCTGCTTGCTCGCTGCTTTCTTGATGCGCATCAACGGGGAGATGGATTGCTGGCGTAGTTTGCAGTCCAGACCGGGTTCCTAATGCTGACGAAACGAGTTTTGGAGAACTGAATGTCACTGACTATCGGAGTGCCACGAGAGGTCACGGCGGGCGAGAAGCGCGTTGCGACCGTCCCCGAAGTGGTCGAGAAATTGATCAAGCTCGGTTTCAAGGTCGCCGTCGAATCAGGCGCGGGCGATGCCGCGAATTGCGCTGATGACAGCTATGTGGCGGCAGGCGCCCAGATCATCGCCGGCGCTCCCGAACTGTGGGCAGCCTCGGACATTGTTTTCAAGGTGGGAGTTCCGACCACCGAGGAAGTCGGCCTGCTGCGCGAAGGCGGCACCCTGATCGGCTTCATCTGGCCGGCGCAGAACCCCGAGTTGATGCAGCAGCTCAGTGCCAGGAAGGCCACGGTGCTGGCCATCGACAGTCTGCCGCGCATGCTGAGCCGCGCCCAGAAGATGGATGCGCTGACCTCGCAGGCCGGCGTGGCCGGCTATCGCGCCGTGATCGAAGCTGCCAACGCCTTTGGCCGCTTCTTCAACGGCCAGATCACGGCCGCCGGCAAGGTGCCGCCGGCCAAGGTCTTCATCGCCGGCGCCGGCGTCGCCGGACTTGCGGCCATCGGCACTGCGGCCGGACTCGGCGCCATCGTGCGCGCCAATGACACCCGCGCCGAGGTGGCAGATCAGGTGGTTTCGCTGGGTGGCGAATTCGTCAAGGTCGATTATGAAGAGGAAGGATCCGGCGGCGGTGGCTACGCCAAGGTGATGAGCGAGGGCTTCCAGAAGGCCCAGCGCGAGATGTACGCCAAGCAGGCCAGGGAGGTGGACATCATCATCACCACCGCGCTGATCCCGGGCAAGCCGGCGCCGCTGTTGATCACCGCCGAGATGGTCAGGAGCATGAAGCCCGGCAGCGTGATCGTCGACATGGCGGCCGAACGCGGCGGCAACTGCGAGCTGACCGAGCCCGGCCAGGCGGTGGTCAAGCATGGCGTGACCATCGTCGGCTACACCGATCTGACCAGCCGGCTGGCCAAGCAGTCATCGACCCTGTACGCCAACAACCTGTTCCGGCTTACCGAAGAGCTGTGCAAGACCAAGGATGGCAACATCGACGTCAACATGGACGACGATGCCATTCGTGGCCTGACCGTCGTCAAGAACGGCGAAGTGACCTGGCCGCCCCCGGCGCCCAAACTACCCGTTGCGGCGCCTGCCGCGAAACCGGCGGCACCGGTGCAGAAGAAGAGTGGCGGTCACGGCAAGGCCAGCGCTCCGGCTTCGGCGAAAAGCACCGCGATCATGTTCGGGGCGGCCGCACTGCTGTTCTGGTTCATCGGCTCGGGTGCTCCTCCAGCCTTCCTGGCGCACTTCACGGTGTTCGTGCTGGCCTGCTTTGTCGGCTACATGGTGGTGTGGAACGTGACGCCGGCGCTGCATACGCCGCTGATGAGCGTCACCAACGCCATCAGCAGCATCATCGCCATCGGCGCCCTGGTCCAGCTTGGACCTGAGGGCTGGATACGCTGGATGGCGGTCGCGGCACTCGCACTCACCGCGGTGAACATGTTCGGCGGATTCGCCGTCACGCAGCGCATGCTGCAGATGTTCCACAAGTAGGGGACACACCAATGTCTGCAAGTCTGGTCACTGTCGCCTACATCGGCGCAATCATCCTCTTCATCCTCAGCCTGGGCGGGCTGTCCAATCCCGAGACTTCGCGTCGCGGCAATCTCTACGGCATGCTGGGCATGACCATCGCCGTGCTGGCGACGGTGTTCGGGCCGCGCGTCACCATGGCCGGCATTCCCTGGGTCATCGGCGCCATGGTCGTGGGTGGCGCGGTTGGCCTGTATGCCGCGCGTACCGTGAAAATGACCCAGATGCCCGAGCTCGTTGCATTGATGCACAGCCTGGTCGGTCTGGCGGCGTGCCTGGTCGGCTTCGCCAGCTATATCGATCCGGCGTCATCTGCGGGCTTGAGCCCGGTCGAGGTCAGCATCCACCACATGGAGATCTACGTCGGCATCCTGATCGGTGCCATCACCTTCTCCGGCTCGGTCATCGCCTTCGGCAAGCTCTCCGGCAAGATCGGCGGCAACCCGCTGCTGCTGCCCGGGCGCCACTGGCTCAATCTTGCCGGCCTGCTGGTGGTGATCTGGTTCGGTCGCGAATTCATGAACGCCCATGACGTCAATGCCGGCATGACGCCTCTGATCGTGATGACGACGATCGCACTGCTGTTCGGCATCCACATGGTCATGGCCATCGGCGGTGCGGACATGCCGGTGGTGGTCTCGATGCTCAACAGCTACTCGGGTTGGGCGGCGGCGGCGACCGGCTTCATGCTCAGCAACGATCTGCTGATCGTCACCGGTGCGCTGGTGGGATCGAGCGGCGCCATCCTCTCGTACATCATGTGCAACGCGATGAACCGCAACTTCATCAGCGTGATTGCCGGCGGCTTCGGAACCACCAGCGGAGCGACGCCGGGTGGAGCCGCTGCACAGCCGGCAGGCGAGGTGGTGCCGATCAGCAGCGCCGAAACGGCGGAACTGCTGCGCGACTCCAAGAGCGTGATCATCGTTCCCGGCTACGGCATGGCCGTGGCGCAGGCCCAGCACACGGTGTACGAGATCACCAGGCATCTGCGCGAGAACGGGGTCAAGATCCGCTTCGGCATCCATCCGGTGGCGGGGCGCATGCCCGGGCACATGAATGTGCTGTTGGCCGAGGCCAAGGTGCCTTACGACATCGTGCTGGAAATGGACGAGCTCAATGACGATTTCCCGAGCACGGATGTGGCGATCGTGATTGGCGCCAACGACATCGTCAATCCGGCCGCGCAGGACGACCCGACCAGCCCGATCGCCGGCATGCCGGTGCTGGAAGTCTGGAAGGCCAAGACCTCGATCGTCATGAAGCGGAGCATGGCCTCCGGTTATGCGGGTGTGGATAACCCATTGTTCTACAAAGAGAACAACCGCATGCTCTTCGGCGATGCCAAGAAGATGCTGGACGAAGTGCTGGTGGCCTTGAAGGGCTGATCGCAGGGCGCCGCTGGGGCGCGTCCGCTTCCGCAGGGAGGCGGATGACCCATCGGTGTCATTGCGAGCCCGGACTTGATGCGGGGGAAGCAATCCAGATGCATAGCCGCGAAAGCGCTGGATTGCTTCGTCGCTGGCTCCTCTCCATGAACCCAAATCGTACGTTGTTGATGCGTCATTGCGAGGAGCGTAGCGACGAAGCAATCCAGCGTAGCGCCGCACGCCCCTGGATTGCTTCGCTACGCTCGCAATAACGCCGGGGGTTCTGGCCCGTGGGCAGTGTCGGGCACACACAGGTGACTCGCAATGACGCCCGAGTTTCATGGCCTGCAGGACGTAGCCCGGTGCGCCGCGCAGCGGCTCCCCGGCGCTTTTCGCATCACCGCCCGGAGAGCGCTGCGCGCACTTCGGGCAACATCAAGCGGGCGCTCGCCGAAAGGCAGCAATCCCGGCACTTGCGATCTGGTGCCGCAGGCAACGACGATCCTCTCAGCCGCGCTTCTTTCGGACTGCCTTGGCGGGCGCTTCGCCGGGCTGGGACCAGCCCAGGCCAAAGCCAAGCATCAGTGCGGCGGCATACCAGCTGAAGTCGGTCATGGTGTTCTGCGCCCTGGCCACGGCATAGGCCATGTCCAGGCCGATGATGCGGATGGCATCGAGCAAACCCAGACCCATCTGCGCGGCGATGAAGCCGGCGGCGATCAGCCAGTTGGCGTAGGCAATGGTCAGTGCCAGCAACAGCAGGCAGAGCACCGCCCGACGCAGGCCCGGCGGATGGTTGTTGAAACGCAGCACGGCGGCCAGTGTCAGCGCGCTGGGGACGGCCATCCAGCTGGCGCGGCCGCTGCCAGCGAGACCGAACAACGACCAGATCGCACCTACGGCTGTTGCCGCCAGCAGCGCGGCAATGACGCCGAGCAGTATGTTGATGAAGCGCATGCGCAGGCCTGAGGTCCGGGAAGCCGGGAATGATGCCAGCTGGCAGGTGTCAGCGTTGTCGGCGAGGGCTCAACGCCGGTCGCCGCCGCGCTGTCGCGGTCCGGTATCGATCTGGATCAGTCCCTCGCGCTCGAGTCGGTCCAGCCGGCCGCTGACGCCACCGGAGAATGCCGAAGCTTCAGCGCGCGCACGGGCCTGGACGACGGCCCAGCCGTTGCGCCCGCCCGACTTGATCAGGTACAGACCGGCATCGGCCAGTTCCAGCGCCAGATTCCAGTCGTTGGCATCGCTGCGATCAGCCAGTGCCGGGAACAGCGCATAGCCGATCGAGGCGCTCACGTGGCTGCTCTGGTGGCCCGAGTGTGCGAAGGACTTGCTGCTGATGCGCCGGCGCAGGTTTTCGCAGTACTGCTCGGGGTCGGTGATGGCTTCTGCGGCCACCACCAGCATGAATTCCTCACCGCCCCAGCGCAGCGGAAATCCGTCGCTGCCGGTGAATTCGGACAGTACCTCGGCCAGCTGCCGCAGCACCTCGTCGCCAGCGAGGTGGCCATGAACATCGTTGATGCGCTTGAAGTGATCCAGATCGATCAGCACGAATGCCAGCCGCTGGGGGCGATCGTCGTGGGCATCGAGGCGCCACTCGGCCATGTATCGGGCCAGATAGCGGCGATTGCGCAGACCCGTCAGTGCATCGGTCTGTGATTCCTCCAGCAGGGCCCGATTGGCCGATCGCAGGCGTTCATTGGCGCGGTCGAGTTCGGCGGTGCGTTGCTGGATCTGGCGTTCAAGCGCACGTTCCCGGGCCTGTACCCGGCGTCGGTATCCGCTCCATCCCAAGGCCACCAGACCAAGCCCGATCAAGGCCATCAGTGCCAGAAACCACCAGGCTCTGTAAAAGGGTGGCACCAGCTCAAAGCGCAGCTGTGCCGGCTCCGGGCTTGCCAATCCGGAGCTGCTGCTGGCCACGGCCTCGAAGCGATAGGTTCCGGGCGCGAGGTTGGTGTAGTAGACCGTGCGTCGTGCCCCGGCTGAACGCCAGCGCGAGTCATAGCCGATCAACCGGTAACGAAAACGCAGACCGTTGGGGTCCTGCAGAGCCAGTCCCGAGAACTGGATCGCTACGTCGCCACTGCCGCCATCCAGCTGGAACGGACCCTGGCCTTCGTAGGTGACGCCCAGATGTTCGATCGATTCGGCCACCGCCGGCGGCGGCAGGGCGCTGCGGCGGATCTTGCCGGTATCGAGGCGCAGCACGCCCTCCAGGGTCGGCAGCCAGAGACTGCCGTTGGCACGAGCAATCCGCGCCTGTGCGCCGCCGTTGCAACAGCGTGCGCGCAGGGCGCCGGGATGCTGCGATCCAGTCTGAACCACCATGTCGGCATCCATGCGGCCACCCTCGCGATGGAATCGTTCCAGATCGCTCTCGGTGATGCGGTAGACCCCCTCGGGGCTGCTGACGTAAACCCAGCCGCTGTCGGCGATGGCGGCAAAGGCGCTGTTGAAGGGCAGGCCGTCGGCGGTGGTGATCTGCCGGAAATCTCCGGCGGAACCGACAAACAACCCTGCGTCCATACTGGTGATCAGGAATCGATTGCCGCGCCAGGGAACAATGGCGGTGATCAGCGCCGGGGTCAGTTCCGGGGGCTGATCCAGGCGGCGATAACGGCCGTTGACGCCGCGGAAAACGCCGCGCTCGGTACCCACCCAGATTTCGCCGTGTTGGGATTGGGCCAGTGCCCGGACCCTGGATTCGGTCAGGCCTTGCTCGGGCCCGACAGTGGTCAGGATCCCGTCCGATTGCATGTAGAGGCCCTGGTCGGTGCCGATCCAGAGTTGCCCCGGCGTTTCTTCGACGATGGCCCGGATCGCCGACTGCGCGATCGGCTCCCAGATCGGATCCCGGCTCAGCTTGCGTCCATCCCAGCGCGCCAGCCCGGCGCGGGTGCCGACCAGCAGGTCACCGTTCTGAGTGCGATACAGATCGTAGACCGATGAATCAGGCAGCTCGCGGGTGCTGGTCAGCAGGCGCACGGCGCCGTTGGGACTCATTTCCTCGATGCCGGTATTGGTGCCTATCCAGACTCGCCCGCTGTCATCACTGAGCACGCTCCAGACGAAGGCGTCGGACAGTCCCTCTTCCAGGCTGAGCCGCGCCACCCAGCCGTTCCAGATTCGGGTCAGGCTGTGAGTGAGGCTGCCTATCCAGAGATTGCCCTCACGGTCCTCGAAGAAGCTGGAGATCCAGGCATTGTCGCCCAGTTGCGCGGTCAGGCAGTGTTCCAGCCCCACCCGCGGATGGTAGCGATAAAGCCCCTGGGTGGTGCCGATCCACACGTTGGCATCGTTGTCCCGAAACAGCGCCTCGATGCGGTGCATGACCAGAGGCTGGGCCCAGCCGGGAATCACCCAACCATCGCCACTGCGCTGAAACAGCCCGCGCCGGGTACCGGCGAGCAAGCCTTCCGGTGTGGGCAGCAAGGCCATGACCGCCGGAGCGTCCGCCGCGCCGGGAATGGCGAACGAGCGCGAGTTGCCGGCCTTCACTTCGATGACTACACCGTTGCTGCCGGCGTAAACCGTGCTGCCGATGCGCGCCAGCGAGTGCACCGCCATACCGGCCAGTACCGGCGACTCGACCTTCTTGCCTTCAACCCGAAACAAGCCGCTCTCGGTGCCGACCAGTACCCGTCCATCCATGTCATTGAGCAAGGCACCGACGGCGGCGTCCTTGCCGGGTATGAGGTCAATCCCGGCCCATTCGCCGTCCAGATAGCGGGTCAGGCCACGGTTCGATCCGAACCACAGACTGCCGTCGGCAGCCAGATGGGCCTTGTCGATGATGTTTGCACGCAGCGCTGGCGTATTCTCGACATTGTAGACACGGAAACGGACACCATCGAAGCGGGCCACGCCGTTCTGGGTCGTCAGCCACAGGTATCCGGTCGTATCCTGTGCGATCGACAGCACCGAGAGCTGCGGCAGACCGTCTTCGATGCCCCACTGGTCAATCACGTAGTGGCGGAAGGCCTTGTCAGGGTCCAGTGCCTGGGCGCTGAGGGCCATGAGGCACAGCAACAGAGCCACGACGCAGCCCAGCCATCGGCAGGAGCGGTGTCGGGGGTTGACGCATGACGAAAGCTGCGGCTGAACTGGCACCCGTGCGAGCCTGTGCAGTGGCGGTTTTGAGGATGATGACCGGGTATTGTAGAGCCAGGGATACTCTGAACAAGTTACGTGAGTCGCGTGGCGAGTCAAAAGCGCCTGACGCCAGGCGCAGTCTGAAGGTCGTAGCCGGCGCTACGATGCCGAGGACTGGAACGACGCGGCAGGCGCTTTTGGCCGCAACCCTTGCGGGACGGGGCTGCAAAGGCCGCCAGCATCGTCAGACGCCGTAGGCCATGGCCTTCGGCATCTTCCTCGCTGGCGACCTTTGCAGACGCCGTCGCGACCACGTAACTTGTTCAGAGAATCCCTAGTGTGGTGTCCCATAAATAAGTTGAAGAAATTTCCGATGGATTTCGGCCCAAGGCAAGGCGCGAGGAGAAGTCATAGCAGCGCTATGGCGCCGACGAACAACGCAGCATTGGGACGAAAGACGCGGAAATAATTCAAGGTATTTGTGGGACACCACACTAGCAAGTGTGGCCAGCACCTGGCCTGACCCCTGATCGAGTGAGATCGCGACCAGCATGTACAGCAGAACCAGCGAACCGGTGAAGTTCGAGAGAGATTGCCCGGCGGTGATGGTGCCGAGCGGCGAAGCGGTCAGTCTGCCTGCAGGCAGCGTCGGCTACATCACCCAGGCCCTGGGAGGCAGTTTCACCGTTTACGTGGAAGGCAATCTGTTCCGGATTGCCGGAACCGATGCCGACGCCATCGGCAAGCCGCCGATGGCCCTGCCGGTTCTGGCCGAAGGGGCCTCGGACCATGACGTGGAAGAGCTGGTCTGGGAGCAGCTGCGCACCTGCTTTGACCCGGAAATCCCGGTCAACATCGTCGATCTGGGCCTGGTCTACGAGTGCAATCTGTTTCGACTGGAGGATGGCCAGCGCCGCGCCGAGATCAAGATGACCCTGACTGCACCCGGTTGCGGCATGGGCGACACCCTGGTCAGCGACGTGCAGTCCAAGGTGGAGCTGATACCCACCATCAGCGAAGCCGATGTCGAACTGGTGTTCGATCCGCCCTGGAACCAGAACATGATGAGTGAGGCCGCCAAGCTCGAAACGGGCATGCTGTAAGGGGGGCAGGGGAAGAGCGGGGGCAGGGGGCAGGGGAAGAGCAGGGGCAGGGGGCACGGGAAGAGCGGGGGCAGGGGAAGGGCAGGGGCTGGCGAGACGAGAGTCTTTGCGAGCGATCTGGTCCCGCTTTTTGTAGGTCCAGACTTGTCTGGACGCTCTCGCCACGACCTGCCAGAAGCGTCCAGACAAGTCTGGACCTACACAAGCCGGCAGCCCGTAGCCTTTTCCCCGTGCCCAGTGCCCAGTGCCCAGTGCCCAGTGCCCAGTGCCCAGTGCCCAGTGCCCCGTGCCCCGTGCCCCGTGCCCCGTGCCCCGTGCCCCGTGCCCCGTGCCGCTACGGACTCAGTATGGTCCTGACCCGGATGCCGTCGTACCGGCCAGCCGGATCGATGGCCACCAGGTATTGATCGCCGGCGCGGTCGAATTGCAGGTCGAGCATGGCCGGCCCCTGGGTCTTGCCGAGGTAGCGGTCGTTCAACAGCCAGCGCACTTCGCCGTCGGTGCCGAGTGCCTGTACCTGGGTGCGGATCGGGCCCTGGCGATTGCTGGGCGCGCGCAGCACGCTGCCGTCGTTGATGCCGGCGATGCGCAGGCCGGTGCTGTATTCGTCGGCGCTGCAGCCGGGCGCCAGTGGCGGCAGCTCGGAGCGCCGGCGCAGGCCGGTGGAGAGCCAGGGGTAGGCCAGCGCCGGCCAGCGCGTCACCGTGATCAGGCGCGAATCGGGTTTGAGGCAACTCAGATTCAGGCGTTTGCGGCTGACTGGATCGCGCCAGTATTGCAGCAGACTGCCCTGCCAGTGGCTGGACTGGCGATCGGCAAAGGTCGGCGGCACGGTGTTGTTGAGCACCCAGGCATCAAGGCGGCGATGGCAGAACTCAGGCCGTTGCGGGTCGGGCTCGGTGCCCAGTGGCCAGCAGATTTCGCGCTGACTGACGGTCACCGGTGGTGAGCCCAGATCGCGGGTCTTGCGGGTGGGCAGACTGTCGGCCACTTCAATCAGCAGGGGCAGGGCGGTGATCGCGCCGAACTGCCCCGGCTGCGGCGTGCCATCCGGGCGGCCGATCCAGACCCCGATGGTGTACTCGGGCGTGACTGCCAGCGCCCAGCTGTCGCGATAGCCGTAGCTGGTGCCGGTCTTCCAGGCCAGGCTGACCCGGCTGGCGGTGTCGTACTGCGCCGTCCCCAGGTTGTCGTTGGGATCGCGCTCGAGCATGCGCCGGACGATGTAGGCTGCTCCCGGGCTCATCAGATAACGCTCCTGCAGCGGGTCGCTGGCCTGCAGCCGGGGGCTGGCCGCGCGGCCCTCGCGGGCCAGGGCCAGGTAGTTGCCGACCAGTTCTTCCAGTGTGGTGGCACCGCCGCCGAGGATCAGCGACAGATTGGGGGTGGCACCCTCGGTCATGCGCAACCGCAATCCGGCGTTTTCCAGCGTCGAGGCGAAGCGCACCACACCGACCCGGTCGAGCAGATCGACCGCCGGCACGTTCAAGGACAGCCGCAGGGCCTGGCTGGCGCTGACCGGCCCCTGGAAGCGCTCGGCAAAATTGCTGGGTTGATAGCCGTCGAAGGACTGCGGGGCATCGATCAGCAGGCTCATCGAGTGGATCAGCCCTTGATCCAGGGCCATGCCGTAGAGCATCGGCTTCAGGGTCGATCCGGGTGAACGTGGTGCCCGGATCATGTCGACATGGCCAGACCGATCGTCGGCCAGCAGATCCGCCGATCCGACGTAGGCCAGGGTTTCCGCGTTGCCGTTGTCGACCACCAGCACCGCCATCGACACACGCTCCGGCAGCCGTCGCAGCCGGGAGCGCACGCGCGCCTCCACCCGGGTCTGTATGGCCAGATCAATGGTGCTGTGGATGATCGGTTCCTCGGGCTGGCTCTGCCGCAGTCGCCGCGCCAGCAGCGGCGCGCTCATGGGGGGCCGCAGGCGGCGCGCGGCCACCTGTTCGATGCGGGCGTCGTCGCCACGGGCGGCGGTCCAGGTACCTTGTTCCACCAGCCGCCGGATCACCTTGTCGCGGGCGCTCTGGGCCCGATCGGGATGGCGATCCGGTCGCCAGCGGCTGGGGGATTGCGGCAACACCACCAGCAACGCGGCTTCGGCATCGCTGAGGCGGTCGGCCGATTTGCCGAGATAGGCGTAGCTGGCCGCCTGCACGCCCTCGATGGTGCCACCGAAGGGCGCGAGGTTGAGGTACATCTCCAGGATCTCGGCCTTGCTGAAGCGCCATTCCAGCTGCAGCGCGCGCCAGCATTGCTTGAGTTTGCCGAGCGGCGTGCGCGGAATGGCCTCCAGCATGCGCGCGACCTGCATGGTCAGCGTGGAGCCGCCGGAGACGATTTCGCCATGGAGACTGGCCTGCAGCAGTGCCCGGAGCAGACTGGCCGGATTGACACCCGGGTGCCGGAAGAACCAGCGATCTTCGTAGCTGAGCAGCGCGTCCACGTAGACCGGCGCGACCTGATCCAGGCGCGTGCGATAACGCCAGATCCCGTCGCTATCGGCAAACGCCCGCAGTGGTGTTCCATCTCGCGCCAGCACCAGGGCACTGCCCGGCGCATCGATGCGCGCCAGTGGCGGTGGATACAGCCGGTCTGCCGCAAACACGGCTGCGGCGATGAGCAGTGGTAGCCACCACCATCGCCGCAGCCGGGCGGGCATGCGCAAGCCGCGCATGCTCAGGTCATGGCGCGGACGCCGTCGGCGCCACCACCTTCAGCCGCGCTGCCGATGGCGCTCCCTGGGCGCGCAGTTCCGGTCGGTACATGTCCTCGACGTAGGGTGCGGGAATCAGATACTCGCCCGGCGACACCGCCCGCACCAGATAGTAGAGATCGACCTCGCCACCCTGTTCCAGCGATACCGCAGCGACGAAGCGGTCCTCGCGATACTCCTGGAAGCGGACATTGGCCGAGTAGCTGCGCCATTCGTCGAGATTGGTGCCCTCGATGACCAGATCGGCCAGCTGCTTGCTGTCCATCAGGTTGAGGTTCTCGATCTCCAGACCACCAGGGAGCGGCGCTTCCACCAGCGTGTCGGGCATGCGCTCGCTGGCCTGGATCTTGATGTGCACCACCAGTCCTTCGCCCTCCTTGAGGGTGTCGCCGGTGAATGCGCTGCCGTCATGGCGATACCAGTGGCTGTCGATGTTGACGCCATTGCTGCTGGCAGCCGGCGCGCTCTCGGGAATGCCGACGGTGTCCTGGACCAGGTAGTAGCGGCTCTTGCTGTCGATCTGCAGCGCGGCACCGGCGCGCAGGTCTTCGATGACCAGGTCGCGGGTGAACCAGCCGGAACTGGCGAAGCCCTCGGCGACGCCACCGATCAGCAGCTGGCCGGACAAGGTGCCGCCGCTGCCCGACAAGGCCTTGCCCAGTTTCAGCAGGGCCAGGGCGTCGTGGGTGCCGATCCAGCGGCTGGCCTGGGCGTCCTGACCGAGCTTGAGCAGGCGTGCCCCCTGGTCATCGGCCAGGAAGCCATGGGTCACGGCCAGCGCCAGAGCCTCCGCACGGTCGCCGAGTGCGGTGTAGTAATCGCCCCAGTAGTCATTGTTGCGGGCGTAGCGTTTACCCAGAGCCAGTTTCGCCGCGGCCGCGGCGCGTTCCTGGTCGCCCGATTTCTGCAGCGCCACCGCCAGGCGCATCAGCGGCAGCGGACCCCGGGCGTCATCGCGGTTGTTGTCGTAGATATTGCGCAGCGTGCCCAGCGGTGCCTGATTGACCCGCGCCAGCACCAGCGCGGCGTGGGCATTGAAGGCCAGTCGCACATGGTCGGCCGGATCGCCCCAGACCCGCTCCCAGGCGACCACGCCGCCACTCAGCAGGTCTTCGCGCAGACGCTCCAGCGACTTCTGCAGTACCCGGGCCGGCACCGTGAATCCGGCGGCTGCTGCGTCCTGCAGGAACTCGACCACATAGGGTGTCATCAAGGGATCGGAGTAGTCGCTGCTGCCCGGCCAGAAGCTGAAGTGGCCGTCGTCCAGCTGCATCGAGGCAATGCGGTCGATCGCAAACTGGACATTGGCACTGCGCTTGGCCGGATCCAGACTGGCGATACCCAGCGCCTTGCTGCCGGCCTCATCCAGCAGCACATAGGGATAGCCCTTGCTGGTGGTCTGCTCGATGCAGCCATAGGGGTATTCCATCAGTTCGCCGATCAGGCGCCCGATCGGCAGGGGCACGCGCGTGGAGACGCTGGCCCGCGAGCGCACGCTGGCCGGCAGCAGGCCCTGCGTGGATACGCCCAGATCGACGCTGCCCGGTCCGCTGAGTTGCTCGACGCGACTGCGCCGTTCCGGTGCATGGGGCGAACGCACGGCGATCTCCCAATCGCGATCGAGGGCGATCGCCCCGCCGCGGACCTGCAGTCGGAATTTGCCGACACCGACATCGGCCAATGCCCGCAGCGGGAATCGCAGCGTCGTGCGGGCATTGTCGGCGAGGCTCAGCTGGCGGCTGGCGTCATCGATGGCAATCGGCGAATCCGCGGCGAAGCGCACGTCGAGATTCTGGGTTGCGCCGGACAGATTCTGCAGGTCCAGGGTCAGCACTGCGCGATCGCCCGGCGCCATCACCCGAGGCGTGCTGACCTCGGCCACCAGCGGCGCGCGCACCAGAGTTTCAGCGGAGGCCGAACCATAGCGGTCCTTGCCGAAAGCCAGGGCCGAGACCCTGAGCGCGCCGTTGAAGTCCGGGACCGGCAGGCTGATCTCGGCCTTGCCGGCGGCATCCAGCGCGATCGGGCCGCTGTAGAGGTCGACGGTCAGCACCTTGGCTGTCGGTCGACGTGCCTGCGGCAGGCCGGGCACAGCCATGTCGCCACCGAACTTGAGGCGGGCGCGTTCGCCGGCCAGCGCCTCGATGATGCGTCCGTAGAGGTCGTAGGCCTCCACCGCATAGCGGCGCTTGCCAAAGAAGAACTTGACCGCGTCGGGCACTTCGAAGCGGGTGATGTTGAGGATGCCCTGATCGACCGCGGAGACCGTGACATAGGCTTCCTGTCCAGCCAGATCCGGGGCCGACACGGTCACCTTCAGCGCTTCCTGCGGGCGCATGCGCTCGGGCGCCGACACCGCCACGGCGATGCTGCGGTCGCTGCGGTCTATGGGCACATGGACGATGCCGACGGCGCGCGAGGGCGTGATCTTGTCGGCGGCGGTGCCGGGACGGAACACCAGCGCCGTGATGTAGACATCGTGGCGCTCCCAGCTCGGTGCGACCTCGAGCTTGATCTCGACACCGGCGCGCGCGTTGAAACCCTGGCTGTGGATCAGCTGGTCGCTTTCGACCAGCAGCAGCCCCGGGCCGTCATGCGGCGGGGTGATCGTCAGCGTCAGTCTGTCGCCGGCGCGGTAGCTGCTCTGGTCCAGCGCCAGCTTGACCTTGTCGGGCCGGGCATCGACGCCGCGGTTGTCGTCGTCGTAACTCCAGCCGGCGGTGAACGGATAACGGGTGATCAGGCCGGTGGCCGGATCGGTGATTTCCAGGCGGTAGGGGCCCCATTGGACATTGAAGCCGATGCTGCCCGGATTTTCGCCCGGCAGATCCAGATTGCGCTGTTCCACTTCGACAAAGCGCTGGGTGAAATCGACGCGCCAGCCGAGCGAGCTGTCGTAGGTCCAGTTGTAGTCACGATCCTCGCGGATCAGGCGGGCCTGCAGCCCGCTGGCCGCCACCCGCTGGCCCTGGGCATCGACCTTGAGCACTTCAAAGCGCGCCTCCTGACCGCCGGAGAGGTTCTCCGGATCGAACAGCGGCCGCACCGCCACCAGCTGCGACGCCGGCCACAGCGTGCGCTTGAGGATGCGCGATACCGGGCGCCCGCCGCTCTCGTAGAGGCTGCCGAACAAGGTCACCGAAATCGGGCCGGCCACCGTGCCGGGCTGCAGTTCCAGTGACTGGGCCAGCTCACCGGCCGCATCCAGCGTGGTGTCGACCGCGTCCACCGGTTCCTTGTTCGGCGGATTGACCGGATCGCCGAACACATAGCCCTTCAGCCCTTCGACCGGATGGGTGTCGACCGCATAACTGAGCGTGCCGGTGAAGCGGTTGCCCGCCGCCGGGGCGCCGTACAGATAGGCACCCTCAACGCTGAAATCGAGCGGATCGCCCGGCTTGAGGGTCTGCTGCGCGCTGTCCAGATTGAGCTTCATGCGCTCGGGCAGAAACTCCTCGATACGCAGGCTGTAGCTGTAGACCGCGCGCTCACCGGTGGGATCAGGGCTCACGTCCAGGCGCCAGCGTCCGGTGGGCGCGTCGCTGGTCATGGCCTTCTCGTAGGCGTAATAGCCGCCCTTGCCGGCCAGCAGCTGGCTGCTGGCGTAGGGGCGACCATCAGGCTGGCGCAGGGTCGCGAACAGCGGTTGCTCACCCGCGATCGGACGGCCGTCGTAATCGCGCAGCAGCGCCGACACCCGCAGCGTTTCGCCCGGGCGATAGAGGTCACGGCCCGACCACAGGAACACGCTGAGTTCGGCTGCGGTGTTGCCCGCGACATCGAAATCCGACAGATCCAGCGCCGGCTGATTGAAGCCGAGCATGGACATCTGCTCGCCACGACGGCCGACCAGCACATGGCGGGTGTTGATCCGGTAGCTCAGATCGAGCATGCCGTCGCCATCGCTGACGCCCTTGACGACCTCCGCGCCGTTGGCATCCAGTATCGACACCTCGACCCCGCTGAGCGCCTCGCCATCGCCCAGCGAGCGCGTCGCCACCCACAGCTTGTCGCCATGCACACGGCTGTGGATGCCAATGTCACTGCGCACGAAATAGGTGGTCTGGAACTCGCTGTCGTACTGACCGCTCGGTTTCAGCACCGCGAAGTACACGCCGGGCGCTTCCAGTTCCGCAATCTGATGAACCGGCAGATGCGAGATCTTGCGTTCGTTGGCGGCAGCGTTGATGACAAAGCGGTTCAGGTAGACCGAATCGGCCATCCGCTTGAGTTGGTTGAGATCCCAGTAACCACGTCGTCCACCGCCCTGGAACTCGCCGAGAAAACGCGGCAGATTGTCGGCGCGCACCTTGAAGAACTCGACGTCGACCTCGGCGATGTTGACGCTGACGATCGGAAGTCCGTCGGTGCCGAGGCTAGGAAGAATGCTGCCCTGGCTGGCAAAGCCCACGGCCGGCGGCAGATCCACCGACTGCACCTTGCGACTGAGGCCTTCGGCCAGCGTGCTGCCGTCCGCAGCCACGACACCCGGCAGGATCTCAACCGTAAACTCTTGTTGCGCCTTGACGTGCGGAAAGCGCGCAATACGCTCGCCGTCATCGGTGATCCAGGCGCCATCGACGGCCTTGCCATCACTGTCGGTGACCTTGAGGAACTGCCCCAGATCCTGGGCTTGCGCCAGCGGCCGGCTGAAACGCACGGTCAGCGCCGGGCGACCGTCGCTGGCTTCGCCGGTGACTGCAGCCACGGCAAAGCCGCTGGGCGCTTCGACGGCAGGCTCTGCGGATGATGTCGTTGGCGCCTCAGGCGTGCGCCCGCAGGCCGCCAGCAGCAGGAGCAGGGCCACCCAGATCAGCCGCGGCCAGCACCACCAGCCTTGCTTCCGGCGTCCTTCTGCCGTCAATTGCAGGTGGCGATGGCAAGCGGGGGCGAGCATGGACATGGCATGACTCCGGGTGGCACGTTGCGGGAATTCCGTGGTCGGCATTGTAGGGTCTAGGCCTGGTCCCGGGGGGTGGCCGAACCGGATCGTTCTGGCTTTCTGCGAGCATCTGGATGCTGCGGCGTAGTCATGGTCTGACTCGCGGTTTCAGACGGGCCCTGGTGGCTGGATCGAGTGTCCCGAAGGGACTGGATATTCCGTTTGTTCGTTATCTGCTGCGGAAATTGACCTGCTGCGCTTGCTACCGCAGCGCAATCAGCGTGAAATGCATCTCAGACACAGAGGGTGCCGGGGGATATTCGTGAATCGAGATGGATGGTTTGGGGAGGCGAAACTGCGCCTGCGGATGATGCCCTTGGCTTCGCTGGCGCTGGTCGTGCTGCTCGCTGGCTTGCCGTCGGCTGTCCTGGCCCAGTCGGGCGCAGGCGTGGGCACGGACACGGAAACCGGATCGACGGTCAGAGGACCGGGCCCGGACTTGACTGTCACCGTGATTGACGCCCCCGATCCGGTCTCTGTCGGTCAGAATGTGGATTACGACATCAGCCTTGGCAACATCGGCACGGCCGCGGCAAGCATGGTCGATGTCTCGGTGTTCTATTCGGGCGCATTGACGCCGGTCGCGCAGGCGACCCCGGGCTGGACCTGCATCAGCTCGACGGTCATCAACTGCACGCTGAATGCAGGCAGCATTCCCTCGCCCGGCAGCGCACCGCTGCTGCGCTTGCGCTTCACCGCACCGCCAACGGCGCAGGTGGTACAGGTCACCGTCAGTGCTTCATCGCTGGAGCCGGATGCCAATCCGTCCAACAACACCAACATCACCCAGAGCACCCAGGTGGTGAATGGCAATGCCGATCTGAATCTGACGCTCAGCGGCAGTGCCACTACAGTTGAAGTTGGAACGCCGATCAGTTTCACCGCGAACGTCAGCAACGCCGGGCCCGGCGCGGCGCCCTCGCTTCAGGTCAGCGGCACGCTCAGTGGGGCGGTGGTTTTCAGCAGTTTCAGCGTCTCGCCGTCCTGGATCTGCACGCACACGGGCGGTGCCATCAGCTGTACCTATCAGGGGGGAACGCCCAGCGGAACCCTGGCCAACGGCTTGAACGCGGCGCCGATCACCATCAACGGCGTTGCCGGACCGGGCACCGGCAGCGCCAGCCTGGGACTGACGGCAACCTCAAGCGCCAATGATCCGACGCCGGCAACGGCCAATGCCGCCATCGCCGTGACTGCGGTGGCCCCCGGCTCGGTCGATCTGGCACTGACCAAGGTTGTGGTCGGTAGCCAGCCGATTCCGCGCAATGTGCCTTTTGTCTACCGCCTGGTGGTCAGCAATGCGATCAGCAGTACCCAGACCGCCAGCGGCATCCAGATAGCCGATCCACTGCCGGCCGGCATCGTGCTGCAGGGTTTCAGCGGCTCCGGCTGGAGCTGCAGCGGCAACGTCAACTGCAGCTATGCGCCGACGCTGGCTGCCGGGCAGAGCAGTGCGCCGCTGGACCTGCAGGTGATCTACGACAGCGCGGTGCCGCCGGGCGGTACCTCGGTTGCCAATACGGCAACCGTCAGCAGTGCTGATCCTGATCCGGTTCCGGCCAACAATCAGGCCTCGGCCACAGCGTCGATTCGCGGCAACTCCGATCTGGCCGTGCAACTGAACGCGGTCTCGTCGGTGGTCGCGGGCAGCTCGTTCACGCTGGACCTGGTGACGAGCAATCTGGGTCCGGATGTGGCCTCCAACGTCACCGCGACCGCCACGATTTCCCCGGGTTTCTCGGTGGGTGTGGTCAGCGGCGGAGCCGGCTGGTCGTGCCTGGCCTCCGGCCAGTCGGTCAGCTGTCAGCGGGCCACGATGGCCAGCGGCAGCAGCACTGCGGCAAGCCTGACGCTGAGTGCGCCGGGTACCGCCGGCGGGCCCTTCAACCAGCAGGGGTCGATCAGTTCCGACAACTTCGACCCGGTGACGGCCAACAATCTGGTGTCATTGCCGGTCACCGTCGTGGCCGCCGTGACCACGCTGAATCTGACCAAGACCGACAGTGTCGACCCGGTCGCGGTAGGCACGCCCTTTGATTACATTCTGACCCTCAGCAACGCCGGAAACGTCAGTCAGACTGGCCTGACCGTCATCGACACCTTGCCAGCCGGTCTCAGCTACCTGAGTTTTGTCGGCGCAGGCTGGAACTGCACCGCCGGCACTGGGGTTCCCGTGGTGGTCAACTGCAGCAATCCGGGGCCCCTTGCGGCAGGCGCCAGTACCAGTGTGAGTCTGCGCGTGCGCGGGGATGCGGTGGGATCGGTGACCAACACCGCCCAGGCCAGCAGTCAGGAAAACAGTACCGGAGCGTCCGCCACGCAGGCAACGACCATCATCCAGGCGCAGTCACTGAGTTTCAGCAAGCAGGCGCGGGAATCGTCGGTGGCGCTGGGTCAGAGTGCGCTGTTTGATCTCAGGGTGAGCAACAGCGGTCAACGCGAGGCGCTGGGCCTGGTGATGCTCGACGACTTGCCGCAGGGATTGACGTTCCAGAGCGCCGGTGGTGACGGCTGGACCTGTACCTTCGACGCCGGACGGGTAGACTGCCGGCGCCCCTCGCTGGCCGCGGGTACCAGCAGTACCATCGTGCTGGAGACGCTGCCGGCCAGTGCCGGGAACTTCGTCAATCGCGCCCAGTTGCAGTCCCTGGGGCTGGCTCCGCTGCAGTCCAATGCGACCGTGACGGTGACCAGCACGGCGCCGCCCGTCAGCGCCGATCTGGCGCTGGACATCAGTGACAGCGCCGATCCGGTGACCGCAGGTACGCAGTTCGAGTATCTGATCCGGGTGCGCAATCTGGGGCCGGGCTCGGCTACCGGCATTCGTGTGGTCAACAGTCCTTCGTTGAACATGGCGGTGCTGGGCAGCAGTTCCCCGGGCTGGACCTGTCCCCTGATCGGTGCGCCGGAATGCACCTTGGCCGGAGCACTGGCGCCGGGCGCGGAGTCGCTGCTGAGCTTGCGTGTACGTGCCGACAGCGCCGGTACGGTCAGCAACAGCGCCACGGTTTTCGCCCTGGAGGCCGATCCGGTCACGGCCAACAACAGCGCCCAGGAGAGCACCAGGATCGTCAGTGTCGATCCCAGTACCGCTGATCTCCGCCTGAATCTGACCGGGCCGGCGTCGGCAGCTGCCGGAGACAGGGTGGATCTGCTCGCCAATGTGCTCAATCTGGGCCCCTCGGCGGCGACCAATGTCCTGGTGCGGGTCCGCAGCAATGGCGACTTCACGATTCAGAGCGGGGCAGGGGGCGGCTTCACCTGCATACCTGCCGGTGGCGGCGTCGACTGCCGTCTGACTTCGCTCGCGGCCGGCGGCAGTGCGGCCCTGAATCTGAGGGCTCAGATTGGAAATACGGCCAGCGGGTCGGTCCAGGCCTTGCTGGACGTGAATTCGTCACTGGCGGATCCCAACCCGTCCGACAATTCGGCTGTGGCACAGATCACGGTGACGCAGGCGCCGCCGCCACCGGAAACGGCGGATCTCAGCATCAGCCAGACCATCAGTGACGATCCGCTCGCCTTTGCTCAGCGATTCAGCTACAGCGTTCGTGTCAACAATCTGGGGCCCGCGGCGGCCCAGGAAGTACTGATCACCGAGGTCCTGCCAGCCGGGACCACGCTGGTGTCGGCGGCGGGGGCTGGATTGGTCTGCTCCGGTACCGGCACCGTACTCTGCAGAGCCAGTGCAGCCTTGTCCTCCGGTCAGCAATTGCAGCTGAGCGTGACGGTTGATGCCCCCAATCAGCGGGCAACGCTCAGCAATGAAGTGTCGGTGTCGGCCCGTACCACGGACCCGGTGCTCAGCAACAACCGCGCTCTGCTCAGTACCGAGGTGCTGCCGCCCGAGGGCGAAGAAGCTGGCGAGTCGCTGCTGCAGGCGACGCTCGGAGATACGCTGGCTGGCGACGCCGTCTTGCCGGTCGTCGACCTCTGCGATGGTTCCAGCGGGCAGGTGTCGGCGCTCTGTGATGCCTTGTACCAGGACGCCGCCAACGGCCGCAACGCCGAGGTCAGCAGTGCCTTGCGCGCCCTCTATCCGGAGGAAGTGCTGTCGCAGCACGCATCATTGAACCAGCTCGCGAGCACGCAGTCGTTCAACATCGATTCCCGCCTGAGTCAGTTGCACAATGGTGGCGGCGCCGGTGTCAATCTGGGCGGGCTCAACGTCATCAACGGCACCCAGAGTATTCCCATCGCCCTGCTGCAAGGCCTGTTCCAGAATGCCGACGAACCGGAGATTGGTGGCCCCGGAGACCTCATCAGTCCGTGGGGCTTCTTCGTGAACGGAACCATCAGCCGCGGCGATCAGAACGTCAATGGCAGCAACCGCGAGGTGGTGCTGGATTACGATTCCATTGGCTTGACTGCAGGAGTGGACTATCGGCGCAGCGCCC
>JALHRS010000011.1:17927-108790 GCA_022841325.1 Lysobacterales bacterium | reverse complement strand
GCCTTATTTAAAACTGCCGAAAAAGAACTACCTTTTTATTGACCTTGTAGAGTGCGGCGAGGTTATAGAACTCAAACGTCAGCTTGATGTTGTACTTGTAGATAATATTATTCCAATGGATTGGAATGTTGTGGAGGAGCCTCCGCATATTACGATTGCCTATTGTCGAAATCCGAAGTCAAGTTTGGAAGAGGCGGTCTCTAAGCTCTCCGGCTCGGTGGGTGGAACCTGTGAGTCTATCGGTGTCTCTGTCTGTGGTCCCAGGGGATCATGCTTGGGGACGTTGCGATCATTTCCATTGGATCTGGTGAATAAATGATACTAAGGAACCCTAGAATCACTCGTATGCAATGCAAAATACAGCCAGTCATTTCAAAGTCCCAAGTCGGAATGCCTGCAGAATCTTTGACATCGTTGGATCCTTCAAATATAGGTGTATGCACGTTCCCCATTTAATCTGAATCCATCCTTTGCATTGAGCGGGCGATCACCTCGGTAATCGCTGAGCGTCGGTTCTTGGCGTCCTCGGGATCGACATGCTGTCGAACCGTCCGGACCTTGTATCCGCGAACCACGCCTTCAGTCGGTGCTGGCGGTCCTTGTTCATCAAGAAACTGCACCACCATGTCTGGCGTCAGATAGCGCACCTTGGGGCGACTGTCCTCTGGAACATTTTCGCCGACGAACTTGGCCAATGCTTTCACGTGCCGCTCGGTCCGGCCGATGAGGCAGACCTGGTCATATCCGGCCGCTAAACACTTCTCGACGCCACCGAGTTCCCAGTCTTTGGTGGTGGTGACGGAGATCTGACACGCAATTCGTGCCCGTCCACGTGATAGCGAAACATCAACTCGGCCGGCACCATCCAAGATCGCTTCTTCGAGGCTGGCACGGAAGCCTCTCTCTTCTGCCAGCTCTTTGACAAGGTGCTGCAAGTACTTGTGTTGTCGCCCGCCGCCACCTGGCTCGACCGTACTGGTCCGCGCTGGTTTCGTTGCCTTGACCAGCGCTTCTGGCCGAATCGCAACGGGCTTGGCGGTTGGATTTTCTATTGCAGCAACCACTCCCCTTGTTGGCGGTTGCACTGGCACTCGACCGGCAGCTTCATGCCGGGAGGTGTTCGTGGTCTGCTTTG
Source organism: Lysobacterales bacterium (assembly GCA_022841325.1). Taxonomy (GTDB): domain Bacteria; phylum Pseudomonadota; class Gammaproteobacteria; order Xanthomonadales; family SZUA-5; genus JADKFD01. The sequence goes on along the minus strand of JALHRS010000011.1, from coordinate 107,655 downwards.
CGCACGGACCGATTGGCAGTTCTGCTTGGACCATCGGCGGCTCACTGTATAGCCGCCGGTTCTCGGCGATGAGTTCGTCGTACTCATCGGCTTGTAGCTTCGGCTGGCGCTCGACGAATCCAAGCGGAATCGATATCGAGAGTGCTTTGGTCGTGTAGTTCTTGACGTAGCAGGCGAACTCAGTGTTCTCACGTCCCTTACGCTGCTCCATAAGGAATTCGGCCCGGCAGCGAAATTCTGAGTCCAACGTGGCGGCATCTTTGGCGCTGACGCCACCGGCAAACTTGATGGTGGTGGAAGCGAGCACACTGGCCCGGAGCCCGGCACCAAGCTGATCTAGGTTCTGATGCGCGAAGACGAGGCCGACCCGGTACTTGCGGGCTTGATTGAGGATGGGCGCGACATTGTCGTCGAAGTAGTCCTGTGCCTCATCGACATAGACAAAGGCCGGACGACGAGCATGTGGTGGCAAGGCGGCGCGTTGCACCGCCGCTTGCGAAATCAGGGCGATGAAAAAGCGTCCAAAGATGGCCGCGCCCTCCTGCCCAAGTAAGTCCTTGGCCGTGTTGATCAGAATGATCTTGCCCTCATTGAGAAGCGAGAAGAGATCGATCCGGTTCCGGGTATGCGAAAACATTCGTTCCAGCGAGGTGTTCGAGAGCACGCCCCAGAGCCGCGTCAAAATTTGCTTCTTGGTCTCACCAAATTTTCGATCGAAGAACTGCGTAGCGAAGAAGCTGCGAGCCGTTCCGGTGAGCCGCTCCATGTGCGGCCTGAAGCGGTCTCCATCCTCCATCAACTCGCGCAGGGTGTGGATCGTGGCGTCTGGAATCTCGATCAGAAGGCGCGCTAGATACCGAAAGATCAGGCCTTGCCGCTGCGTCAGTTCCGCCCCGAGGAGCGCGCCAAAGAAATACTCGTAGAGTTCAATCGTAGCGTTGAGAATCTTTTCTCGATCGAGCGGCGCGTAGCCACTCAAGCGATCCCGATTGAAGTCGAACATGTTCAGACAGGGCGGATTTTCGATGTCATTCGGATCGACTAGCACGAAGCGATTGGCAAACTCCGGGTGCTGACTGGGGCTGAAGTAGCCGAGCTGCGAGATGGTTCGGATCAAGTCCCCCTGGCTGTCGATGACGACTACTGAGCGTCCGTCACTTTGCGATCGAACCAGATCATGGTGAATCAGGAACTGCATCAACTGCGTCTTTCCATGACCGGAACCACCGACGATATGGGTGTGCTCAAAGCGCGCCGGAAACGGAATAGCAAACGGCAACGGTCGGTAGAAGAAGTCAGCAAACGGCGTCCCTTCCAGGTACGTATCGACCAGCGCTGCCGGCTCAGTCACACGGCTTTGGGTAGGTAGTACAAGCTTTGGTGCTTTGCTGAAATGCTCGTCCGGATCGTGACCGGATGCTCGCAGAACATTCCGGTCAAAGCGCTCGCGCACCGTCTCAAAGAGCCCGGCCTCCGACACGTCGGTATCGAACATCGTGCGCATCAAGCGCTCAATGATCTCGGGCAATTTTTCGCACAGCGAAAAGGCCGGAGCGTTTGGCAGGACGATGGAATCATCGTCAGCACTACCATCCTCGTTCAGATCGACAAACGCCGAGTCCGGGAAGTACTCCAACATACCGGCGAATAGCCAGACCAGCTTGTCGCGCCATATCGGTAGTAGGCGGGTCGGGGCCTGGAGAAATCGTTCGTGCCGACGAAAGGCGGCGCGCAGACGCACCCCCTCTTCGACCGAAAGTTCCTCAAGGTCGGAGTCATCAGGGAGCTGTCCAATGATGGCGTCTTCATGCAGCAGTGCATGAACCACTCTGCCAAGCGCCTGTCCCAGCGGAGCCGCTGGCGTGACGCCGCGACGCTCACAGGCTTCAAAGACAATATCAACGATAAAACGGGTGACCGCAGCTTCGGTTGCCAGCGGCGAATGCTTTGTACCCCGCTTTAACCGGCGAAGCAGGGTCAGCGTTTCCTCACGCTCAGTGTTTTTCGGAGAGCGCTTTAGCCATTCGAGCCAGTTCCAGGTCACCTAGTTGAACTCGACAACCTCCTCGCCGCCAAAACTTGCCGCCGCGCCGAGCACAGCCCGGAAGGTCTGAGCTGCTTCCTTGATCTGCTCCTCGGCCGCCAGCATCTCGATGATGTCTTTGCAATCGATGGTTTTGCCGTTTTCAAGATCATTCACTGAGATCGTGAGGTTCGAGGCTTTGTGCGCCAGCCGTGACGCTAGCCCAAGCAAACCACTTCCGGGATCAACCAACTGCATGCGCTCATAGAGCATCGTGTCGCCAAGTTTGTACTTCTTGACGTGCGCTTTTTCCTCGGGCGTCAGTTCGGCCCGGATAGCGAGTGTGAAATTGACTTTGCCGAACAGGCCGGACTTTTGGTCACGGCGCAGAAGCAGTTTCATAGCGCGTCTGTCCCCTACCCCCAAGACTGGAACAAAGTATATGTCGGTTGCTGTCTAGCTGGGATAGGTAAAGTTGCGGACAAGGCCCAACTCGTCCGGATGCAATGTGGTGGCGCTAAAGGGCCGGCTGGGGGCGCCGTCAATCATCAGTTTGAGGTAGATGTCGCGATTCGCCAAATTCATCAACTCCACGGGTTGGCAAACCGGTTCAAGTTCACGACTGATGACCCGCGCATCTTCCGGACCGACCCGGAAGGTCACCAAGGTTCCGGCGTTACCGAGGACGGCGTGACGAACCTCCGGTTCCAACTGATAGAGGTGCTGGTGAGCGAAGGTCAAAGCGATGCCGTACTTACGCAGCTCGGAGATCATGTTGGCGACAGAGAGCGTCGTGTAGCTTTGAAACTCATCGATGTACACGAAGAACGGTCGGCGTCTGTCCGCCGTAGTGTCTGAGCGGCTGAGCGCAGCGAGGCCGAGCGTGGTGACCAGCAGGGCGCCAAGCATATTGGCGCTGTCTTCGCCGAGTCGCCCTTTCGCCAGATTGACTATCAGAATCTTGCCGTCGTCCATGAGATGGCGAAAGTGTAGTTCGGTGGGCGCGGCCGTGAAGATGCGTCTCAAGATGGGATCCGCGAGCAGTGCGCCGATCTTGTTCTGGATCGGAGCAATCATCTCCTGACGGTAGCGCGGGTTGTATGCCTTGAACTCTTGAGTCCAGAACGCCCTTACCTGCTCATTGCAAATCTGACTCGCGACGGACTTCCGAAAGTCCTTGTCGATCAGCATCCGCAAGACGTCCGGAAAGGTGGCGTCGCCGGCTTCGATCAGCGCATAGAGGGCATTGCGCAACACATGTTCCATCCGAACACCCCAGGCGTCGTCCCAGTGTTTTTTCATCGCTTCCATGAGACCGGAAGCCGCCAGGGGGACGTGTCGCGGATGCACCTTGCGCACGGGGTTGTATCCGAAAGGTTGCAGACGATCCGGGACATTGAAGTAGTGCAAGTCGGCAGCACGGGATTCCGGCACGCTCGCGACGACACGCTCAGCTAAGTCGCCATGAGGATCGATCACGCAGACACCGTGCCCGCGATAGATGTCATGCAACGCCAGTGTCTCGATGAGCGTGGTCTTGCCAGTGCCCGTCTTGCCGATGATGTATAGGTGCGAGAAGCGATCCGACTGCCTAACGCCAAATCGCCGATGCGGCAACCGCGCGTTAGTCGTGGCGAAGAAGGTGATGTCCGAGTGTGTTTCCATCCCTACACATTACGGACGATTGGATACGGGCACACGGCCGCACGACTATCCAAAGCGAATGGTTTTCCAGCCGTGGCAGCTGCTCCCAAGTGCGGTTTCATGTACGTCGGAAGTTCTTTACCTAAGGAGACGAACATGGACCCGAGATCACTGTCAGACCAAGATTTACTCAAACTTATAATCGGCAGCCGCGCTACCACTAAAAAGTACCACGGGCGGCTTGCGCCACTCATGCTCAACGAAGGAGACTCATATCCAACGCCGAAGCTGGCAGCAGCTGTGGAGCTGACCAAAAGATTACTTAGAGAGAGATTGGATCGCGGACCACCACTTGGCAGTCCGCGCGAGGTGCTAGAGTATTTAACAGCACATTTCATTGGCCGCGAATACGAGTCCTTCGTGGTCCTCTTCCTCGATACTAGACACCGAGTCGTGGACATCGAAGAGATGTTCCGCGGCACCATCGACAGTGCTCAAGTGCATCCCCGTGAAGTGGTTCGGGCGGTGCTGCGGCTAAATGCCGCTGCTTGCATCTTCGCCCACAACCATCCTTCAGGGCTCGCAGAACCAAGCGGAGCCGATCTGACGTTGACGAAAAAGCTTCAAGCGGCTTTGGCGTCAGTGGAGGTTAGAGTCCTAGACCATTTCGTAATTGGCAGAGACGAATCAGTTAGTTTTGCAGAGCGAGGAATGTTGTGACACTGCGGCCACTCAATTTGGAGTGGCCGTTTTTTACCCAGAAAGCACGATCCAAACAGTCATCGATTCAAAATTTCCAAGAGATAACTTTTGAATCGTTCACGTTCACCAACCGGACGCCTCATGATATACGACGGGTGGGGCAAACAATGCAGTTCGAAGGCGCAGCGCTGGCTAGAGGTACCGGCGAAATACATTGCAAAGGCCCTTTGCACATCCCCGCCCAAAGCAACTACCACATCTGCTTCAGTCCAAATGACGTGGTTCCCCAGGAAGAGCGAGAGAGTCTTGGGCGACGGAAGGTATTCACACCCTTTGGCGTCAACTACCGAATCATCAATTATGTTATCAAACACTACCGTGCAACGCATCGATTTGGCCCGGGAGGAAACGATACTCCTCAGGAACTTACCCGATCTAGATCCATCAGCAAAAGGGGCGTGAAGATCACCCGTCGAACGATCAATTTTCCGGCATGGACCTAGGATAAATATTTTCATTGCGCTTTTTGAGTTTTCATTATATCAGCAACCGAGTGACGCACCTCATTAACGGGAACTTCGCCGAACTGCAGACCTGTCGAAAAATTAAACTCGTCGCGATCGGCGATACCGGGGTCAAACTCATACTCCGAATCATAAATCAACATTTCCTCCTCCGAATAGCCAGCGCGAACCAATCGACTCCAATCCGGCGTTCCAGGATAGGGACGATACTCAAAAACGCTGCAACGAAATCGACCTGGCAAGCCAGCCGTTATCTCCCAGAGACTGCGAATCATTGATAATGTACTATTATGCTCAAAGCGAGTCTCGGTAGGAAGGCCGAGAATAAAATATCCCTTGATATTTATGCCCGCCTTACACAGCCGCTCAACGACATATTTCGTTTGAGCAACGGTGATCCTTTTGTCAATATGCGCCAAGAGTCGATCGCTTCCCGTCTCAATACCGAGCGCAACTTCGCGACATCCAGAGTTCACCATCAATTCAATCAGGTCGCCCGTACAGGAAGCCAGGACGTTTATTCTCCCCGTCGCGTCCCACTTAATCGACACCCGCTCAGATAAGAACGTACTCAGCGTCTCCCGCATTACTTTTCTATTTGACAGAAAAAGATCATCAACGAAACGAACTCTACGAATAGCATATCTTTCCTGAAGCTGCACAATTTCCTGAACTATATTAATCGGTGCTCTACTCCTAACTGACACGTCGGGATTTGCACTCGCAGCTGCCCCGCAAAACGAGCAGTCAAACGGGCACCCGCTAGATGCCACCATTGCCGATTCGAGTATATCACCGTCCAGATACGGATCGTTGGGGAGAAAGCTACGATCAACAAAGGGCAATGTGTTGATGTTCGGAGCCAACCAAGACGTCGGCCCAGCACCCTGAGCGCTCTGCCCATTGCGGTCACGCCGCCAATAAACCAACGGCAACTCATCTCGCGAGTTTGTCCTCGCTAAAATCTCGGTGACTCTTGATTCCGCCTCGCCTAAATCATGGCATCAATCCTTGGTATGTCATGGTCATTTAGAATTCGAGTCGGCATTGCTTTCGCATGATGCCCACCGAGCATCACTTGTATCTCCGGAGAGAGGCTTCGGAGAATCGATACACTATGCTTGTACGTTGGGGCCAGCAGATTCATTCCAACCCATCTAGGTGCCGCCCTATTTACCAAATCAGCCGCTTCTTTTAGCGTCAAACCGAGCGCCTCTGCGTCAAGGACTCCAACACGGAATCCCTTTGAAGTTGCATACGTAGCAATGTATGCCAACCCGAGAGTTGGAAGAGTAAAATCAATGCTGCGTGGAAACAGAGAGTAGTCCTTCAGTGGCGCATTAACTAGAACCAAATCGAAACGACCAGGCGGTCCAAGGATTTCGCTCAAATGCTTTAGTTCAAGCACACTATGCCTCCCTCTTAAAACAACGCGCCAAGCCGTGCCCGAACCGCGCCTTCTTGGTTTGACCAATCGCGCATTTATACGCGTAGTGCGTCGCGGAGAAACGCAACCTCGGGCCAACAACGTAACCAAATCATCTGGTGAGCATCTCGATATCGACACCTAACTCCGAAGCGGACTCGCGCAATTCGATCCAACGCGCGTCTATTTTTTCTTGGCCGTCGACGGAAGGCGGCGCGGCTGGACAATTTGCCAGAGTCCCTGCGTTGTCGAATCTATTCTCGCCAACTCCCGAAAATCGCGGCGTCGCAAAAACAGGTAATGGAACAGAATCTACGTCCGGTCCGTCACCAAATACACCCGAGGAGTTGTAGTAAATGGGCTGGGCAAGGTCTCCAAGTAGCAGGCCGCGACGCTTCTTGATTGGATCCACGCACCACACGTCTACGCCCGGCGCAGGCGGCGTGAGTTGACAGAACGTCGGCGGGGGCAATGCATCGGGTCCCGATGGCGCATATCGCTCCCTGGTTGCTTGGCGTTGCTGCCCCTTGGTCACTCCGGAGCGAACCGGCGCACTGGGCGCAGTGGCCATGGTCGGCGTACTCCGAACGGTAGTGGTGGTCGCTGGTGGAATTCGAACCCCGAGGATCAACGCTAGCCGGATCACACCCGACTCTGCGCCCGCGGTTGGCAGACCCAAACTTGGGTCACCAGTGCTACCGATTGAACGGAAAATCAGCTTGCTTGGGACACCGGCGCAAACGTTGAAATTGAGAGCCGAGCGACTGGGATAGGTACCATTTTGTGGCAGGTACGATGTACCGTTATAGAAATAATCTGTGCTATTGAAAACTCCGAAAAACGTAGGCTCACGCACATCATAGGTCCCGACAGCCACTGCATCCGGCTCTTCACCTAGCGGCCCACGGTAAACAACTTGAATAAATAAATCTGAGGCATTCACTGGTATCGGGTCGTTGGTAAAGTCAAACATCACTTCAACGGCTGCTGGCAATGGCTCACCTCTTCCCCCCGGCACGTCCGCTTCCGAGGCGACCGAAATTTGATCCGAGACTGACACTTCCTGAAAATCCGTACGGAGCTTATCACCTGGGGCACAAGTCGGCTCGGTTATTACCAATTGCGGCGACGGCGCATAGCTCTGGACCCGCTCACCAGTTAAGTCCGGCTTATAGCAAGCATTGCGGTGATATCGCGCCACGGCGACAAGCTTTCCGCCAGCGCCAACGACTTGCGGAAATGCCGCACCCACAAAACCTGACTCCGCAATCGGCTCACTAACGTTCCGAACGAGTAGGCGCACCTTCTCAAATCCAAAAATGCGATTGTCCGCTTTGCGCGGGTAGCCATCCACATCGACAGTATGCGGGACATTTTGCTGCAGAACTGCAAACACATTCTGTTCGATTGGCGTAACTTCCAGCCGACCCCGAAAAAAGTAGTCAATCATGCCGGCGGAGTACGCAATTGCCCGAGGAATCAAGGCATCCGCATTGTAGCGAAGGACAGTTTCATCAATCACAAGGCCCATGTCTGCCGGAGCAAGTCCAGGCATTGTGTAGAGTTCGAAAGCTCGATTGGTAATACTCGGTCGAAGCACGGGCACCTTACCGCCAAATCCACTGAATAATCCACTTTGAACATCGTAGGTCGGATTGATCACGTCAGGCACTGATGCAACGAACACTTGTTCGGGAACGGCTTGGCCTCCGCTGCTTAGACCAGAATCGAAGCTCACTAAGGCGTAGGTGCTCGGCGATACGCTAGGCCGGGGCGGCTCGGCATATGCTCCGGATCTAGGAAGTGTCCCAAAAGTGAAATATCCCCTGTTCGAATAATCAGCAAGCCCTCGACGTTGGGAGACGTCATTGTCAACCGCTCGCGTGGTGAAATAGAAGACGGGCAAACGGAATCGAGGAATGGGGTATGCTTGATTGCCAGAGAGCCTAATGGGAGGGAGGATATCAATTGATGGCAGTGTGCCGTCAAAGAAAGCGAATGAACCTCCTTCTGGTTCAAGCCCAAAGACACGGGCTTCCGTATATTCTTCATAAAGACTGTCCACGCCCTCAAACGGATTGCGAAACGGCGGCGCATGCGCGTCGTTTCGCGTGTGTTGCGGCTGCCCAGCATCCTGGAGCAAATGAATTACGTGTCCAAGGGACGTTATGGTCGTGGCGAAGCGGACTTGGCGCTCATAGGCATCTCTTTCTCGATCCAAGGCGGTCGGAAAAGCTCCAGCCTTGCTCAGAGTTAAAGCCCACCAATAGTGATTTCGAGCATCCTGCCAAGTAAAGTGATTCCGTCTATTAAGTTGGAGTACGCCGGTGCCGGTTCCGAGGTTGGTTCGTCCTAGCGCCCATTCCGTCGAACGCACGCAGTTATACTGAAGACAGTCGACTGGAAAGTTATAGGCAGCATCGTTAATTGGATCGTAGAAGTGCGCAGTTGCGCGCAAATAGTTTCCCCAAGGATCTTCGTCGCGAGTCAGTCCTCCGAGTCCAAATACGTCGTTGTCATCCTCGCGAACCGCTCCGCGCATGAGCCACCCGAGAGCAGTGAGCTCGACGCTCGCTACCGACGTTCCAGTAACAAAACCACGATTCCTTAGTCCCTCAATTATTCCTCGCTCTAGCTGTTGTGGCGTCCGCGCATAGGTTAACGATGCGTGATTTGGATTCAGAGGATCGATCGGCGTTGCGTTGTCGAGATAGTCGTCTAGGTACTGACCTTGAAAGGGGCCGGAAAAAGGAAACGTTACATCCAGGCGGTCGAATCCAAGGGTACTAATGATAGATTTTGGGTTTGTGGGCGACAATACCGAACGGTCATATCCGTTTTTAGTGATCAACGCATGCGTTCCTATTTCATACCCGCTGGCCACCGTGCAAGGCAACGTTGCTAGTAACGTCAGATATACAGATCTATTCATGGCATTTATCCGATGAGTGCACTAATGCATACCAGCGAGTTGGTAGGCTGAGAGAACCACAAATGCGAGGATGATCAGGAGACAGCCTCCGCCTCTGATCAGATGGAACTTGGCTTTCTCGGTTTCACCGTTAATATTGTGTTTTATTGAGCGAACAACCAGCCGCATACCGTATATCGTCAGGACAATTGCCGGCGTCGCAATTAACCATCCACCCATCGCCAACTGCATTGAGAGGAAAATTAAAGCGACGGTTGCGCCATGGAGCAGGCTTATGCTTGCCATTAAGTAATATATGGGCTTGTTTCCGCGCCAATTGAATCGCTCGCGTAGACCATAACCAATTGAGAACAGTGCACCATAATAAAGCGGCGCATACCATCCCTGTCCATTGACCCAAATAGCAATGAAATAATTTAGTACCTGAGCCCACCAGGACTGCGTTCCTTGAAACATGGACTACATCTCCTCTATTCGCCAAACGCCATCGCTAGCTTGGACGACACGGATTCGATAGGCCTGGGGCGGTGCTTCATCGGTGGTGATGACGGTTAGACTCGCACTTAGTGGTGTTAACAGGCCGGTAGCAATTGTGCCAAGCCGGCCTGCATACACTGGCCGATTAGTGCCCAGGGCGTTAAACGTCGCTTCGTAGAGAGGGCGATGCTCTCCCGGAAAGACCAAGATGGCGGCAGCCACATCGTTGGCGGTAAGGCGTGTACGTAGTGCGCCATATACCGAACACGCGCGTATCCGCAATTCAACCACATCGACTGCCACGTGCGTTTGCGTAGACGTCAATACTCCAGCTGAGGCCGTGGTGACTCGCGCCTCCGCCGTGTATATTCCCGGTTGGCTGTAGGTATAGGTCGCAGGCAAAAGGAGCGGGTTGGCGCCGGTAAACTCGGGCGTTCCATCACCATCGAAATCGACGGTGATTTGCTGGATAGCTAACGCTGGATCAACTGTGAGCGAGAAGCGGACGGGGCGATTGGGGAATTCTGCGGTCTTATTTGCGGTCAAACGTACGCCATTTGCAGCAACCGAGTCATGGATCTGACCAACACTTGCCGTAGCACCGTCGAGCGTGGTTGCAGTCGCCGTGAAGGTGGTAGGTCCGCTCTCCGAGAGGGTGAGGATCGGCGTCACAAACTCATTGTTTTGGACATGGGCCGGGATTCCGTTGACCGAGACACCGGTATTTATTGGGCCGCTGACGGTTCCTCGAAGCTGCACAAAGTGGCCGGGAATTGGTCCGCTCGATGCTGGTTCAGTGATGGTGATTGCTGGGCTTCCGCCGCTTGGAATCGGCGCGATGGCAATTGGTTTATCAAAATTCCACAGTCCAAGCAGTTCGGTCTGGTCAGTTTTTTGTACGGCGCTCCCAGGAGTGTTGGCTTCGAAGCCGTTGCGAAACATGTTGTTGTAGGTGACGCCTTGGAGGCCGCAAACCTCCTGAGCGCCAGCCCTCGGCGATGCGGATATGAGGCAGGAAACTACGACCACTATTAAGGGAAGTCCAAGGTCTTTCATGGTGTGCTGCCTGGTCTGGAGTGAGGGACCGGTTTCAACCCGTAGCGTCTAGGTGAACTTGTACACCTTTGGTAGCAAAGGGCGTTTGCGGTTGGAGTTGCAGTGTGTCACGTTCCGGGTCCTTTTGGATGCTCATCGTCTCTGTGGGTCCGACGGGTTGTATGACCTCGTACTAAAATTGGTAGGAGAAGGTCGCGAGGCAGCTGTCCCACCTGCACGAGAACATTCCGATGAACGGTGTCTAGATTGACCATCACCCCTTCCCGGAAGGCTGCACTTCCTCGTAGCGGGTTCACCTCGGGCGTCGATGGCGCCCGACTTTGCCCTGGCGTTGACGTGAGTCGAGTCCCTGCTGGAACTGTCGAAGTACAATTTTACCCGCGTCAGGCAGACTGCGATGCATGCGAGCATGCATCTTCACTGAGCCAGGAAGTTGCCAGATTCCACCGTGTCACCTATTGCTTGAGAACGGCCCAAACGAAATGACCAATCAACATCAATGGCGTTCGACATGCGCCCGGGACGCGTCTCTTGACACCGCCAGATAGTTCGGTATCCCCAGAACAACTTAAGAGCCTCGACCGGCTGGCGCAAAAGCACGGCTGGCGCCTGCCGTTCGGAATCAAGACTGACCGGACCCTCGCGCGCCAATGGCTTAGCGTCGCCTTCGCAATCGACCGCGGAGTGCAGCTGTTGGAGCCCAATTCAGCCGCAGATACCAAGTCAAAGAACGAGGTTAGCGCAGCCTGCCCGGCTTTGGCTGAGCGCTATGGTTTCGAGGCGCCAGCGAGCTTTTCGCGCGACGATCTTGTCTCTTGGATCGCCGCAATTGGTGAACATGTGCGGACTCCTGACGCTGACAAGCTGCTTCAGTACTGGCAGGACGCCTTGACGTATTGCGACATGAATAAGCTAGTGGAAAAAGGGTCCGACGTCGCACCCGGACTGAAGGTTGCAACGCTCTCAGAGTTCTTGCCGCCCCCGAGCGGCCTTGATGCTGGTTCCGTGGATGGCCGCCACGTTGTGGCGGTGTTGGTCGCGTACATCGTGTCCGGCCGCAATAAATCGACCTCTGCGCTACTTGCTATCCCTCTGGCCTTAGATGCCGCAACTCGACAATTGGTTCCTGTGCCGGCCGGTGCCGCACCGTTCTTCAGTCGCGAATGGTTGGAGCCGGTGGACCCGGATCGCGAGAAGCCGGCGTATTTCGGGTCCGTCAGCGATTGTGAGCAATTTGTACGTGACTACCCGCCACGGCGTGACGCTACATGGCCTGATTATTGGAGCTACGTTGAAACGTTTGTCCGGACAGTTTGCGGCAACGCGGAGTTGGACGTCCTAAACCTCGCACAAGAAGTGGGTACCAACGACACATATTGGAAAGTTGTACCCTGGCAGACTCAAGGCGTCGGCGTCGCCATAGCCAAGGTGTATCAGCGGGCACTGGCAGGAACATCAGCCACGTTGCTTCGGCAGTTGACCAAGCCGCCATTCGTACCGGAAGCATTGGAGGAGGTGCAGGCAATCGGGAGAGCACCGCAACTGACCGGGCACATAGACACATACAACCGAGATCTCGGACGCCGAGAAGGCTTTGGCTTAGAGCGCTCGCAGCGGGTGGCGGCGACAGCCATCACCGCGACCGCTTCCGGACAAATCTTAGCGATCAATGGCCCACCGGGTACCGGCAAGACCAGTTTTCTGCGTGCCGTGATTGCCACATGTTGGGTCGACGCCGCTTTGAACGGTAAGGACCCACCCATCTTGCTCGCGACGGCGGCAACCAACAAGGCTGTAACCAACATCATCGAATCGTTCTCAGGTATTCCAGGACCAGCGTTGCAGCCGGAATGGACGAGTCGCTGGTTGCCTGACCTGCCATCCTACGGCTGGTTCTTTCCGGCAAGATCGAAGAGTGATGAAGACCTTGGATCCTTCATGCTGATGCGGGGAAGGCAATACGGGAGCGACGATGTGGCGCCCTATTCCTTGCGGGGCGCTGCAAGCAAGTTCGCAACCGCCGCCGATAAGCAACGGACATGGCTGCTTGAGGGATTTCTCGAGTTGCATCGACGCTGTGCCGGCTTGGCCCAATCCGAGATCTCCGCGGCGCGGGCGGCGGTCGCAATCCAGAGATTGCTTTCAACCTCTGTCGCAGCGATGCGATCCCTGCAGCGTCAATTCACTGAGTGGCTTACCTTAGCCGGTGCAAATGAGGCGTTCAAACGTCCCGCCGCTCATTGGGCCGAAATAGAAGCCTTGGCCGCTCATGAGGTCAGAGAGCTTGAGACGCAACGCGCACGCCATTCTGCCGCGTTAGGCATGTTCAGCCAGTCCCTCGCACAAGTCGCCCAAGCCGAACGCCTTGAGGCTCAAGGAAGGACTTGGTGGGCGCGACTCCTGCGCCGAATAATTGGTGATCGCTGGGGACCACAGGCGACAGCGTTTCGTGCTTCGGCACTGGCCGTACTCACCCATCAAAACTTCACTGAGCAGACGCCACCATCACTGACAGTGGCCAATCTACAACGTCGGGTGAGCGACGAGCTTGAACACTTGGCTGTGAGTGCAACATCGCTGACCGCAGCGCGTGCCACCTTGATTTCTGCGCAACGAACACAGCAAGAAGTCGAGACATGGCGTTCCGAAGCCCTCGCGCTGGTACAGGCTGTGGCCAATTCCGATGTCGTCGCGACGGAGAAAGCGGATTCCTGGTGCAGTCAAGCAATCACAGCGCCGACCGAGTTGGCCTTGGAGTTCGAAACGGCGATCGATAGCAAGTTCCGCTTTCTGCACTTCCATCTGGCAGCGCGCTACTGGGAGGCGCGCTGGTTGGCGGATCCGCCCACGCAGGCAGACGGCGATGATGAGCTAACCACCTTGCGCCGAGCTGCGATGCTGGCACCTGTAATAGTCTCGACTGTCTACACATTGCCCCGTATCTATCAAAAATTCGAGTTTGCGGACTTGCTGATCTTTGACGAATCGGGTCAAGCGTCGCCCGAAATTGGCGCGGCCAGCTTCGCCTTCGCCAAACGCGCCATCGTGGTCGGCGACACCGCGCAACTCAAGCCCATATGGAACGTCGATTCGGCGGGTAGCGCTCGCTTGGCGATAGATAGGGGTATCGACGCTATGCCTGACGCGGTGACTTCGTGTTTGGGCTCCATCATGCAGGCAGCCCAGAGAGTCACCCAATATACCGATCATGCGGCGGACGCCCGTGCCGCCGGTATTAGCCTTAAGGCGCACTATCGGTGTCGCGCCGACATTATCGAGTACAACCGGCGCTTGTTGTATGGTGAGTTGTTGGTACCGTGCCGAAAGGAAAGGCCGCCATTTATCTATCCGCCTATGGCTTGGGTCGGAGTCGCACCGGTCCGCGGCGCTAGGCGCCACAGCGGGTCGTGGATCAACAAGGACGAAGTCGAGGAAATCGTTCGCTGGTTGCGGCACGAAGGTCCGCGGCTGTTAGAGCACTACAACAAGACCACGCTGGCCGAGCTTGTGGCGGTCATTGCACCGTTCCGCGCTCAGGCTAACGCCCTGCAGACAGCCCTAACAGAGCAGTTCGGCGACGCGGCTCGGGATATGGTGATCAATACCGTGCATGCCTTACAGGGCGCGGAAAAGCCGATCGTCGCGTTCTCGCTAACCCAAACAGTTGCGCCTTTCTTCGTCGAAAGCGACGGCCCAAATCTGTTAAATGTGGCGGTCAGTCGTGCGCAGGACAGTTTTATCCTTTTTGCCGCACCCAGCGTCCTAGAGCGTACCGGCCACGGCAAGCGGGCGGCGCCATTAGATCTACTTGTCGATTACCTAGCCGAGCGTGGCAAACGTCTGTATCCACGGGAATGCGTGATCATCGAAGCGCCTGGCAAGCAACACGTCGTCGAGGCGGCCCTCGGACTATCCGCTAAGGTCATTGCGACTCACGGCCACTTTCGCGAGTTGGTCCATTCCTCGCAAAAAGTGAGGTTCCAGGTGAGCAAGGACGGCGAAGGAGCGATGCAATTGCTGCGTCAGGTGGCCGCGGAAATGGGCCAGTACGATGCCGTATATATTGCCACCGACGATGATGATGATGGCGAAGAGATCGCATGGCACGTCATACAGGTACTACAGGAAGCTGGGCGGCACTTTGAGAACAAATTCCGCCGGATGCGTTTTTACGCATTGACCCCAAGAGAAATCCGGCTGGCGAGAGAACTGGCCTTGCCTGGGATCGATGCTCGACGGGTGAAGGTGAGCTTGATGCGAAAAGTGGTCGACGCGCGATTGCATGACGCGCTCCGCCAACAAGGAGTTACCGCCAGTCGCCCCGAACTGGCGCTCATGCGCGAAGTTGTCGACCGGGCGGCACAACCCTTGGCGTTCGGTGTCCGGGTCCAAGGACACTGCGATGCCCAGACCGTCGTAGGCCACTTAATGGATAGTGTTGGAACGGCTGCCCAACCACGTTGGTTCAATGATCGCGTCTTGGCCGAAGCCGCCGTCGAGCAGCTGTCAGAAAATAGCAGGTTGCCGTTCGTCCTCCGCTTCGATACGCAGCAGGTCGGCCTTTGGTACCCAGCGAACACGACTGCCCAGGTGTTGATTCATGCGTATCGGCAGTGGCAATGGATGCCCATGCGGACGATGGACGCGCTGCGGGCGTTATATGAAGGCAAGGCCAAGCCCCGCGCCAGAGGCACGGGTGATCTAGATGAGTCGAGTCTATGAGTGGCGTCACCGCGTACCCACGAACGAGAGGAACGTATGTTCCGCCAGAATTGGTTGACGCGCTGGTCGCTGCCGGCGAACTGTCTCCCGACGAGGCAACAATTTATGGCTACGCTGTCGCCACGCTTCCATCCTCCGGTCAGCTGCTTCTTAGAAACCTGGTGCGAGCCCTACTCAAGGATCGACGTCGCGATGCAGCCTACTTGGACCGGGTCTGCGAGGCGCTGATCGCTCGACACCGCGCGTCAACGAAACCAGGCAGCGTTTCGATGATCGTACTCTATCACCCGGCGGGTGCGCGGGCATTGCACGGGTTTTCGCATGTGGCTATCAATTACGAAAAGAAGACCAACCGCGAACAATACAAAGCAGAACGGGCCGCATTCGATCGACAACATCGGAAAGCCTGGGTAAAAGAGATCGCCGTCACACACCGCGACCAGCTACTCGCTGCTGGATTGACCGAGGCCCAAATCACCACCATGGCCAAGTACGGGCGCACCCCCGACAATTACGACGTGCACCACCGCCTTCCTCTGGACGACGGCGGTAGTAATACGCCCAGCAACTATCTATTGCTTCGGTCCGATATCGAGCACCGCGCCCTCCATGGTTACTTCAATCCGGCCGAACTGCGTGTGCGCTTGCTTGCTTCAGGCGAGCAAGCGGTAGTCGCGTTTCCACAGCCACCGTGCGACACCGTCATTTACCCCAATCCAGCCTTAGGCTACGAGTCTCGGTCGGTGACTTACTCTGAGTTCCTGGAGGTTTTTGATGTCGATTGAACAAATGGTCAGTACAATCTTGCGCTTAAGGCGAGACAACGATGAATTTGTCCCGCCTCCGGCGTCGGAAACCGCTATCGTGGCCCTAACCGAGAGGTTTCAACGCGAGTTCGGCCTTACGTTGCCAGATGCCTATCTGCGGGTGTTGCGTCTATCTGATGGAATCCTGTTCGACGGACTCACGGTTTGGCCAACACACCGATACTGGTTGTTCAAAGAATCGATGATCGAAGCGAATCGCGACCTCCGCGAAACGATTGACGAATCGTTAGTGTACTTCGGAAAACGCGACGACATAGTCTTTGTCCTGGATCAGAAGCGTGCGGTCTACGCGGCGCTGGAAATGTCAGGACTGAGTGTTTGGGAAACCTTCGATGATGCCGAGGGACTGATTACTTTCATGCTGCAGCGTGTGGTCGATGGAAATGAGGACTCTGCGTGAACGCCCACCCGATGATTACACCATTGACGGCAATGTCGCCCGAATTCGTCGCGGAGACGTACCCGCCGGACGCATCGGCGCTCTATCGTCTTCTTTGGGATACAACGCTTGCATATCTCAAAGGACCGCCGACCTGGCGACACACACGAATCGTGTTCGGTGATGAGGCCTATCCCGTGGCAATGGATTGGGCGATTCAGGACTCGCCTGGATGGCTGGCAGTTCACTCCGTTCCGACGCTTGCGGCCAGCGCAACACCGTCTCGGAGCAATGTCGGCGAACCTGGTTCGGTGCGCGCGGTTGAACAGTGCACTTATTCGATAGTGGTCAACGACGCTGCTAGTCAAGATTGTCGTATCGACGCGTTACTAGGCTGGGCGGAGGAACTACAGATCGCATCACCTAACCGCCTGTCCACGCTACTGGAAGGAATGAGCGACGCTGGATTACTGTTCATTGACGATGGAAAGGTAGCTATCACAGCTGCGGGCATCGCCCAGCTCGATCGCGCCAAGGAAGCAGGCTACGAACGGCTGACTGGACGGACGCTCGCCCGATGGCGCGTCGCCTGTGACGACTATGCCTGCGGCTCGGCACCGCTTGAGTCCCTGACCCAACAGGCAGAACGCCTGTTGGGCGTGTCAGCCTTTGACGTAGTATCGCAGCTTGAAACACTGGTCACGCATGGGCATGCGGCAGAAGACACCTATGCGCTGCGCAATCAGAAAGCCGCCCGCCCACCGATCATCGCCGGATACCCGCGCATGATGGACCCTGAACTCGTCTTGCGGTCGGATGATCCACTGCGCGTGCAGCGCGTGCGTCTGGAGCGGGAATTAAGCGATGGTCGCGAGCAACAGTGGGCGTTTCTCTCCGCAGACGAACGCGTATCGATTCGGCTGGGCTTCTTGGCCTCATCCCGCTCTGGCGAGGCATTGACGACGCTGGCCGATGAAGTGCGTTTCGACGTTCGCGTGCGTTGGCTGGTTGGACTGTCGCCCAACAGCGTCGCACCTGACATCGAGAGTGCAAAGAAGGCATTCAGCGGCTGGATGAACCTAAGGTAGATCGAGATCTGACGAAAGCCAACGCTCGTAACAAGCCGCACTCAATACAAACTCTAACTTGTTGATTTTTATACTATTGTGTTATCATTGAGAATGGACTATACTGCCTCGTTTATAGAGGCAGCCTGGTTCTCAACCTTGAATCGTTGGCGTGCAAGAGGAAGTGCTATGGACTATGAAAACCCCTCGGCAAGAGCTGAAAAGATGCTGGAGATCGCAGAGATGCTTCAGAATCTCAAAGCGGTCTATGAGCCAATCCCTGCAGGCGAGCTCGCCAGAGTTGAGCGTCAGCAACAGCAAAAATGGGTTGCTGAACGAGGTGATAAAGATGTGGTGCAGAGCGTACCACCGGATCTGATGTTCAGGGTCTACAGCTTGTAAAAGCCAAATAGCCAAGCCTAAGCATTTCAAACCGCAGCACTGCCTGCGGTTTTTTTTTGCGTCGGTTGCAATCCACATGGAAGCCCTATGTCAAATTCGAGCCTCTCACCACTCAGCGTAGTTGAATATAGTTCGGACTTCATTATCGACTTCGTTCGCTACATGACAGGCTGGAACGAGCGAGATGAGGTTTCAGAAAAGGCGCAATTAGTATATCTTTGCAACTACCTTAATGTTGACCACATTGCCTGTAAAACTATAGTCGTCGAAAGCGACTACGTAGACAGAAATTATTTAGAAGACTACGCAGAATATTATGCTCGATGTTTTCCAGATCACCCTAGAAAATGCTCACGCTTGCATTTTTTCTCTCAGTCATTTACTGAGAGTCAGTTTCGCGAATACGTATCTGGAAAACCGGACAAATCGGTCGATGAACTCATTCGGCTCTACATAGGATTCGTAGTCATTCGGCCGATCCCGCATACGGTTTTTGCGCGTATTTGCCTCCGGCCTTATGAAGAACTGAAGCAAGATTCAAAACGGAAAATTCTGACGCGCGAGATCGATGTTTCCATATTCGGACTCAAACTGACCGTCGAAACTGTACCATTTATCGAGCAAGATAAAGTCGTCTCAGCATGTGCAACCAGCGCTCTTTGGGTGTCATTGGGCGCACGCAAAGACATCTCGCTGAACATGCTACCCTCGTCAAGTACTATCACCAAAGCCGCTCGAAGCGGCGGCTCTGATTCATCCCGAACTTTCCCCACCGACGGATTGTCGCCGCCACACATACTCAGAGCTCTTCAGCACTTTGGAATGGAACCTAATATTGTGTGGGCCGATCATCAGTCGGTGAGAGAGTTGCAGGCCCTCGTCTACAGTTACCTTTCTAGCGATTCGTCTTTAATACTTGGCGGCAAAGTATACCAACGAAGAGAAAACGAGACAGAGTTCTCTCTCCTTGGCTTGCACCTCGTCTGCGTTACAGGCTACGCCCTGAATCCTGATAGCAGTTCTGGTGGGAGCGGTCAGAAATTCCGCTCCGACGATATGCACAAAATTTACGTGCATGACGACCGTTGTGGTCCGTACCTCAAAGTGAGCACTGAAATGAAGAGGTTTGTCTCCCCTCATTCCAATGGTGTGCCATTGTATGGTATGGAATCGACGGTTGAAGGCCATAGCACGCAAATGTTCGTACCCAATATTGCCATTGTTGGGCTTTACCACAAGATCAGAATCCCTTATCACCATATTTACCAAACCTGCAGCGCACTCTATTTCCATTTGTCCAACATTTTGAACCATCTTAGAACCCTTCAGAGCGATAGCGAAGACACTGAGACAACTAACACAAAGAAACTTGCAAACGCGGTGTGCTCCTTTGTGGATGGAAGCTGGGAAATTTCTCTTGTTGTCAACAACGATATTAAGAAGGAAATTATTTCCTCCAAGAACTTCTTTTCGTTTAACGGCTCATTCGAGAAAGAGGCCATGTTGATGCAAAACATGCCGAGATTTCTTTGGCGATGTCGAATATTTGACGCTAGGTCGTCCGAGGTGATAACGGAGATTTTGTTCGACGCTACTGAACTGCCTCAAGGCGCAATGATGGTCGGTTACGTATCCAGGACGCCCGAAGCACAGACAGTCTGGATACACGTAGAAAATTGTGTACAAAATCGGATTTGGCGAACCTATGGTTCGAGCGACCCGATGTCCCAAGAAAATTCCGGCTGCTTCACCAAATTCTTCAGCCAGCAGAGGAACAGCGCGAATCTGAATATTCTTTACGGCCCTCTCCGTCTGCCAAGCAGGCCCCTAAAATTGGGCGAAACAGATGCTGGGAAAAACATTCAAAGCCGTGGGGACACTTATAAACTTACACGTGGTGAGCAACAGCGCCAATGGAGTTTCCTTGATCCAAGAAGAAAATATATTTGGGTGATCGATGCGGCAGGAGACATTGTGATAGGCGAGGACATTAACAGTGGGAACGTGTCGCAAGGGCATCCCACATTAATCGACGGCAAGCCAGCAAGATCCGCAGGTGAATTGTATTGCGCCGCAGGGGACCACGTATGGACAATAAACCTAAGATCAGGTAGGTATTCAAGTCATGTCGAAGACTCTGAGCGCTCGCGTCACTTGGAAGCAGTCTTAAAATATAATCTCTCCGGGCTTACGGCCAAAATTGAAATGGACCGCACTTCTTGAGCCATCACAAGCGGCAATCTTTGCTGATTGAACAAAGCGAGTAGCGACTGCAGGATTTTGTATCGCATGTACCTGTTTATGACAGGAGGCGATTTTGTTGAGCACTCGGCACCCAATCAACAGTTGGCAAATAGCCATTGGAGACGAACCTAAATGCAGACCATCCGCATCGCTACGTCAATATGAATGACAGGTCAGCTACTCATATGCACTATGAAGAAGGTAAGTAGAGCGGCGTCTGTGCAATCGTCGCAATTTGGTTCTAGGTACACGTCGATACGGTGCAGTGCGAAATTGTTGATTTAAATGATTCTTACCCCCCCCTATTAATTCACATCACATTAATATGCTAAATGTACTCTAAGGGACTGCTGATGAAACCCCGACTACTCTTCCTGACTCAGAAGATCGAAAAGCTTACGCGCGACTTGGGGTAATTTAGTTCGAGATCTGGCCCGATGCGGTGCACCATTATGAATATTCGACCGAGAAGCCAACACGTCAAAGGGCTTTCGCCATTCAAAAGCAAGGAGTTTTCGATCAACTGAAAGGTTCGAGGCGGCCTCTTTCAGTGCATCAAGGCGCTCTTCGCAATTCGTGGCATCCGAGTAAGTTCCAAGCCGTTGAATCAGTTCGAGGAACCGGAGTCGGCGAGCGCGAGAGGGGTCATTGCCGCCTTTGAACGATTTCAGAGATTCCTCTAGGGCCAGCTTCTCACCGAGCAGGGCTCGATTGCGTCGCTGAACTACTTCTTCATCTAGTGCGCGTGTCTCATACGCCTCCGCGATGCGATCCAACCGATCTCGAACATTCGCGACGCGCAGTTCAAGCGAAGCGAGTGAGTTTTCGCGATCTATCGAGTCATCCTTCTCAAGATACGCAAACTCCTTCTGGAGGGCGGTTGCTTCGTCCTCCGACATAGTGATCTGACGAAGTGCATCCGAGACCTGAAGATCGATCGAGTCTTCGCGGACACAGGTTCGCGGGCATAGGGATGTGTGGCATCGGTAGTAGATGATCCCCTTTTGGATCTCTGCGACCAAACAATAATTGCAATTGCTGCACCGTAGTACCTTGCGGTACGTGAAATTGTGTTTGAGCCCTGTGTTCTTGGTCCTGCCACGTAGAATCTGCTGTATGCGGTCAAACTGACTTTTGCGCACCAACGGCTCATGAGCCCCTGGGAAACACTCTCCCGTGCGCCCTATGGATATCAGGCCGATATAGAAAGTGTTGTTTAGCATGGTAGAGAGTCCGTTGCGCGTCACTCGTCCGCCGCGCCGGTTCCGCAGTCCGCGTCGATACATCTCGGCGCCCAGAGTGCGCAAGTTGAGTCGCCCTGTTTCATACACTTTGAATGCATCTTGCACCAAAGGCCCCATCACCGGGTCAGGGATTTTTGGCAACCCTCTCCCTTGGTCCAGGTATCCAATCGGTGCCGGCAATGGATAGAGCCCCTGACGTAGTCTGCCGTAGAAACCCTTCTTAACTTCGTCTCTGAGATTGCGAATGTAGTCCGCGGCTACGACAGCCTGGATGTCGGCTGCGAGGCGCCCACCGCGAGACTGCATGTCGAGACTCTCATGCGCGAAGTGAACATCGATACCCTTGTCGATGAGCGCACCCAAGTCAGCCCAGTCGCGCAAGTTGCGGGCGCCCCGATCTATCTTGTGGATAATAACTCCACTGACTCGACCCTTGAGTAGTAAAGCGAGCATCTGGGCAAATACCGCCCGGCCTCGTTTTGCGGCGGTTTCCTGTTCCTCAAACCACTCAACGATTATGAGACTGTTTCGTTTGGCATACACCTCTATAGCGAGGCGCTGCTCAGCAAGAGAAGATCCTGTTTGACCCTGCTTTTGCGTTGAGACGCGGATATATGCGTATACATACCTCATAGTTCATTTTGTTTATCCACTAACTATATCAGTTGGTTGTGATTTGTCATTGGCCGGTTCGAAATTCTCCTCCGATTCGAGCCGCAGGGTGGATCCATAGATCACAGCCAAATATCGCCGCAAGTTGACGGATGCCTCCTTTAGCTCG
This sequence comes from Lysobacterales bacterium, assembly GCA_022841325.1. Classification (GTDB taxonomy): domain Bacteria; phylum Pseudomonadota; class Gammaproteobacteria; order Xanthomonadales; family SZUA-5; genus JADKFD01. Next base: position 85,205 of record JALHRS010000011.1, on the reverse strand, counting down.
TTGTCCGTTGCCTCCGGCATCCAGAGTTGAACGACCTCGGCTATCTCGGGTATCTGAGTGCGTCTTTTCATAGTTGCATCATGTCGTTGACAGGAGCATCCTGAAAGGATCTGAAACTTTTCCTGGCGGACCTTCGTCCAGCCTGTTGGAAAGTTGACGGCCGGGTTACGTTCAAGCAATGGTAAGCAAGAACAAAAAGACCACTGTGGTTTCTCTACGGTGTGCTGACGGAACAGTCATCGAGACTGTCTATTGCGTGACCACCAAACAAACGCAATTAACATGGTTTAAGGGCGGAGTGGTGTCGACCGGACCGGGATACTCCGCTGCTAGCGGTGATACCCTAAGTCCAGTGGCACCGGGAAATAACCTGATCAAGCACGGTGCAGTGCTTTTTTCTGAGAAAGCGGAACCGTATGACTCCATAACCACCTTGGTTTCGGATATCGAAGCGTACATTCACCGATACGTCGATTTGTCTGATCATTTTCGCAAGCTCTGCTGCTACTACATCTTGCTGTCCTGGGTCTACGATGCGTTCAATGAGTTGCCGTATCTCAGATTCAGGGGTGATTACGGGTCTGGAAAGACCCGCGCGCTTTTTGTGATCGGCTCGCTTTCATACAAGCCGTTCTTCGCCAGTGGAGCCTCGACAGTTTCGCCGATCTTTCACACCCTCGATAGCTTTAGGGGAACTTTGGTCTTCGACGAAGCCGATTTTCGCTTCAGCGACGAAAAGAGCGAGTTGGTCAAGATTTTCAACAACGGAAACGTGCGAGGATTTCCGATACTCCGAACGACTGTCACCAACGACCGCCAGTTCAATCCGCGCGCCTTTGACGTCTTTGGTCCCAAGATCGTGGCCATGCGCAAGGCCTTTGACGACCAAGCACTTGAGAGCCGCTTCTTGACCGAAGAGATGGGACAGCGGAGTCTGCGCCGAGACATCCCCATCAACCTACCTGACGTTCAAAAGGAAGAGGCCACCCAGTTACGCAACAAGTTGTTGATGTATAGGTTCCGAAATCTAGCGACAGCGCAGATCGACGATTCGCTCGCAGACCACACCTTGTCGCCGCGACTGAATCAGATCCTCGTGCCCCTACTTTCCATCATTAATGACAGAGCGCTGCGTGCTGATATTCTTCAGGCGGTCCAGTCCTTCGACCAGAAAATGTATCAAGAACGTGCTTCAACGATCGAAGCACACGTGTTAGAGGTACTCCGAGATCTTTTTGCAAGCCAACAAGGACCTTCGGTGCCGATCAGAGAGATTGCGCAGGGGGTTGACCAACGCTTCGGCGCTGACTACGAACGTCCAGTAACTCCACGAACCGTCGGTGGCGTCCTGCGTAGTCGGCTCCGACTACTAACGTGGAAAAGCAACGGAGTTTACGTACTTCCAGTTACGGAACGAGAGAAGGTAGAAGTGCTATGTCGGCACTACGGAGTGGACGCCGGGGGCCATGCAGCAAGTCGAGGCGAGTAGGTCGCGATACTCAACTGCACTTACAAGTCAAGCATCATTATCACGTGTGTGCCTTGCCTGGGGATTCTTGGACCCGTCGTCTCGTTAGGTTGCGTATGAGGACGTAATATGCCGAAAAGCCCGGTTCGATGCCAAAGCTGCGGCTGGAGTTGATGTAGACAGGCGTCAGGTTCCTCTGTGTGCGCGGAGCAGTAGGGTGGTAGAGTGGTAGGGTCATGTGGAATGAGCATGAAGTTCTTCAGCGCATGGTTGGTCCGTGCAAATGGCTACGTTGCCACATACACCCGAGCAAAGGCCGCTACCGGGGTACTCAGATATCGACGCCAGTGATGCGCGTGCGTAGGTGCGTTTGTAACAATTGAACATCGTTACAAACCGACGGTATGATCGTTGCTGCATACGGCCGGAGGGATCGCCGAAGGTCTGCGTGGAGTCAGAAAGCCACGTCAATCCAAACGGAACGGTGAAAAATTGGTTCCAATGTCAAAATGATCCACACCCTCAGCCTTCTTGAGCTTCTTCACTATAACATACGTAAATGGTGTAACCAGTACCTCGTATGCCACTTTGAACAGATACCCAGACGCCATCATCGCAAGTAAAACAGAACCCGGCAACACTCCCCAAAACGCGATCAATGCAAAAATAACGGTATCAACCCCCTGGCCAACCACGGTCGAACCAATTGTTCGCGCCCACAGGTGTTTTCCTTGAGTCCGCACTTTCATTTTCGCCATGACAAACGAATTGACAAATTCGCCCATTAGATATGCGATAAGTGACGCAATCACGATGCGTGGCACAAAGTTCAGTACCGATGCAAACTCGTTTTGAAATGGCCATCCTGGAGCTGGTGGCAGCGCGGTTGCGATGACGCATATAATCGCGAGAAACAAGTTTGCAGCAAACCCAATCCACACAACACGCCGAGCCTTCGCGTAACCATAAACTTCGGTCAAAATATCGCCGAATATATATGCAAACGGAAAGACAATTATTCCGGCGGTCAAGGTAAACGGACCAAAAGCAAATAGCTTTTGCGCGGCGACTGTTGACACAAGGAGAACCGCTACAAACGACATTCCAACGATATCGTAGTACTTTAGGTTTTTCATGCCTTAATTCTCTGTTATTTACCAGAAATGTCAAGCCGGAAACCGTCGACCTCTTTATCGTGTGGAAGCCTCGTGATTACCTTTACAACCGAAAGCACAAACTCTTTCGCTCGTTCGATCGGAAGAATTGCACGATCAGCCTCGGAACTACCTCCGAAAGAAACGCGGGCCTCCTTAAGTTCTTCAACGTTAATCGAGTGCGGCGGGTTTTCCACTACAAGTCGCATCGAGCACAGTGCCGATGGAGCGGTATACAGCCGGAGCCCATTTCTTGCGGAATTCTTATCTGTTGCTTTGGCTACGATCCGCTCGATGAGCGACACCCCTTTACCGGATTCGAAATATCCAGGTGGCGCAAAATACCATCGATGGTAACCCTCGCTGACTGATTTTGCAGAAATTGCAACGGCGTCTTCACTCATATCTTCGAGAAAGCTTTCAGAAATCACCCATAAGTGACTTTCTGTTGAATTCCACACACCGTCGGTTGTTTTGTAAACGCCATCGATTGCTCGCCTTACTTCATCCCTAAGCCGCTCGCCAACTAGCCCAAAAAGCAACTGAGCCTTTTCACCTCTTGAGAGATTAAGGCAATTGCACAGCGCAAGCATTGTTTCGGGCGAAGGCGGCCGCCGACCAGACTCCAGCATAGCTACGGACGGCTGACCTATATCAGCCAGAAATCCAACTTCCTCTTGTCTGAGTCTTTTGGATGTCCGAAGGTGGAGCAGTGCTTCACCGAATAGGCTCTTGGGAAGAGTGCCTGCAAACTTGAACCAAGAAGCAGTCTCATCTGGTACGGGTTTTTCAGCCGGGCAAAACGGGAGTTTCCCGATCATCGCCTGGGCGACATTATTTTCCCGGAGTATTCTGGCATAAGTCGTTTGTGCGGATCCGGTGTAGCTGATGGAACGTGAAACATGCATCAATAATGAAGAGCCAAATCCCTTTCGAGCATGTCCTGGGTCGACGACAAGTCTCCCCACTTCAATCTCTCCGGCTACCGAGTGCACGTTGATGAATGCAACAGGCACACCTCCAGATTCCAAAACGAAACTGCCGTACACAGAGTCAATCCACTCCAACACTTCCACACGGACCGGGCAGTCACCCCGAGAACCCAGCCAGGCGGCAACGTTCGGTGCTGACGTCAAGGCCCACCCTTCGATCCAACCAGCAATCGTTTCAGCGTCACATTGACCCGCACGTCGTACCAAAGCCGCGCTACGTCGGCCTTGTGAACGGAGGCGCAACGTGCGATCCACGACCCTTTGCGATAACTGCTCGTTCCTGCGATCCATCTACCAAGGTCCATCACAGCCATCCGGCAATGGTAGCAACAACCGCGGGCGCGGTGAATACGCATGGAATAAAACATCCCCGTACGTGATGTTTTATCTCCACCGCAATGTTTGCTGAGGCATGCGCCATGCTAACGTTGACACGAAACAACGGGCGCGGTTACTTTTCATGTGCACAAAAAACCCGCCGAAGTGGCGGGTTGGTAGGTAGGGCTGGTGCAAGTTTTCGAGGACGGGCACCAGCCCCGACACAGGCGGGTAGACCTGCGGTTAGGCGTGCCTAACGTATTGATACTATGTAATTTGGCGCGTTTTGTCAATGTCTCCCCGGACGATCCCGTAGTAGATGGAATCGAAGGAGAGCAATCATGCGTGTTGTCCCGGTTACAATTTCATCCCGACCAGTTTACTTTGAACAAGGTCTCGAAGGAGCGAGTCGCCATCATTTTCTGGCCGATATTGCGTTAGAGAAACTTCTTGTCCTACGCGACACTGTAAGAGCCATTGACGCCGATCTTGACGTGGTGGTTCTCGATGGCCTCCGAAGCCGCCAGACGCAACGAGCGCTCCGGGAACGCTACATCTCTGAACTGCAAAGTAACGGCATCGATCCATCCACTGTAGCGCTAGATGATTTTGTTGCGGATCCTGACTCCATCTTTTCGCACGGAACCGGGGGCGCAGTCGATGTTTGGCTCCTTCGAAACGGTGTCGAAGTTGATCTGGGTGCCTCTTACGATGAATTCTCAGACCGATCAGCCCCTGATTATTTTGAACGCTACCCCGCTCAGGACAGTGAGGCGAAACAAAAGGCAGCTGCTCGCGGCGTACTGGTGAATGCGGCGCGATCGGCAGGCTTTCTCGTTCTCGAAACCGAGTTCTGGCACCTGGAGTTTGGAACCATACGCTGGGGTATTGCAAACGGCGTCGAGCCCGTACTTACCCAAATCGTTTCACTCCCGAACATCGAGTCAACAAATGTCGATTTGCACGCGTTTTCGGCTTGGCCAGTCGCGGACTCCGGAGTTGCGCCAGCATTTCATAGTCCGGGCGACCGCCAACGAGCGCTAGCGCATGAAACTCATGACCCCTATTATGTTCGTTCAGGGTCTCCGATTGAGCGACAGTTATTATCTCAACTCGCTATGGTTATCGAAGCCCCCCCGGGATATGTCGGTGCCCTGTTCCCGTCCGGCCTGTCGGCAGCCTCCAACGTCTTCAGGCGCCTCGGCTTGGAACGAATCATTATCGGCTATGACACCTATTACGAAGTTCGCGCCTCTGCATTAGACGCTGCAAGGGCACATGGTATTCAAATTGATACTTTGCCCCACCCCAAGTCAGATAATCAGTTGAGGGAAATTCTCAAGAAAAATGAGTCCTGTCGCACACTAGTTTGGGTTGACAGTCCGTCGAATTGGTTGTTACTTGAATCAGATATCGAAGGGCTAGCTAGAATTGCGCACGAATATGGAGCATTGTTGGCAGTCGATACCAGCGTGGCACCATGTCAGCGCCTTTTCTCAAGCGGCCTCGACTTGCTCGCAATGAGTCTCTCCAAGTATCCAAGTGGCGGTAGCACAGCAGGTGGTGTCTTGTTCGGTCACCCGGCAATAATGCGCTCCATTCAGGAAGGCGCATTGCTCGAAGGATGCGTTCTTGCCCCCGAAGCGGCGTCTCGAATTCTCGTGGGAACGATGACCCTCAGTGACCGGATGGCCGCAATCTCACCAAAGGTACGTCGCATCGCGGCCTTCTTGGAGAAAATATCCATGGTGAGGGAAGTCCACACAGCTGAGGGATCTGGGCAAATCGTGCTTCATGTGACGCCCGATCATGGCGCCCAAATTGAAGCAATCGTTGCCGCCAACGCCGCGGTATATGGCATGCCAAAATTAATGTGTACGTTCGGTGCTCCAGTTAGTTCAATAGAGCATTTCAACACCAATCCGAGGTTCCGTTCCGGAATTGCGGCAGATCGAAATGCAACAGGAGAATCGTCGATCCCTGCCACGGCCGTGAGGCTCAGCGTCGGAGCGGAGCCCGTAGAATCCATAATCTCGGCGTTGCGTTTTATCTTGTCCTTGGGGGTTTCCGCGTGAATGTCCAATTTATTCCAAAACACGACGGAACAAAGACGCCCTGGCTTGCGTTCGGATGCACCAGAGATGACTACGCTAGATGGGTACCCCACGCATGTGGGGTACTTTGTGTTGCTATGGCATGCGAAGGCCGCGCGTGGACGCCTTGGGAATGGATGCAAAAGGCGATGGAACTCGGTGTGTACCGACATGCTGAAGATCGTGTTTTGGGCGCCTATCATGGGCCCCTATGTGATTTAGCGGCGCTTGGCGGTCGTGCCGCGAAAGTCGAACGAAAACTGAAAGTTGCACGGGTGATAGAGATCGTAAACGAAGGCGGGGTCGCTCTTGTCTCTGTCTCGCTAAAGGCCTTTGGATACGATGCAAATCACCTAATACTCGCGCACGGAAATGGACCAGATGCGATTATAATTAACGACTGCGCGGGAGTGCTGGGTGTCACTGGTTCGAACATTTCGATATCAAACGAATGGCTGCAGCGAATCGGAAATAGAAAGGGAATCTCAATAATGCCAACCGTTTAGACGTCGAGACTGCACTCTCCAGACCTTTGTGGCTGAAGCGAAGAGCCCAGCCCTTTCGTTCTCTTGATTTTTCATACCAGAGGAAGATGATTATTCTTCAACGACGGCCAAGACATATGTAAATCGAGCCCGCCTTATTGCCAAATTGACCCGCGCAGGCGAAACTGGCGGATAACTGTGGGTAGATAGATGCGACGTATCCGGCATATATTGGCTCAGTGTGCACGCTGGTGGCGCCGCCGCCGCTTGCGGCGTTACGGAGTGCGCCCTGCGACCGAGCGCGATACCGTATTCATCCATGAATTGATCATTCAGGGCATTCAGGAAGGCCACTTTTCGGTCAGTCTCCTCTTACCGGATCCGGCCTGTGCCAAACAACGGTTCACTGAAGTCATTCGAAACGAACGTACTGTGGTCCTATGGAATCCGGAATTTGGTTTTGTCACATGCCGATCACGGCTTCTGATCTGGTGCGCACCGCAACATGATCAGGTGGGGTTTTCATACTTAATGTTCAACGGAGGTACCGCGTCGAGTTCCTGATGGCTGCAATACATCCATTGAAATAGGCCACGCCGTGAACCCAATTGAGTGAGTCATCATTGGGACGCACAAGTCGCGAAACGAGCAAGGTTTGGTCATACAGGTCAAGCACCCGCGAAAACGTTTCGTAAATAGTCCGTTGTCAGCGAGTTCTTCTGTCGCGTCCTTTAGCGAATTCCGCTTGACCGTCATTCTTGCTTGGCAAGCCACTTACGAACGTCCACCACCCGAACACCTACGGCTGCCACTGCTTTCTTGAGAGTCGACTCGGTGACGTCAAGGGCTTTTGTCCAGTAGCGTACCTCCCACACCTCCTTGAGATTGATTTCTAAGGGATCTTCTGGTCCTCCGCTTCAGATCATCTGGCATTTTCTGCTCCTAAAGGCGAGGTGAAGCCCTCGCACGTTCGACTAATATCGGGACGGATTCGCCCGAATCAATAGGCGTTTGCAAAGGTACGTTGCAATATCCCTCGCCCAAGCCCAGGAGCGTCAGCAGCCTATCCGAACTCATGGGCCATGCTTCCTATCCAACGGCTCGTACGGCAACGGCAACCGGTTCGAACTGACCGCGTTCGAATAGTCCGCAACGAACTTTGACAAAGCGCCTGGACGTGCTACGAATAGGTAGCAGCTCCATGGCGATCTGAAGCCTGCGACAGGTGTCGTCGGCTTTTTTCGCCAATGGGAGAACTGCTATGCGTGAGTTCCGAGAGTGTGATCGGCGCTTTGTGCGCCAACATGTTATTTCCGGCCCGGCTGATGCCAGATGGTTGCCTATGCGCCATCTGGACATCGAATCTCGCAGGGAGATGTCAACGGCGTGCCCCAATGACCTGCATCAGGCAGCTACGGTACCGGAAGCGTCTATGGTCAGCTTCGCAGGACGGGGGCTTCTATGAACCAGAAGCTTATCGATGAGGTGAAGCGGCGGATGGCTTGCTATCCGATATATAGCCAAGAACCAGTTGAGGACAAGCTTGTGGTGATGAAGCTCTTCAACGCCTTCGGTTCCGGTACGTGGTATCTGACTGAGTACGATCCCGAGGACGAACAGGCCTTCGGGTATGTGACCGGCCTTGGCGGTGATGAATGGGGCTACATCAGCATCCGTGAACTTGCCGAAATTACTCTACGAGGGACCCGTGTACCTCATATCGAAAGCGATCGCCATTTCCAGCCTCAACGATTCAGTGAACTCAAGCTGTAACCAACGCCCTCCCGCAAACTGGGAGGGCTTTTCTTATCTACTATTCGTTCCGTCCCTCAAGCGGATGTGTTTAGGACGTAGGGACTTAGGGACGAGCTGAACCACTCAGGTCGTCACTTGTGATTCCGCAGAAAGCATCGATATTTCTATTCCGTCCTCCGCCGACTGCACCACTTTCTCGTCCCTATCTCCCCACGTCCCTTTCATTGTCCACCATGGACCGTTTTTACCACTTTCGATTCCGACCCACTGGGAGGACAATTAAGAAGCTTCTGATTAGTAACCAGCAGAAGCCCTAATTAATATGCAAAAACAAATTCTTCGCAACCGGTGCTATTTGCGGACCTTGCGGCGCAACTGGAGTCTCACTCAAAAAGAACTGGCTTGGATTATTGGCACCGTCAGTAGCATGCAAGTCAGTCGTTACGAAAACAGCAAACGCGCCCCAAAAGTTGAGGTCGCGCTTGCCTGCCAAGCCATCTTTGGGGTTCCCCCCTCGACCATGTTCCCAGACGCCTATACCCTTGCAGAGGAGGAGGTCATGCGGAATATGTATCGGATGGACGAGGCGCTCAAGAACACTACCAGTCCTTCGGGAATTCGCAAGCGTGAGCTGTTTAGTCTAGCTCTGGCTCGGGCCGTGCGAAAACCCCATCTAACCAAGGCTGTATGAGTGGCGAGTACTACGAGAACCCCGTTTTGGCGGTTTATCCATTCAGCCGTGGCTTTGCCTTCGTGTTGTTTGAAGGCCCGGACAGTCCCTACGACTGGGGTGTCCGAGAAATCAAAGAGAAGCACCGCAACGTCCGCAGTCTCGAAGCGATCAAGGAACTGATCGATCGCTATCGTCCCGAGGCGATGGTGATCGAAGACACTCATGAACGACGTTACCGGCGCAGTTCCCGTATTCGGAAACTCTATCGCATGCTGACCCACCTGGCGGTGACTGAATACGTTGAGCTGTATCGCTTCTCGCAAGAGGCGGTCAAGAATCACTTTGATGGCTGCGGCGCCAGCACGAAGTACGAAATTGCCAAGGCGGTCAGCCAGCAGATACCCGCCTTCGCCCACCGGCTACCGCGCCTGCGCAAGGCTTGGATGTCGGCCGATCCGCGGCAAAGTCTTTTCGATGCCGCGGCCCTGGGGTTGGTGTACTACGGCACTCGAGGCGTACCAAGTCCTCTTCAGCCAGACGAACTCGCCTAAGCCGCCTGCGCCAGGGTGCTGCAATTGATCGCAAGAAAGAGTCCGCGATCGCGCCAAGGCGAGCGCTTGCGATCGAGCGACTTGGCGCAACTAGTCTGCATCTATGGCCGAAGCTAAGATAGAATTGTGACACAATATGGGTAAGGTGTACTCGCATGCCGCGCAAGACTGGGGATGAAAACTACTCGCTTCGTGAAGCTCGGCTAGTGGCTGAGAAAAAGGTGCTCGAAGCGAAGCTGAAAGCAAAAGATGCGGAGGTAAAGGCGCGCGATGCCGTGATCAAGGAGTTGCGGGCCAAGCTGGCCGCGAAATAGCTAGTCCTTTCGCTCTAGATTGATACTTGGGAGGCTGCCGTGAAGCCCCAGGAACACAAGCAAGTCGCCATTTGGCTGCGCGTCTCGACTGAAGATCAGGTCAAGGGCGAAAGTCCGGAGCACCACGAGGCGCGAGCGCGCATGTATGCCGAGCTAAAGGGCTGGCGCGTGGTCGATGTCTACCGGCTCGATGCTGTCTCCGGCAAGACCGTCAAGGAGCATCCGGAAACCAAGCGGATGTTGGCCGACGTGCGCAGTGGTCGCATATCCGGACTGCTGTTCTCCAAGCTCGCGCGGCTGGCCCGGAACACCCGAGAACTGCTCGACTTTGCTGACGTCTTTCGCGAGCACAACGCCGACCTCGTATCACTAGCTGAGTCAATTGACACGTCGACGCCTGCTGGCCGCCTTTTCTACACCATGATCGCCGCCATGGCGCAGTGGGAACGGGATGAGATTGCCGAGCGGGTGTCGGCCTCAGTGCCGATCCGCGCGAAGCTGGGTAAGCCTCTTGGCGGAGCCGCGCCATTTGGATACAAGTGGCAAGACGGCGCAATGGTGGTCGATCCGACTGAAGCCCCGATTCGGAAGCTGATGTATGAGCTGTTCCTCGAACACCGGCGCTTCAAGACGGTAGCGCGAATCCTGAATGAGCGGGGCTTCCGCACCAGGAACGGCGCACGGTGGTCTGACACCACCCTTTCCCGCCTGTTGACGGACTCAACTGCCAAGGGTGTTCGACTGGCCAACTACACCAAGTCGACGAAGAACGGCGGCGCCTGGGTGACTAAGCCCAAGGATGAATGGGTTCATGTTCCGGTTGAACCAGTGGTCTCGGTGGACCTCTGGGAGGCCTGCAATGCGCTCATTGCCGGGAATCGATCTAAAGGCGTTCGATCGACCAAGCGCGTAGTGCACTTGTTCGCCGGCTTAGTGTTTTGCGCCTGCGGCAATAAGATGTATGTGCCGCAGACGTCATCCAAGTACATCTGCTTCAAGTGCCGAAACAAGATTCCGACTGATGATCTGGAGGCCATCTTTCAGGAGCAGTTGCGGGGCTTCGTGTACTCAGCGAGGGAGATTGACCAACACATCGCCCAAGGCAATGAGCGACTGCAAGATCAGGAAAAGCTCCTGGCAACTTTGCTCCGCGAACAACGGAAACTGACAGAAGAGTCCGATCGGCTCTATGACCTGTACCAGAGCGGCTCGATTGACAAACTTGGCTTCCGCACCCGTAACACCGGGCTTGCCGAACGCTTGCAGCAGATCGACGCCGAACTGCCGCAGATTGAAGGACGCCGAGATGCCCTGCGGATAGCGCTACTGTCGCAAGCGGAAGTGTTAGGGGAGGCTCGCGACCTGTTTGATCGCTGGGCAACCCTGCTTCCGGACGACAAGCGCCGGATCGTGGAAACCATCGTTGATCGAATCATAGTTGGCGATGGCGAGGTTGAGATTGCACTCCTATTCAACCCCGGCAACCCGCCGACCAATCCCATGCAGGGAGGCGATCCCTCCCTACCACCCTCCGGAAAGGGTAGTAAAAGAGCAACGCAACTTCAGGGATTCATCGCAGCCACCAGCTGGAAACGTGCCGGAAATTCCGACTGTCGGGCCGCCCTGGAAATGATGATGCGGCCCGATTCCATGGGCTCGCGCAGCACCTCGAGCACGCTGCGGTTCCACTCGGTCAACTCATCGAGGAACAGCACGCCGTGATGCGCCAGGGAGACTTCTCCGGGGCGCGGATGGCCGCCGCCACCGGCCAGAGCCACACTGGAAGCAGTGTGGTGCGGCGCCCGGAAGGGGCGCTGGCGCCAGGCGACGGGATCAACGCCGGCGCCGGTGATGGAACTGATGGCCGCCACTTCCAGCGCCTCATCGTCGGCCAGCGGCGGCAGTACGCCCGGCAGGCGGCTGGCCAGCATGGTCTTGCCGCTGCCTGGCGGCCCCACCATCAGCAGATTGTGGGCCCCGGCCGCGGCCACTTCGAGGGCGCGCCGGGCGGCGAGCTGACCCCGGACATCGGCCAGATCCAGACCGTTGATGATTTCGCCGAGGCTGGGCCCAGGCGCTGGGCAACTGGGCAAACTGTGGCGACCGCGCAGATGCGCCGCCACTTCGAGCAGACTGCTGGCCGACAGCGCCGCACCGTTGGCCACCAGTCCGGCTTCGGTGGCATTGCCGCGCGGCACGATCGGGATGCGCCCCTGCTCCAGGGCGCGCAGCACGGCCGGCAGCGCACCGCGCACCGAGCGCAGCTCGCCCGACAGCGCCAGTTCGGCAATGAATTCATAGCGCGCCACGGCTTCAGCCGGCAACTGGCGCGAGGCCGCCAGCACACCGATGGCGATGGGCAGATCGAAACGACCACCCTCCTTGGGCAGATCCGCGGGCGCCAGATTCACCGTCATCTTCTGCTGCGGCACCTCGAAGGCCGAATTGATCAGCGCCGCCCGCACCCGATCGCGACTTTCCCGCACCTCGGCTTCCGGCAGGCCAACGATGGCCAGCCCCGGCAAACCACCGGACAGGTGCACCTCCACCGTGACCAGCGGCGCCTGGACCCCATCTTCGGCGCGCGTGTACACCACAGCCAGCGACATGGTCGGGCTCCTGTTCGGGTTGTTGGTTGTTGGTTGTTGGTTACCGCATTTTGAGGGCAGCTACCCAGCCGGGCGTCATTGCGACCCCGGACTTGATCCGGGGGAAGCAATCCAGGCGCTGGCGCGCTGCCGTGGCTGGGTTCTGGATTGCTTCGTCGCTGCGCTCCTCGCAATGACGCCGATCCTGGTCGTGGCGGTTTTGTCTGGATGCTTTTGGATGGGTGCTGGTAGAAGCGTCCAGACAAGTCTGGACCCACAGAAGCAGCGCGCCGCGGTCCTCGCCACCGCGCGATGCGGCTTGTACCGACAACCGACAACCGACAACCGACAACCAGAACCCTAGCCGGCGCTCTCCAGCTCCGCCAGGCGCTTCTCCAGCGCTTCCAGCTTCTCGCGGGTGCGGCGCAGCACCAGGCGCTGGACTTCGAATTCCTCGCGGGTGACCAGATCCAGTCGGGACAGGCCGGCCTGCAGCGCGCTGCGGAAATTGCGGGTGAGGTCCTCGCGCGCCTCGCCGACCGAAGCCGGCAGCATGGCGCCGAGGCGCTGGGACAGTTCTTCCAGGGTGCGCACATCAATCATCGCTTGAGCCTAGTTGGGCAGACATTGGTGACAAGTCTAGTCCGCGGGCAGTGGTGGCGCAGTCAGAAAATTCTGACCTGGCTGTAGGAATTCTGCCCGATCGGAGGTGCAGAGCGTCTGGGAGCCGCTGCGCGGCAAGCTCGGCCTGCGGCCTTATCGAGCTACTTTCCGATGCAGAAGGAGCTGAAGATCGCTCCCAGCAGATCATCGCTGCGAAAACGGCCGACGATCTCTCCCAGCGCCTCGTGCGCCAGGCGCAGGTCCTCGGCGGCGAGTTCGCCCTGTCCGGAGTCCAGCGCGTGCCCGCGGGCGGCTGCCAGTTGTGCCTGGCAGCGCTCCAGTGCGGCTACGTGGCGCAGGCGGGCGCTGAAATCGCCGCTGCTGCCCTCGCCGAGGCCAGCGTGATCGAGCAGCGCGCGGCGCAGCAGCTCCAGGCCCTCGCCGTGCCTGGCCGAGAGCCATAGATGGACGCCATCGGCACGGCGCTCAACCCGCGCCGGCTCGGTGCCCAGATCGATCTTGTTATGCACCGTCAGCGTGGCAATGCCGGCCGCAAGACCCAAGGCTTCGAGCTCCGCACGATCGGGCGCATGCCCAGCCAGCCCGCTGCCCTGCTCCTGCTTCCCCGGGTCCCCGGTACCGGGTCCCGGGTCCCGTTTCTGCTCTCCCGAGTCCCCTGTCCCGAGTCCCGAGTCCCGGCTGTCCACCACCCACAACACCAGATCGGCCCGATGGGCTTCGCGCCCTGCACGATGGATGCCCTCGCGTTCCACCTCGTCCTCGGTGTGGCGCAGGCCGGCAGTGTCGACCACCGTGATCTGCAGGCCGTCGACATTCAGCGCTTCGTGCAGTACATCGCGGGTGGTGCCGGGGATGGCGGTGACGATGGCGCGGTCGTGCCCGGCCAGGGCATTGAGCAGGCTGGACTTGCCAACATTGGGGGCGCCGAGGATGACCACGCGCAGACCGTCGCGCAGGCGCTGACCGCGGCGGGCGCCGGCCAGCAGTTCGTGCAGCGCCATGTCGATGACGGCAAAGCGCGAGCGCACTTCGCTGCTGCGCAGGAAGTCGATTTCCTCTTCCGGGAAATCGATGGCCGCTTCGACATAGACGCGCAGATCGATGAGCTGACGCGCCAGAGCATTGATGCGCTGGCTGAACTCGCCCTCCAGCGAACGCAGCGCGGCGCGCGCGGCGCTCTCGGAACTGGCGGCAATCAGATCGGCCACGGCTTCGGCCTGGGCCAGATCGAGCTTGTCGTTGAGGAAGGCGCGCTCGCTGAATTCCCCGGGCCGCGCCAGCCTCGCACCGAGTTCCAGGCAGCGTCGCAGCAACACGCCCAGCAGCACCGGCGAACCATGCGCCTGCAGTTCGATGACATCCTCGCCGGTGTAGGACCTGGGTGCCGGAAAGGCGATCAGCAGACCTTCGTCGATCAGCTCGCCGTGGTCGTCACGAAAGCGGCAATGGTGGGCGAAGCGCGGCTTGGGTTCGCGCTTCAGAAACAGCTGCGCGATGGCCAGCGCCTGCGGCCCGGAAACCCGGATCACACCGATGCCCCCGGCGCCGGCCGGCGTGGCAATGGCGGCGATGGTGTCCGTGCAAGGCGACGCTGGCATGGTCGAGTTTCCCTGATGATGCTGGGCAGGATGGGTGAAACGTGAGAGCTTAGACGCAAAACGGCGGCGCAAGCGCCGCCGTCGTTGACGTTTCACTTTTCACTTTTTACTCATGGCGATCAGGCTGAGCCCAGGCGACATCGCCCCGACTCACTTGTTGCTCGCCTCGATACGCCTGGTGATCACCACCTGCTGGATCAGGCCGAGCAAGCCGTTCGACAGCCAGTACAGCACCAGACCCGCCGGGAAGAAGGCGAACATCACGCCGAAGATCAGCGGCATGGTCTGCAGCACGCGCTTCTGGATCGGGTCCATGCCTGGCGTGGGCGTCAGTTTCTGGGTGAAGAACATCACCGCCACGTTCAGCACCGGCAGGATGTACAGCGGATCCTGCAGCGACAGATCGTGTATCCACAGGTAGAAGGGCGCCTGACGCAGTTCCACCGCCTCGAAGATCACCCAGTACAGCGCAAAGAACACCGGCAGCTGCAGCAGCATCGGCAGACAGCCGCCGATGGGATTGACCTTTTCCTTCTTGAACAGCTCCATCTGCGCCTGCGCCATCTTCTGGCGGTCGTCACCGAAGCGTTCCTTGAGCGATTCCAGTCGCGGCTGCAGCTTGCGCATCTTGGCCATCGAACGGTACTGCGATTCGCTGAGGCGGTAGAAGGCGAGCTTGACCAGCAGCGTCAGCAGGATGATCGACAAGCCCCAGTTGCCCACCAGCGTGTGGATGTGGCTCAAGATCCAGAACAGCGGCTGGGCGATGAAGGAGACCATGCCGTAGTCGACCGTGTACTGCAGGCCCGGCGCCACCTTGGGCAACTCGTTCTGCAGCTTGGGGCCGAGATAGAGCCGCGCACCGATGCTCTGCGTGGCGCCCGGCGCCACCTCGACCAGAGGCGATTTCTGGCGCATCAGATAGCGCTGCGGCAGATTGCCATTGGCCGGCAGCACTGCCGTCTCGTAATGGGTCAGTTCGGCCGGATCCGGCACCCAGGCGCCGACAAAATAATGCTGCTGCATGGCCGACCAGCCACCGGCAAAACTGCGCGTGTAGGGTTCTTCGACGAAATTGTCGAACGCGAGCTTCTTGAACTTCTCGTCCGGGCTGTACACGGCTGCGCCGACAAAGGCGTAGAGCTCGGGATTGTTGAAGGCAAAGGCGTGCGGCTTGGGCAGGGGTACGCGCTGCATCTGCCGATACTGGCTGCCCTGCCAGGGCGCACCGGTCTGGTTGCTGATTTCGTGACGCACGTCGACGGTAAAGCTGCCGCGCTCGAGCCGCATGATCTTGCGCACGCTGAGGCCGGAGGGATCGGTCCAGACCAGCGGCACTTCCAGCGCATCGCTGCCGTCGGCCAGCTTGAACTCCTCGCCCTCGACGCTGTACATCGCCGTGTGGTCAGGGGCAGGCTGATCCTTGGCCACCAGACCCGATTGGGTGACGTAGTAGCGCGCCAGGTCTTCGCTGAGCAGCTTGAAGGGTACATCCTTCTGCTCCAGGCTGACCGGATAGGTCTTGAGTTCGGCCTGGCGGATCTCGGCACCGCGAGTGGAGACGGTCAGGCGCAGCACATCGTTGGCGATGATGATGCGACGGCCATCTTCGACGGCGGTGGTGCTTGCGACCGGGGCTTCAGGTGCGGCGCTGGCTTCGGGCACTGGGGCGCTCGGCACTTCGCCTGCCGAGGGCACGTCGGAGACGGTAGGCACCTCGTCGCCTGCACCCGCGACCGCAGGAGTTCCGGCGGAATCGGCAGGCGCCGTCTGTTCGGGCGGCGGTGCGTAATCGCGTTGCCAGGCGGTCCACAGTTGCATGCCCACCAGGGCAATGCCGAGCAGCAGGAACAGACGCAAATTGCTCATCAAGGGCTCTCCTCGCTGCCGGGCTCAGCCGACACGCGAACGGATGCAGAAACAGGGGTGGAAGCGGCGATCACGCGATCGAACAGGGCATCCAGATCCATGCGCAGACTTTTCCGGTCGCCGCGCACCACCTCGCTGCGAGGCGAGAGCACCAGGTCGACTGCCGGCATCAGACCGCGACGGACACGAAAACTCTCGCGTGCCATGCGCTTGACCAGATTGCGGTCATGCGCCGCGGGCAGGTGCTTCTTGCCAACTGCAAATCCGATGCGGGCGCCATCTGTAGTTCCGATGGCGACCACACAAACAAAAAAGCGGCCGCGTTCTCGACGGCCGCTTTTGAATACTGCATCGAACTCGCGCGGCAACAGCAGCCGGGCCCGACGCGGAAAGCGCGATCCCGGCATTGCCTGCGGATTTAGGGGATCAGGCGCTTGCGGCCTTTCGCGCGGCGGGCATTCAAAATGGCTCGGCCCGAGGGGGTGGCCATCCGGGCGCGGAAGCCATGAGTGCGAGCGCGCTTGAGCTTGCTCGGCTGAAAAGTGCGCTTCATGGCGAACTCCAGAGATCGGTTTGAGAAAAGAGCGGCATAGTAGCCGGCAGTCCATCGAGTTGTAAAGTCGCTTCAGGCGACAAATTCAGCCCCCGGCAATCCTGATGACGGATCCGCCCTGCCTCAAGCCACCGCCGGATTCAGCGTGTAGGTGCCGGTCAACTCGGCCTCGGCCAGTACATGGCCGTGCATGGCCTGCTGCAGGTCAGTGGCGCTGAAGCGTCCGGACAGGTTCAGGGTTGGCACATCCAGCGCATAGACCCGGAAATGGTAGTGGTGCAGACGCTCGTCATTCCACGGCGGGCAAGGGCCGTCATAGCCGTAGTAGTCGCCATCGCCCATGAATCCGGTGTAGTCATTGATGCCCTGGAAACTGCCCGTGGGCCCTGCGGGCGCCCGCTTGCCGCCCTTGACCACGCCATCGGAGCAGCTGCCGGCGGCAATTTCGCGCACATCGGAAGGAATGTCGGCCATCACCCAGTGGATGAAATCGATGCGCGGCAGATCGTGGGCGATGCTGCGGCCGGGCTGATTGCCGTCGTCGAAGACACTGGGTACATCGTCGTCCACGCACAGCAGGGCGAAGGAACGGGTGCCCGGCGGCACCTCGTCCCAGGCCAGATGCGGGTTGCGGTTGGCACCAAAGCCCATGGGCTCGCCTTGACCGGGTACACCAAACGCGAATTCACCGGGGATCCGCTCCTGCTCGGAAAAACTCTGACTGCTGAGGCGCATGGCGATCACTCCTGATGACAGTTTGGCCCGAGCATACGACGCTGAGCGTGGCCCCGATGTGCGCATCGACCACCCGCCCATCCATGAACGCTGACCGCTGCTCCCGGCCATTCCGTAAGCGGGAGCCGGGAACAAGTTCGACGGCAGGGCCTAGAATTCACCGCCTGCAGGTACAGGAGAACCAGCGCCGCGCATGATCAGCCAGTCCATAACGCCAGTTCCGCCCTCCCTGCAGCTGCTGCAGCTTGTGGCGATGGTCCTGCTGCTGGTCGGCCTTCATGGCTGCGCTCCATTGCTGCCGCGCGAACCACATCCGACCGAGGCGGCCTTGCCGGCAGCCCGCAGTGGCTCGATTGCCGACAGCGTCGCGCAACTGCAACTGCAAGCCGGGCAGAGCAGCTACCGCCTGATCCACTCCAATCAGGATGCGCTCGCCTTGCAGCTGCGCACAGCCCAGCTGAGCTCGACCAGTCTGGACCTGCTGTACTACATGTGGCTCAACGACCGCAGCGGTCGCTTGCTGGCCAGCGAGCTGTTGCGGGCCGCCGACCGCGGGGTGCGCGTGCGCATGCTGATCGATGACAGCTATGCGCGGCACCTGCACCAGGATCTGGCGGCGCTGGATCAGCATGCCGATATCGAGTTGCGTGTCTACAACCCCTACCGCACCCGACGATCGCGTCTGGGCAATGTATTCGAATTCGTCTTCAGTGGTTTCCGGCTCAATCACCGCATGCACAACAAGGCCTGGATCGCCGATGGTCAGCTCGCGATCGTCGGCGGCCGCAATGTCGGCGATGAGTATTTCGGCGTGGGCGCGGCCTTTGCCTTTCGCGATCTCGGTGTTCTGCTGACTGGGACGGCGGCAGATCAGGCCAGTGCCGGATTCGACGCCTACTGGAACTCCCCGATCGTGATTCCCCTGGATCAGCTGCCGGACAAGCGCCCGGCACCGGCTCTGGACTTGGCGCGACAGGCGCTGGAGGCCGACCGCAGGGCGACGCTGGAGCAGGACGCCTTCCGGGAGGCATTGGATGTCGACACCCTGGGCGCCGACGTGGTGTCGGGCGCACGGCGCTTTGTTGGCGGGCACGCTGCAGTGCTGATTGACCCGCCGGACAAATGGAAGCAGCGCGATGACCAGCTGATCGGCGTGGCCGCGGATCTGCGCAGCATGATCGACCAGGCCCGGCACGAGGTGATCCTGATCTCACCCTACTTCGTGCCCGGCGACCAGGGACTGCGCTGGCTCAAGGCCCTGCGCGCCCGCGGCGTGCGCATCCGGATATTGACCAATTCGCTGAACGCCACCGATGTGGCCGCCGTGCATGGCGGCTATGCGCGCTATCGCCGCGCGCTGCTGCGCGTGGGCGTGGAAATCCACGAACTGAAACGCTTTTCCGTGGGTCGGCTGGAATCTCCATTCCGCAGCTCTTCGCGTGCCAGCCTGCACACCAAGGCCGTGATCGTCGATGGCCGCAGCGCGTTCGTAGGCTCATTCAACCTGACACCGCGCTCGACCTGGATCAATACCGAGATGGGCGTACGCATCGACGATCCTGATTTCGCAGCGGGCGTGCGCCGCAACTTCGAGCAGAATCTGCTGCCGCAATACAGCTATCGCCTGTCGTTGGAACGGCATCGGCTGGTCTGGACCGATGTCCAGAATGGCAAGCCCCGACGCCAGTTCCGTGAACCGACCTCAAGCTGGAGCCGCCGCATCTTCGCCTTCCTCGCGCGGGTGCTGCCGGTGGAGCGGCACTTGTAGCAAGCTTTGGATGAAGGTCTGATCGCGGGCGGAGCCTGCTCGCAAAGGCTCCGGCCACTCCTGTGGGAGCGCACTTCGTGCGCGAATGCTGCGGCACTGAATGAGAGTCTGTTCGCGGGCAGAGCCCGCTCCCACAGGGCTTCGACCGCCCCTGTGGGAGCGCACTTCGTGCGCGAATGCTGCGGCACTGAATGAGAGTCTGTTCGCGGGCAAAGCCCGCTCCCACAGGGCTCCGACCTCCTCCAGAACAAGGGCGAGGTCAGGATCGCAAGCTCAGCGCTGGTAGGCGACGATCTCCTGCTCGATGGCGCCAAACAGGCTGTTTCCTTCGTCGTCGAACATCTCGATGCGCACGCGCTGGCCGTAGCGCAGGAAGGGTGTGCTCGGTTTGCCGTCGCGGATGATTTCGAGCATGCGTTTCTCGGCCAGGCAGGAGGCGCCCACGCTCTCGTCCTGATTGGCGACCGTACCCGAACCGACCACACTGCCAGCGCCGAGATTGCGGGTCTTGGCCGCGTGCGCCACCAACTGGGCGAAATTGAACTGCATGTCGGTACCGGCGTCGGGCTGGCCGAAGAGCTGATCGTCGATGTGCGTGATCAGCTTGCGATGTAGCACCGAGTCCTTCCAGTAACCCTCCAGTTCATCGGGCGTGACCAGCACCGGCGACAGCGCCGAGCGCGGCTTGCTCTGCAGAAAGCCGAAACCCTTGGCCAGTTCGGCCGGGATCAGATTGCGCAGGGACACATCGTTGACCAGACCGATCAGCTGGATGTGCTCGGCGGCCTGCTCCGGCGTCACTGCCATCGGCACATCGTCGGTGACGACGATGACTTCGGCTTCCAGATCGATGCCGTAGTCCTCGCTGACCACCTGTACCGGATCATGCGGCCCCAGGAACTGGGCGCTGGTGGCCTGATACATCAGCGGGTCCACGTAGAAGGATTCCGGCACCTCGGCATTGCGCGCCTTGCGCACGCGCTCTACATGCGGCAAGTAGGCGCTGCCATCGACGAATTCATAAGCCCGCGGCAGCGGCGCCGCCAGATCGGCCAGATCCAGTTCGAACACGCCATGGGCCTTGCCCGCCTCCAGCGCCTCGGCCACTGCATTCAGGCGTGGCGCGATATCCGACCAGCCATCCAGCGCCTGCTGCAGCGTGCGCGCAATCGGCGCCACTTCCACCGCGCGCTTCAGATCACGCGAGACCACGACCAGCGTGCCATCACGGCCGCCGCGTTTCAGCGATGCGAGTTTCATGGGGGAGACTCCGTGGAAATAGGGTGTGTGCAGTCTTGGGGGCAAGCGCGCCCGGCGCAAGGGTTGGGGCGGTTGTCGGTTGTCGGTTGTCGGTTGTTGGCTTTGGGTTGTGGGCCAGAGACTCTTGTGGGTCCAGACTTGTCTGGACGCTGTTGGCTCCGTTGCCCGGAGAAGCGTCCAGACAAGTCTGGACCCACAAGAGCAGTTCCCTGAGACCCTGCTTCGCGCACCGAGAATCGACAACAGAGTCCGCTCCCACAGTTTTCCGACCCGCGACCCAAACTTCGAAACCGGCGTCATTGCGACCCCGGACTAGATCCGGGGGAAGCAATCCAGGCTCTTCGGCACCCCATCTGGATTGCTTCGTCACTCCGTTCCTCGCAATGACGCCGGGGCGCTTTCGCCTTGCATATCGCCACCTGTTGACACGGTGTCAGCTATTAGTCCATCATCCATCCCATGAACTACATCGCCGAACGCCGTCTCGAAGAAAAGGAAGCACGCCGCAAGCAGATCGTGGATGCGGCGGAAGAGGTCTATGCCGATACCGGCTGGGATGAGCTGACCATCGATCAGGTGGCCCGCAAGGCGCGGCTGTCGCGGGCGCTGGTCTATGTCTATTTCAAGGACAAGTTCGATCTGCACTGCGCCATCTGCGAGCGCGCGCTGCTGCTGCTGGGCGATCGCTTCGAGCAGGCGGCAGCCCGGCACTCGGCAGGCCGCGATCAGGTCGAAGCGTTGGGGCGCTGCTATGTGGCTTTCTCGCAGGAAGTGCCGCACTACTTCCAGGCACTGGCGCGCTTCGAGGCACATTCGCCCACCCATGTGGACGGCGAGAGCAATGAGGCCGCCTGCATGGTGGCTGGCGACCGCGTGCATTCGATCATGGTGACCTGTATCGAGACCGGCATGAAGGATGGCTCGATCCGGCCGGATCTGGGCAATCCCTATCTCACGTCGGTCACGCTCTGGGGCTTCATGCACGGAATCATCCAGATCGCGGCCACCAAGGGACAGATGCTGGCCAAGGACGGCATCAGCACCCAGCAGATGATTGATCATGCGCTGCGCATGACCAGCCTGGGCTTGAGCCCCAAGGAAGAATAGGAACGGGGAAATGGAAAAAGGAAAAAGGAAAAAGGAAAAAGGGAAGGCAGAGGCGCGGTGTACCGGGAGACTGTCGTGTATCGCTGTCGAGTCAGCATGGCGCAAAGCGAGGGATTTGCCGCGCCGCGAGCCCGCTCTTCCCTTTTCCTTTTCCCCTTTTCCTTTTTCCTGCTTCTGCCCCCCTTTTTTTGACTCGATTTTGACACGTGTCTAACCACTCAACGGCTTACCAACCCATGACCACGCGACAATGGATGCTGACGATACTGCTGGCGGCACTGATGTCGCCGGCGCTGGCGCAGAGCGACTACAGCGCGCAGGTGGCGCAGCTGATCGATGCCGGTCGCGCCTCGAATCTGGCGCTGCAGGCGGCCGGCACTGATGTGCGTCGGGCCCAGGCGCAGCTGGATGAGGCGCGGGCCCGCTATAGGCCGACGCTCGCGCTGTCGGCACGGTACAGCCACGCCGACGGCGGGCGTACGCAGTCGCTGCCGGTCGGGGATCTGGTCAATCCGGCCTATCAGACGCTCAACGAGTTGCTGCAGGCGCAGGGCCAGCCGCCGCGTTTCGGCACCATCGCCAACCAGGAAATCCGCTTCCTGCGCGAGCGCGAGCAGGACACCCGGCTCAGCTTGACGCAGCCGCTGTACGCGCCGGCCATTGCTGCCGGCATCGATGCCGCCGCAGCCACGGTCGCCGCCAGCGATGCAGCGCGTGCCGCCTACGAGCGCTCGCTGGAACGCGATATCGAAGTCGCCTATCTGGATTTCCTGCGCGCCGGCGAGGCCATCAAGATCGTCGAATCCAGCCGCGATCTGCTGATCGAGAATCTGCGGGTCAATCGCGTGCTCTTCGACAACGGCAAGATCACCCGTGATCAGGTGCTGCGCGCCGAGGCCGAGAAGCTGGCGGTCGAGCAACAACTGCTGGATGCCGGCAATCGCCAGACACTGGCCCGAAACTATCTGAACTTCCTGTTGAACCGGCCGCTGGATGCGGACGTGGCCAGCGCCGCCGCGCCCGAGCCGCTGGCTCATGTGCGCCAGCAGCTGGCGGCACTCGGCGCCGAGGCCATCGATGACGATGCGCGCCTGGAAACGCAGGCAAAAGGTGCGCGCTTCGAACTGCGGCAGCTGGAAGCGCAATCGCGTGCCGCCCAGGCGGCGGTCGAGGCCGAGCGCGCCAGCTATCTGCCGACCTTGGCCTTCGCGCTGGACGCCGGCATACAGGGTGAGGACTACGGCTTCGGCAGCGGCCGCAACTTCGCCATGGCCTCGCTGGTGCTGGACTGGCGCATCGCCGATTTCGGCCAGCGCCGCAGCCGGGTCTCGGCGGCGCGCGCCAGCCGCGAGCGGGTCGAGATAGCGCAGGCCGAGGTTGCCCAGCAGATCAGTCTGGAAGTGCGTCAGGCGGCCGATCGTCTGCGCACCGCACAGGCCTCGCTGGACACCGCACAGGCGCGCCAGAACGCCGCCACCGAGGCCTTCCGCATTGCCGCCCGCAAGCGCGATGCCGGCTCCATCGCCCAGGTCGAGTTCATCGATGCCCGCAGCGCCCAGACCAGCGCCGAACTCAACCTCAATCTGACCCGTTTCGACGTGCTGGTCAGCCTTGCCCAATTGCGCGCCGCTCTGGCGCTGGAGAACCGCCGTGGATAAGTCTCTCTACGCAGAACATCGTGCCCATTGGCCGTCCCTCAAAGGGCGTCATTCCCGCGCACGCGGGAATCCAGTGGTTGTCTGGGCTCCCGCGTTCGCGGGAGCGACGAAAACCCCAGCAAGCCGTGTCACGACCCGCAAGTCCAAGTCCCCACTTTCCGGAGGTTCCATGGTCCGCACCATCCTGATTGCCGCGCTCAGCCTGAGCATCGCCGCCTGCGCCAGCGGCGACAGCGCCGTGAACACCCAGAGCGAGCGGGTCATTCCCGTGGCCGTGGCCGCTGCCAGAGTGGGCCCGGCGGCCCCGGTGATCCGTTCCAGTGCAGTGCTGGCGCACAAGGACGAGATGCGTCTGGCCTTCAAGATTGGAGGCGTGATCGCCGACATCACGGTCGACGAAGGCTCACCGGTCAAGGCCGGACAGGTGCTGGCGCAGCTGGAGCTGGCCGAGATCGGCAGTCAGGTCGAACAGACCCGGCAGCTGCTGAGCAAGGCCGAGCGCGACCTGGCCCGCGGCGAGCGCCTGTATCAGGAGCAGGTGATCCCGCTGGAGTCGCTGCAGGATCTGCGCACCCAGCGCGATATTGCCGCGCAGACGCTGAAGGCCACGCGCTTCAATCGCGAATATGCGGTGATCACGGCGCCCTCGGACGGGATCGTGCTGCGCAAGCTGGCGCAGGCCCGCGAGACCGTGGCCCCGGGCACGCCGGTGCTGGTGCTCGGCGGCGCCACCAGCGGCTATGTGCTGAAGGCCAGCCTGGCCGATCGCGATGTGGTGCAGCTGGCGCTGGGTGATCGCGCCAGCGTCCAGTTCGACGCTCTGCCGGGCGAAACCCTGCAAGCCGAAGTCACGCAACTGCCGGCAGCAGCTGACCCGCGCAGCGGCATGTTCGACATCGAGCTGGCGCTGGCCACGGCAGACCCGCGCCTGCGCAGCGGTCTGGTGGCGCGCGTGGCGCTGACTCCCGCCAGCGCCGGCAGCGCCGAAGTGGTGCATATCCCGATTGCCGCCATCCTCGAAGGCCAGGGCGATGCAGCCACGGTCTTTGTCTATGACAGCAGCTCGCAGACGGTATCCAGGCGTGCGGTCAGGGTCGCTTTCATCGACGGACCGGATGTTGCCCTCAGCGAGGGCATAGACAGCGGCGCCCAGGTGGTCACCGATGGCGCCGCCTATGTGCTCGACGGCAAGCGCGTGCGGCTGGTGGAGGGATGAGCGCAGCATCGCCAAACGTAGGTCACGTTGCCCGCAGCAGCGGGCTACGTGACACGGTGATGCCGCATCGCTTCGTCACGTAGCCCGCTGGCGCGGGCAACGTGACCTACAAGAGCTTTCCTGCCTCTGTGACGCCGCATTGCCGCTCCGAGATTGACGTTTCACGTTTCACGTTTTACCCGGCCCCGTCGTCGCCTGGTCCGCCACGCGGCCGAAGGACCTACAAGACCACATCGACATGCCGAGCCACCGCCCATGACCTTCCTCGAATTCCCCATCAAGCGTTACCCGTTCACGCTGGTCGCCTTTCTCGGCTTGATCGCGCTCGGGGTGTACGCCTTCAACAGCATCGCGCGTTCGGAGGATCCCTACTTTCCGATCCCGGCCTTCGTGATCTCGGCGATTCTGCCGGGTGGTGATCCGGTGGAAATGGAGCGGCTGATCAGCAAGCCGATCGAGGATCGGCTGGCTGAGCTCGATGACATCAAGCGCATCGATTCGACCAGCTCGGATGGGCTGGCGGTGGTGATCCCCGAATTCGTCGCCGGCGTCGATGTCGAGCGCAAGTACGAGGAGATCGTGCGCGAGATCAACGCGCTGCGCCCGGATCTGCCGGCCGAAATCGTCAAGCTCGATATCCGCAAGGTCAATCCGGGTCTGGTCAACATCGTGCAGATGGCGCTGGTCAGCGAGGACGCGCCCTACGCCGAGCTGGAAGATCTGGCGCGCACGCTGAAGGACTCGCTGAAAACCCTGCCGGGCATCCGCACGGCCGAATCCTGGGCCTATCCCGATCGCGAACTACGCGTGGCGGTGGACCTGAAACGCCTGGCCGAACTCGGCCTGACCCCGGGTCAGGTGGTGCAGGCGGTGCAGAGCGACAACGCCAATATTCCGGCCGGCAGCATCGACGTCGGCGCCCGCAGCTTCTCGCTGAAGACCTCCGGCGCCTACACCTCGCTCGATCAGGTGCGCGCCACCGTGGTCAGCGCCAGCGATGGCCGCACCGTGCGCGTGCGCGATGTCGCCGAGGTCAGCTGGGATAGCGCCGAACAGCGCTATCTCGGACGCTACTCCGGCCAGCGCGCGGTGTTCGTCACCGCCAACCAGAAGGACGGCGTCAACATCTTCGACATGCAGCAGCGCATCGATGCGGCGCTGGATCGCTTCGAGGAGGGCCTGCCGGCACGGGTGACGCTGGAACGCGGCTTCAAGCAAAGCGCCAATGTCGGCCACCGCCTCGACCGGCTCGGGCTGGACTTCGCCATCGCCATTGGTCTGGTGGCCATCACCCTGCTGCCGCTGGGCCTGCGCGCCGCCAGTCTGGTGATGATCTCGATTCCGCTGTCGCTGGCCATGGGTCTGGCCGGGCTCTATGCGATCGGTTATTCGCTGAATCAGCTGTCGATCGCTGGCTTCGTGGTGGCGCTGGGTCTGCTGGTCGATGACTCCATCGTCGTGGTCGAGAACATTGCCCGCTTCCTGCGCGAGGGCCACAGTCGCGAGGAAGCGGCGGTGAAGGCCACCCAACAGATTTTCGTGGCCATCCTCGGCTGCACCGGCACCCTGCTGTTTGCCTTCCTGCCGCTGCTGGCGCTGCCCGGCACCGCCGGTCAGTTCATCCGGGTGCTGCCGATGGCGGTGGTGTTCACGGTGATCGCCTCGCTGATCGTCGCCATCACCATCATTCCCTTCCTCGCCAGCCGCATCCTGCCACGCAACGAACCGGCCGAAGGCAATCGCGTCCTCCAGGCGGTGATGGCCGGCATCCATCGCTTCTATCGGCCGCTGCTGCATTTTGCGCTGGCGCGCCCGAAGACCACCGTCGCCGCCTCACTGGGGCTGTTCGTGGCCTCGCTGGCACTGGTGCCGGTGGTGGGTTTCAGCCTGTTTCCCAAGGCCGACACGCCGCAGTTCCTGATCACGATCACCGCCCCGCATGGCGCCAGCCTCAGCGAGACCGACCGCGCCCTGCGTTTTGTCGAGGATGAGCTGGACAGTCACGAGGAGATCGATTTCTGGTTCAGCAATCTCGGCAAGGGCAATCCCAAGATCTACTACAACATCATCCCGGCCGAGCAGTCCTCGAACCTGGCCGAGGTCTACGTGCAGGTGAAGCACTACGATCCCGACCAGACGCCGGCTTTCATCGATCGTCTGCGCGGCCAGCTGCGCAGCTATGCGAACGCGCACATCGTCATCAAGGAATTCGAGAACGGACCGCCGATCGATGCGCCCATCGCCATCCGCGTGCTCGGCAGCGAACTTGGGCCGCTCAAGGATCTGGCGGCCGAAGTCGAGGGCATCATCTCGGCCGTGCCGGGCACCCGCGATGTCGACAATCCGCTGCGCCTGGACCGCACCGATCTCAAGCTCAATCTGGATTCGGAAAAAGCCGCGCTGCTGGGCGTGCCCAGCGTCGAGTTCGACCGCGCCGTGCGCTTGGCGGTCAGCGGCGTCGATGCCGGCGACTACCGCGATGATTCCGGCGAGAGCTACGACATCGTCGTGCGCAGCGCCATCGATGGTCGGCCGACGCTGGAGCAGCTCGATCAGGTGCGCGTGCCCTCCCTGAGCGGTGCGCTGCTGCCCGCCTCGCAGCTGGCCAAACTGGAGTTCGAGCGTTCGCCACCGCAGATCCAGCGCTACAACCGCGAACGCACCGTCATCATCAGTGCCTTCACCGAAACCGGCTACAACACCGGCAAGGTCACCACCGAGGTCATCAAGCGCCTGGAAGCGATGAGCTGGCCGCGCGGCTATCGCTTCGAAGCCGCCGGCGAAGTCGAGAGCCGGGCCGAGAGCTTTGCCGGTCTGGGGGCAGCGATGCTGCTGGCGGTATTCGGCATCCTGGCCGTGCTGGTGCTGGAATTCGGCAGCTTCCGCTCGACCCTGATCGTGGCCACGGTAATCCCGCTGGGCGTGCTTGGCGGACTGGTGGCGCTGTTCCTGACCGGCTACAGCCTGTCCTTCACCGCCATGATCGGCTTCATCGCCCTGATCGGCATCGAGATCAAGAACTCCATCCTGCTGGTCGATTTCACCAACCAGCTGCGCGAAGACGGCTTGAGCATCGACGAGGCCGTCGAACGTGCCGGTGAAGTGCGCTTCCTGCCGATATTGCTGACCAGCGCCACGGCCATCGGCGGACTGCTGCCACTGGCCGTGCAGCAGGTCGGCATGTACTCGCCCATGGCCTGGGTGATCATCGGTGGCTTGATCTCGTCGACCCTGCTGGCGCGTCTGGTGACGCCGGTGATGTACAAGCTGCTGCCGCCGACGCTGGATGCCAGCTGCGCCTGCGCCCCGGAGGCAGCGATGAAGCCGGCGCTGGCCTGAGGCACGGGGCACGGGGCACGGGGCACGGGGCACGGGGCACGGGGCACGGGGCACGGGGCACGGGAAAGGCTAGACCGCTTTTGCCCCGGATCTGAGGGATCTGTAGGTCCAGACTTGTCTGGACGCTTCTGCCCTCCCGAAGCGAAAGCATCCAGACAAGTCTGGACCTACAAGACCTGGACCTACAGAAACCGGACCCACAAGGCCTGATCCCGGCCCCAATGCCGGTACGCACATTGCCTGCATCCAATCGCCGCCTTCACGCGTATTGCACAGGAGGGCATCACCTTGGATTGCTCTCTCTTCCGACCCCAGACCGGAGCCTGATCATGAGCAATGCCGACACCGTGCACGAAATCTATGCC
This sequence comes from Lysobacterales bacterium, assembly GCA_022841325.1. Lineage (GTDB taxonomy): Bacteria > Pseudomonadota > Gammaproteobacteria > Xanthomonadales > SZUA-5 > JADKFD01. Next base: position 56,722 of record JALHRS010000011.1, on the reverse strand, counting down.
GCCTTTGCGCGCGGCGATATTCCCACCATCCTGGCCCCGGTGGCCGATGACGTGGAGTGGGAATACGACAACGGCCCTACCGAGGTCAGCTGGCTGCAGACCCGTCGCGGCCGCGACGGCGTGGCTGAGTTCTTCGCTGGCCTCAGCGCGATGCAGATCCACAGCTTTGTCCCCAAGGCGGTGCTGCAGGGTGATCAGTTGGTGGTCGGCGTCATCGATATCGATTTCACCGTGGTCGCCACCGCCAAGCGGGTACAGGAGTTCGACGAGGTGCATGTCTGGCGCTTCAACGACGCCGGTCAGGTCCACCGCTTCCGACACCGGGCCGACACCCTGAAGCAGACCCTGGCCTTCCGCGGTCAGTAGCATCTGGCGCAGACGCGGCGAGCCTTGCCGAGCCATGCCGGCTAAGATGGGCAGGTCTACACCTCTGCAAGGATTTCCATGGTCCTGTTTCCCGGATACTGCGCGCGCGCCGGACTGGCCTGCCTGTTGATGGTGCTGGTCTGGCCAGCGCTGGCTGAAACCGAAGCCTGTGGCTATGTCAGTGCGCCGGCCAAGCCGCCGCTCTCGGAGGATCTCTACCCGGCCGACATCCGCCGCATCGATGGCGAGGATCTGCCCAAGCGGGCGCTGAACCGCTATCGCCTGCCGGTGGGCAGGCACGCCATCGCCATCCAGGAGCGGGTCGCCGATACCCCACGCGGCTATACCAAGCTGCGCAAACTCGGCAACAAGGCCGTGCCGCTGGTCTACAAGATCATCGAGGTCGAGGTGCAGGCCAATACCAACCACCAGATCAGCGCGCGCCTGTATCCGGACCGGATCAGCGCCAAGGCGCCGAATGATTTCTGGGATCCGGTGGTCTGGCGCAGCGTCGAGGAGAACTGCTCGTGAGCCGCGGCCACGACCAGGTGCTGGCACCGGAACAGATCGCGGCGGCGCTGGAGGAAAGGTGGTCGCCGCGGGTGGTGGCGGAGCTGGACGACAACTACGTCAAGGTGGCCAAGGTGCAAGGTACGCTGGGCTGGCACGCGCACACCGACGAAGACGAACTGTTCTACGTGCTCAGAGGCCAGTTCCGGATCGAGATGGAAGCGCAGACGGTCGATCTGGGCCCCGGGCAGATGTACGTGGTACCCAAGGGCGTACGCCACAATCCGGTCGCGGACGAGGAATGCCTGATCATGCTGATCGAGCGCAAATCGACCCGACACACCGGTGATGAGCAGACCGAGTACACGCGAACGCTGGAACAGCAACTGCGTCCGATCTGAGCGCCTTGCTCCCGCGCAGGCACTTCACTTGATCGTGGGCGCGGCGCAGGATTGAGCCATTCCACCGCACGAGGAAGGTTGGCCATGTCGATCACCCCCGAGGTTCTGCCCTCGGACGTGCTTGAAGCGATCGGGCGCGGCGAGACCATCGAGGCCATCAAATTACTGCGCGGACACACTGGCCTCGGGCTGGCGGAAGCCAGGTATGTGGTCGATCAATATCGAGCGGGACAGATCGCGCCGGCCGTGCCCGGGGGCTCCGACGCGGGCATGCCGGCCGATGTCCGTGCTGCGCTGGAACGCGGGCAGAAGATCGAGGCGATCAAGCTGCTGCGCGGGCATACCGGCCTCGGCCTGAAGGAAGCCAAGGACTGGATCGAGGCACAGCACCCATCAGTTCCCGAACATTCGACGGTACCGCCCCCAACGGCGCAGGCCAGTTCCAGCTGGTGGTGGCTGATCGCGGTCATCCTCGCCGCGGTCGCTGCCTTTGCGCTGCTGCGCGGCCCGGGTGCCGAGGTGCCGCTGTGAGTGGCGTCCATGATCCTTGAAACCGACAAGCCCGGGTTGCGCCTGCGCCACTGGCAGATCGCCGACAAGGCGTCGCTGGTCGAACAGGCCAACAATCGAAAGATCTGGCGCAACCTGACGGACACTTTCCCCTCGCCCTATACCGAAACCGATGCCGATTTCTGGATCGCCCACGCCAACCGACCCACGCGCAGTCTGCATCTGGCGATTGAACTGCAGGGCCGCGCGGTCGGCGCCATCGGCGTGATCGCCGGTGAGGGTGTGTACCAGCGCACCGGAAAATTCGGCTACTGGTTGGGTGAAGCCTTCTGGGGGCAGGGAATCGTCACCGCCGCGGGTCGCGCCCTGGTGGCCCAGCTCCGGCTCAGCCGCGAATTTGCGCGGCTGGAGGCGCCGGTATTTGCCTGGAATCCGGCATCCATGCGGGTGCTGGAAAAGCTCGGATTCGAGCGCGAGGGCTTGCTGCGGGCCAGTGTCTGCAAGGATGGTGAATTGATCGACAGCGTGCTCTACGCACTGTTGATCCCTGGGGAGCCGTAGCGCGGCTCCGGCGCGCGTAAGCTCGGAAGAGCGCGAGCGGGTATTCGCGCTGGCGGCCGCGGCTCTGCGGACGGCAAGGCGCCGGGCGCCGGGAGTTTCGGGTCGCTGTTGTGGAGGGCGCCGCGCTGCGGCGCCGCTTTGCCATGCGCGGAGATCAAGAGCGGCCGCGCAGGCGCGCGTCCCTCCTCAAAGCCGCTTCGTGCCTGCCAGGGTTCAGGGCCCGTGCGCCGTGTCGGGCGCACACAGGTGGCTCTCCATGAACCCATATCGTAAGTTGTTGGTGCGTCATTGCGAGGAACGCAGTGACGAAGCAATCCAGTGCTTCTGTGGCTGTATGTCTGGATTGCTTCCCCCGGAACAGGTCCGGGGTCGCAATGACGCCGGGGGTTCATGGCCCGTGGGGCGGATCGGGCCGAAACCATTGCCCCTGCACGAAACCAGGCCTCAAGTGGGTGATCTTGCCTGGCCCTTCCGAAACGCCTCCGGATGCTGCTTCCCGTCATCCCCGATCTGGTCCCAGACCGCTCTGGAATCGACCCAGATGTGGTGCGCCACGCGCAGCGCCTCGCCGCCTTCGGTGATGGATCCCGCGGGCACGAACACGGTGCCCGGGTTGTTGTCGCCGGGGACCGGCGAGCCACAGATCCGACAGAACCAGGTCTGCCAGTCGGCACCCGGTTTGATCCAGCTGCTGATCAGATCCTGGCCTCGAATCCAGCGCAGACGCTCGGTGGGAACGACCACCACGGCAATGCCATTGCTGCCGGTCGAACGCCTGCAGATCGAGCAGTGGCAGACATAGACCTCGCTGAGATCCTGATCGATGTCGAACTGGATGCCGCCACAGTTACACTCGCCCTTGGCCATGGCAACGCCTCCGTCGTTTACGTTCGCCCGATTATCACGCCGCAGGCGATGGGTGGCGCGGCTCTGGCGCACGCAAGACCGCCGGCAAGCGAGGTGCAGATTCGCGCCGGCGGCAGCGACGGGCCCCTGCCGGGCACCGCGCGCTCGGTGAGCCTCCGGCTCAGACGAACCCTGCCGGCGCGCGGACCCGGCCTACATTGGAAGCCTGGGTCACGTGGACCGCCTTGCGGCCAACGTCACCTGCATCCACGGCAGCCTACAATGGGGGACCGCGGTGGACGAAGGAGAATCAGGCGATGAGCAAGAAGCTGCTGCTGGTGGACTACGAGAACGTCCAGCAGGTGGACCTGAGCCGACTGGACGACGGCTACGAGGTGGTCATCTTCGTCGGCGCCACCCAGAAGAGCGTGCCCATCGAACTGGTGACGCAGGCGCAAAGGCTGGGACAGCGGGTGGACTGGCAGCGCGTAGACGGGGTCGGCAGCAATGCGCTGGACTTCCACATCGCCTGCCATCTGGGCCGGATCATCGAGCGCTCGCCGCAGCAGCAGTGCCTGGTGCTGAGCAAGGACAAGGGTTTCGATCCACTGTTGCGCCATCTGAACAAGGAAGGCCTGAAATGCCGGCGCCTCAACAGTCTGCTGGAGCTGGATCCGAAAACCGCGCCACCGACCGAAGATGCCAACACCAAACGCGTGATCGAGCTGCTCGGCAAGACCGACAAGAAGGGCCGCCCGCGCAAGCTGAAGACCCTGACGCAGACCGTCGCCGCCTTCTTCCAGAAGAAGATTCCACCGGAGGAAGTCAGCCGCATCATCGACACGATGTTCGCCAACAAGCTGATCTCGGAGACCAATGGCAATGTCAGCTACGATTTCTAGTCGGCGGCAGCGGCCGAGCTGAATGGCGCTGGCAGCCTGGTGCCGTAACCGTCCGCCACCAACCGGAGAAATGACGGTGAGAAAGTACACCGTCCTGGCAGCCATGAACTCGAGTGGGTGGTCCCGGCCAGAGCTGGAAGCCCGGTAACCACCTGGTGGTCGAGCAGGCTGCTAGTCTGACCCCATCCAAGCCACGAGATCCGGACCTTGATTGATCCAGCAGCAGTACAGGCCGGGGATACGGCCAACGAGGACGCAGCACCCAGCATCCAGGAAGACCGCCTCTGGGCCGACAAGGGCTGGACTGCCAAGGTCATCAAGAACGAGGATGACGAGGGCTGGGCCGTGGCCATGACCCCTGACGGCGAGACCGAGCCGGCCCTGGTCGGCCCCTGGACCATGGGCCGGGACAAGAAGAACCCCAAACCGCTGGATGCCAACGCCTTCGCCACGCTGGTCAAGACCGCCTCGGAAGTGATCATGCGCCACGAGCAGCAGGCCTTTGCCGCCCTGCACAAGAGCACCAAGGTGGCGGTGCGCAATGGACGCGTCAAAGTGCTGCTGGATATCGTGCCCGACGAGGACGAGCCCTACGCCGAACTCAGCGCCATCGACGACGCTGGCGAGGAACTGGCCCGACAGCGGGTAGCCGCCAATTTCCGCTTCAACCATGACGTTGCCAGTGCCTGGGTGGCGGCCGGCTACCCCAAGCTGGAGCAGTCTTAGGCGCGGCCCGCGCCCTGGCTGTGGGAGCGGATTCATCCGCGACGCCCTGACACCATCTCGAAGGCTCGTCTGGGGCAATGCGTCCTGTAATCGATCAGGTAAACCCGGCCGCCTTGCCGACTTCGGTCAGGTGATCGATCAGCTCGTAGCAGAGCACCACCTGCGTCAGAATTCCAGCCAGAGTCGATCAATCCACGCCCCGGTGATGTTCAGGCGCGCAAGCATAGCGCCGCCGGATCCGAGCCCGCGGAGACTGCCATATTCATGGCATTCGCCACCGGGTTGAGACCGATAGTCTGACTCCACGCGGCCAATCGGGTCGTCTTCGCACTATCGAGATCTCGCAGACATGGTTCCAAATCGAAGCAATATCGCGCTTGCCCTGGCTTTGGTCATCAACGCCCTGAGCTCAAACCTGGCACTGGCCGACACCGATGGCGTGCCTACACTGCAAATCACCCCCAGCGCACTCAACTTCGGCAATGTCAGCTTGGGCGGCAGCAGTGCGGCAGCCTTTCTGACCGTTCAGGGCACTCCGGGCTTCCGAGGCCTGGACCCCCTGGCCAACGTCAGCATCACCCTGCCCGCTGGCTGGCAGCGCAGCGGCGGCAGCTGCCCCAGTTCCGGCGTGGCCCCGAACCCATGCACCATCGGCGTGGTCTTTTCACCGCAGGCCGTCGGTGTCCAGAACGGCACCGCCCAGGTCACTGCATCGGTTTTCGGCAGCAATCCGATCACCAGTACGGCGGCGCTGAGTGGTAGCGGCTTGCCCGCTGCCGCAGTCCCGGCGCCCAGTCTGAATCAGTTTGGATTGCTCGCACTGATTGGCTTGACGCTGGCCATCGGCATGACCGTGGTGCGACGCCAGCATTGATTCACCGCTTGACGCAGCAGCCCGGCCCGCGCCCTGCGGGCCGGTTTTTTTTGCCTGCCGTCTGGTTTACGCACCCAAAGAAAAAGGCCCGCCCCGCGCAGGGCGGATCGGGCCTGTGTGCGCTCAGATGATCAGAACTTCACCGCAGCCTTGGCGTACCAGAAGCGGCCCGGCAGGTCATAGTTCGACGCGTCGTAGCCGTTCAACGAGCAGGTCAGACAGATCGGTGCGTCCTTGTCGAAGACATTGTTGACACCGGCCGACAGGGTGGCTGCCAGGAAGTCTTCCGGCAGACGCCAGCTCAGCTGCAGATCGTTGTAGGTGGTGCCGCCGAGGCGATTGATCGACAGACTGTCGTCGTTCGGGTTCGGATCGGAGCACAGGCCGAGGTTGGTGAAGCTGTTGGGCGAGCCATCCAGGAAGTCGCTACAGCTTTCTTCCAGCTTGGAGGTGTAGCGCATGGTCCAGGCGGCGCTGACCGAACCCAGGGTCCAACCCAGCTGCAGATTGCTGCTCCAGCGCGGAATGCCGCTGTCGTTCAGCTCACGACCCACTTCGCGCGGCTCGACCAGTCCACCCGCACCCACGGCCTCGTAGTCGTTGACGATGGTGTTGCGCCAGGCCAGGGTGAAGTCGCCCATTTCCGATTCCGGCAGGGTCCAGTAGAAGTTGACGTCGACGCCATCGGTGTCGATGCGACCGAGGTTGGTCAGACGGTTCTGGAAGCCGGCGATGTTACCGGTCTGGTTGCGGACAATGCCGTTGCAATAGATGTCGTCCAGCGTGCCCACGCACAGATCCAGCTGGGTCTGCGCATCCAGCGCCTGGATCGCGCCCTTGAGCTTGTGCTGGTACCAGGTCAGTTCCACGTCGAAGCGCCGTGACCAGCTGCTGTTCTCGGCCCAGGCCGGGCTGTAGACGAAGCCCAGCGTGGTGCTGTCGGCGGTTTCCGGCTCCAGCTCATCGTTGCCACCGGTGACCACCGAAATCTGCGGATTGGGCTGCTGATAACTGGCCGGTACGCCCAGCGCACGGCAGTTGGCGGCGATGTTGGCCGGAACGCCCGTATTGCTGCCATAGCCCGAGCAGGGATCGTTCAGCACCGCATCGAAGCGCGAGGCCGAGCCGAACAACTCGCCGATTGACGGCGCCCGGAAACCTTCGGCAAAGCTGCCACGGAAGGTCAGATCGTCATTGACCTGCCAGCGCATGCCGAGCTTGCCGGTGCTCTCGCCACCGAAGGTGGAGTAGTCGGAATAACGAGCCGCCAGACTGAAATCCAGGGCCTTGGCAAAGGCGGTGTCTGAGAGCACCGGGATGGCCAGTTCGGCGTAGTACTCGTTGACATCGTAGTCGCCGCTGGTGGGCAGCGAGGGCACGCCATTGCTTTCACCGGCGACGGTGACCGCATCAGGCTGGAAGAAACCGTCCTGCTCCCGATGTTCGTAGCCGGCAGCAAAAGCCAGGGCGCCAGCCGGCATGTCGAACAGATCGCCGGAGATATTGGCCGAGATCATCTCCAGATTGTTGGCGCTGCGATCCACGCCCACGTACTGGATGTAGTTCAGCATCGCCGGCGTGATGGTGCCGGGACCGCCAAAGAAGTCCAGCGGCACGCAGGGCGCGGTGCACTGGGACAGCGGACCCAGGGCACGGGCGATGCGGGCGATGTTGTAGCTGCCGTAGAAGACCTGTTCGGCTTCGTTCTCGCTGTTGACGTAGTTGAGGTCCCAGAACAGACCGTTGCCGACATCCAGACTGCCCTCCAGACCGGTCGAGAGGTACCAGGTATCGACATCCTGCTGGTAGATGCGCGGACCACCTTCGATCGGACGACGGCCGAGGAAGATGAAGTTGCTGTTGGCGTCGAGGGTGAACCCGAAGGGGTTGAAGGGATTGGTGCGATCGATCGAAATGGTGTCGGCCAGCCCACCGGTACCTGCACCCGGTCCGACAAAGATCGGCTCCGGCGCAGCCTGGTTGGTCGATTCGCGGGTGTTGTACAGGGTCTTCAGATACCAGGTGGTGTTCTCGGTGAGTTCCACCCGCACCTGACCGAACAGGCCGGTGCGCTTGCTCGGCGTCAGCAGCAGATTGAACTGCGAGAAGTTGAAACGGTCGGCATTGGTGAAGTTCTGGAAATCACCGGAGGCCGGGTTGGCCGGGTTGTAGACCGGGCGACCGGTAAGGCCGTTGCGCAGCGTCAGGTTGAGTTGGTTGTTGGTGTTCGGATCGACAAAGATGAAGCGGCCGCGCGGAGTGGCCGAGCTGCCGCGGGTGACGCCGGTGCCTGGCACCGGGAAGCTCGATTGCTCGCGGTCCCTGGAGAAGATGGTCTTCTGGTCGTAACGGCTGGCCGAGAGGAAGAAGCTGGCGCGGTCGGTGCTGCCGCCGTAGGAGACGTCGCCGCTGGCGGTTTCGCCGTCACCTTCGTCCCACTGGCCGTAGTAGAGATTGACCAGCCCGCCTTCCATGTCGCGGCGGGTGATCACGTTGACGACGCCAGCGATGGCGTCGGAGCCGTAGATCGACGAGGCGCCGTCTTCCAGCACTTCGATGCGCTCCACGATGCTCAGCGGGATGGTGTTCAGATCGACCGACGGACTGACGCCGGACGCGGAGGACTCATTGACCCAGCGGATGCCGTCGACCAGCACCAGCACGCGCTTGGCGCCGAGGTGACGCAGGTCTACCGTGGTCGAGCCGGCGCCGACGCCGCTGCCATCGGGCGGATAGCCAAAGTTGCCGCTGGAATTGAACTTGGTGTTGAGCGAGGAACCACTGCCCGAAAGCTGCTGCAGCACATCACCGATGCTCTGCAGGCCGCTGGTTTCGAGCTGTTCGCGGGTGATGACGTTGACCGGCGTTGCCTCGGCAATTTCGGCCTTCTTGATGCGTGAACCGGTCACATCGATGCGCTGCATGGTCTGCTCGTCCTGGGCCACGGCGGCAGCGCCGAAGCCCATCAATGCCAAAGCCAGTGCGCGTACGACGAGCCGCGTGCGCGGCTGGCGAGTCTTGAACGACATATCGCGATCCCTCTAGTTCGAGTTCTGGTGGTTTTGTGTCGCCAGTTCCCCCAACTGGCGCGCGCTGAATCTAACGACAATTTGACACAATTGACACCATTACTTCATGCATGGCCGGGCGCTTTGCCCGTCCAGGATCGCGCAGCCTGACGGCCGTGACGAGGTTCCCGATCAGCCGCTATTCGAGGCCATCGGCAAACATCAGTCCGCCCTTGAGCTCGCTCCAGTGCTGCAGCAACGCCGTCAGGGCCTGAGGTGTGGCCGTGGATGCCGGCTGCCCGGCCTGACCATTGCGGTTGATGCCGTGGCAGCCATCGCAGGTGCGGATCTCACCGGGCTGCAGCGTCAACCAGAAACGCTCGCGCACCACCGGCGTCCCGTTCGGCGCCGTGGTCTGCCAGCTCAGTGCCCGCTGCGTGGGCACGAATATCGCCGTCGAGCCGTCGGCAAAGATCGGCGAGGAGCCCTCCGGACCCGCCGCATTGGGCAGGTTGTGGCTCAAGGCCGCGGCCTCGTGGAGAAAACGCGGAACCACCCGGCGCCCGGGATTGGGGTTGCTGGTGCCGCCGATGCCGCGCACCTGATCGCCCTGCACCAGCTGGAAGTGGGCGATATCGTAGATGGTGCCGCCGGCGCCGATGGACTGTACGCCACCGGGCACCCGCAGGTTGTAGGGCTGCTGCTTGTCGGCATCGTCGCGGAAAGTGTTGTTGCGGACCACGATCAAGCCTAGGTTCTGCGCCCGCAGGAACTGCCTGAAGGTCGATTCCGCCACCGCCGCATTGGCAAAGGCCTGCTGCTCGGGGCTGGCCAGCGGTGCGGTCAGAACCGGACTGGGCGCTGCCTGGGCGCGCACCTCGACCGGACTCAATTCCCACAGCTCACCGCTGTAGCTGACCATCTGGTCCGGATTCCACCAGTTGACGTTCTTGCTGATGCCCGAGGTGAGACTGGCTCCCGCGGTCTGGAAGCCGCCACTGCCCGCCGTCATCAGCTTCAGGCGGAATCGGTAGTTCGGGATCGGTGCGGTGGCCGTGCCGAGGTTGGCGAGCTCGTTCTGCTCGCTGGTATGGGCGACCACGATGCTGCCGTTGGCGAGCACGATCGGGTTGCGATAGTGCCCGGAGTGATCCGGCGCCGGGGTGGTGCCGAAGGTGCTGCGCGGGGTCAGGTATTCGATGAGCACATCGTCAGGATTGACCGCCGGCCCGGCCACCAGGCGCACCAGCTGGCCGGAGGCATGAGTGGCAAACTCGGGGGCATCGATGCCGACGTAGCGGCCGGGCTGGGTCGGATCCTCGGCCATCTGGAACAGGTTCTCGATGGAATTGGGATTGGTCCGCCCCGACACCGCGGAAATGAACTCCGTGAGGTTGGGATCGGTGGCGAAGCTGCGGTCAAAGTATTCGTGCAGCTCGTGCCGGCCCAGATGATTCAGCAACTCGGCCTGGGTGCCATCCTGCGCCAGCTGCCAGGGGAAGAAATTGTTGAATCGAAGGCCGTTGACCGGTGAGCCGGGCGGCGCCACCCGCGGCTCGGGAAACTCCTCGGTGATGCCGGCCGCCAGCGGCGCATTGGCCGCTTCGCTGAGCCAGTCGAAATTGCCAAAGGGATTACCGGCCTGATCGGCCTGCTGATCGCGCTGCAGATGATCCCAGCGCGTGAACAGCAATCGGCCGAAACTGTCGACCATCGGATCGAAGTCGCCCGACGGCGAATGATCCAGGAGCTTGAGCTCGCCGTTGGCCGGATTCAGCCGCCACAATCCGGTCACGGTGGCGGTCGACTCGTACTCGTCATGCTGTGGATACAGGTGAGCGGCGCCGTTGCGCGGCCGATCGGAGGCGAACACCAGGGTGCCGTCGGACAGATAGGCCGGCATCACGTTGTTGTACTGACTGGGCTGATTGGGCACCAGCGTGATCGACACCGTCTGGCCCTGACCGAAGCCGGTGATCTCGTAGAGCTGCCAGCGATAGCTCTGCACCACGAACTGCTGCGGGGGCGAACCGACCACCATGGCAAACACCGCCTTGCTGCCGTTCCAGTGCACGGCCGGATCACGCACGGCGATGGCATTGGCACCCTGAAAGCCGGTCATGCCCAGGCCAGCCTCGGCGGTGAGATTGCGCAGGCTGCCGTCGCCATAGCGGATCCACAGATCGCCGCCGCGATAGACCGATGCGGGGCTGGCCAGATGATTGGCGAAAGTCGATCCGATGGTGGCGAAATCGACCGGTACCGGCACCTGGGTGACAAACAGGATCGGATTCGGAGTGGTCTGCGCCCAGACTGCATGGGCGGTACAGAGCAGGGTCAACGGCAACAGCAGCGAGGCACGCATGGCGGCACCAGAATTGGCCAGGAAGGCATGCTAGTCCACGCAATCGGGCGCGAAACCGGGTCGTGCCCGCTGGTCCGTGGGTTCACAAAACGCAGACTTTCCGACGGACGGTAGGTCCGCAGCGCGGTTCGCCTCCGTTTCACCTATCCATGAGCGCCCCTGAACCGCTCAGTCGGCGCAGATCAGCCCGAAGGCGGCGCGCCGGACCCTATGACCCCAGCTGGATTTCCGACGATGAATCGCCTGGCCGCCGCTTCCCTCTTGCTGATGAGCCTGACCATGACCGCACAAGCCCAGGATCCCGCCAGCGCCGATAGCTTCGAGCGCGAAGCCTTGAAGGCCCTCAAGGCCGCCCATGCCGCCAAGAAGAGCGTCTATCTGCACGTCGGTGGCCAGACCATCAGCGGCGCCGTGACCGCGATTGGCCCGGATGTGGTGATCCTGCGCAACCGCGAACACGAGACCATCATCGTCCGCCGCGAGCGCATCGATGCGGTCGAGGCGGATTGAGCTGCAACGGTTCGGTGCGCGCAGGCCATGACGTGGCGGCGAAGCGGGCGGAGGCCGAGGGTTTCGGGTCGCTGTTGTGGAGGGCGCCGCGCCGCGGCGCCGCTTTGCGTCCAGCGGTAGCGCGGCTCCGGCGCGCGTGGGTTTGGATGAGCACCAGCGGGTATTCGCGTCGGCGGCCGCGAGTTTGCGAACCCCGAGGTGCCGGGCGCCTCGCGCATGTGGCTTGTGGCTCTGTTGACGTCTGTCGACGCCAAGGTTCCGGCCTACGCCTGGGGCGCTCCGACGGCTCACCTGTCCTCGACCTTGCCCGCGAGCGACAGAGTGCGTCATTGCGACCCCGGACTTGATCCGGGGGAAGCAATCCAGGTTCGTGCCGCAAGGCGCTGGATTGCTTCGTCACTACGTTCCTCGCAATGACGCCGCTAGATTCTGGTTTCGGTTGTGCCGAGCAGATCGCCCGATCCTGAATGCTCTTCTCTGCGTCCTCGGCGCCTCTCTGCGTTCTCCGCGTTGGCGGCTATTGCTCGGAAACGCGGAGCGTCACGTAGACCCTTCGGGACAACGTGACCTACGTTGAATGCTTCTCCCGTGCCCCCTGCCCCCTGCCCCGTCAGGGACACTTGATCGGCGCCGGCTCGGCCTTGCCGCCGAGGCCCGGAATCATCGCCGACAGCCGCTGCGGGCTGCCGTCGATGCGCCAGTCGTAGAGCACCGTGAATGCCAGCACGCGGGCGATGTATTCGCGGGTTTCCTTGTAGGGCACGGTTTCCACCCACAGGTCCCAGGGCGGCAGCGGCTCGCCGAGCCAGCGTTTCACGGCGCCAATGCCGGCGTTGTAGGCGCCAGTGGCCAGCACCGCGTTACCGTCGAGATTGCCCACGCGCAGACTGAGATAGGTGGTGCCGAGGCGGATGTTGTGGGCTGGATCGGTCAGCGGGGCGGAGCGTATGCCCAGTGACTTGGTTACGTCGGCTGCGGTCTGGGGCATCAGCTGCATCAGGCCGCGTGCGCCCACCGGTGAGCGGGCATTCGCATTCCAGGCGCTTTCGGCACGAATCAGGCCGTAGACCCAGGCGGCCGGCAGGCCGGTGCGCTTGGCTTCCTGTGTCACCGTCTCGCTGTACAGCAAGGGGAAGCGTGCCTCGTACTGGCGCATCAGCTCATCGGTATTGAGGGTGAAGATCGCCCATTCGTTCTGGCCTTCGCGGCTGGCAATCAAACCGGCTTCCCGGCGCTGCTGCGGATCGAGCTGCGGCAGCTGCCAGAACCATTCGGAACGGGCCCGATCGATCTCGCCGAGCGCAGCCCACTCCAGGGCGCGACTGATCCCGCCGAGCGCCAGCACCTCAAGAGCCCGGTCGGTATCGAGCAATCCGTCTGCGGGACAGATCGCGTAAGGCGCGCCGATGCGGTCGGCCGCCAGAAAAGCGTGAAAGTTGGCCTCGGAGGCGGCGGCCTGGAAATCGGCCCTGGCCTCCTCGGCCCGCCCCAGCTGTTCCAGCACCCGGCCCCGGGTGTAGCGCCAGTTCGACTTGGCCGCCAGAACCGTGGACATGCCATCCAGCGCCGCCAGGGCCTCCGTCCATTCCAGCCGCCGCAGGTGATAGCGCACCTGCCACTCGCGCAGATTGTCATCGAAACCGGCCGCTGGCACCCGCGCCAGCAGGGCTTTGGCCTCCGGCAGGCGCTCGACCGCGGCAAAGCGCGCAATCTCGGCCTCGATGCGCAGCTTCTGCGCGGCATCGAAGGGCAGGCTTTTCGCCAGCGTCTGGTAGCGGGATTCGGCGCCCAGCGCGCTTTTGCGCGCCGACTGCGCCAACGCCAGCGTGGCGGCTTCGGCACTGTCGGCATTGGCTGGCCATTTGCCGGCCTGGTTCAGGGCCACCGAGGGTTCGGCCCGCGCCAGAATGCGCCGCTGCGCGCCGGGCTGCTCGCCCTTGGGCAGATCATGGCTGAGCACCTGCGCCAGACCGGTCTGGCCGGCGGCTATCGCCTGCTCGATGCGCGTCCGCACGCGTTCCGGCGCCAGCAGCTGGTGGGCGCGCATCCAGGTCAGCAACGCCCGGCAGTCGGCCCGATCCTTGTCCAGGGCCGCGAAGAGGGTCAGGGCCTCGGACTCGGCATCGCCGGCGGCCTTGGTCGCACGCCGCGCACTGAAGGCATGACAGCGCAGGTCGACCGACGCGAGATCCTCGCGGTAGAGGGCCAGAAACTCGCGGTGCCGGTTGTTGCGGCCATAGCGCTCCAGCATCTGGGCACGCAGCTTGTGCCCCGGCAGGGTGTCGCCGTAGTCCTTGAGAAACTGTTCGATCTCGGCAAACGCGGCCTTGTCCGGAATCCGACGCAGCCGCTCGTAGGGCAAATAGGGATAAAGCGGATAGTCTTCCAGCCCCGGAACACGGGCGCTGGCGTCCGAGCCAGTCTGGGCGATGCGCCAGGCCGCCTGGAACTGTGCGCGTTGCGCAATCAGATCAGCAGCAAGGACTTCCTTCGACGACAACAGCAACAGCAAGACCAGACAGGAAAAACGCAAGACACCACTCCAGAGGGCAACGGGCCGATCGCATCCAGGCCATTCGGCAAGATCGCAACGTAGACTTCCAGTCTACAAGCACTTGCAGCCCATTCCTGAGATTTGAGCTGAACAAAGGCGCGCATCGCGATGATCGAAACCATGATCCTGATGGCCATCGGAGCAGTTGCCGGCGTCATGGCCGGCCTGCTCGGCATCGGCGGCGGCCTGATCGTGGTGCCGGCACTGGCCTTCTGGCTGCCGGGCACCGGCATTCCAGCCGATATCGCGCTGCATGCGGCCATCGCCACCTCGCTGGCCAGCATCAGCGTCACCGCTGCCGCCAGCGCCTGGGCGCACCATAGGCGCGGCGGTGTCGATGCCCGGGCACTGGCCTGGCTGACACCGGGATTGATCCTGGGCAGCAGCGGCGGTGCGCTGGTGGTGGCCGGCATTTCCCGCGGCTCCCTGACCGTGTTTGTCGCCAGCTTCTGTCTGTTCGCCGCCTGGCAGATCGCACGGCCGCGAGCCGAGCAGGCGACGACCATGCCCGAACGGACCATGCCCGGCGCCTGGCTGGCGCCAGGCGGTCTGATCATCGGCGCGGTGTCCGCCGCGGTGGGCATCGGCGGCGGCTCGCTGACAGTGCCCCTGCTCTATCGCCTCGGGGCACCCCTGCGCAAAGCCATCGGCACTTCGGCCGCCGCCGGCTTCCCGATCGCGCTGGCGGGCACCCTCGGCTATTGCTTTGCCGATACGCCGGCGGCGCTGTCGCGCTGGGCCATCGGTCTGGTCGACCTGAAGCTGGCACTGGCCATCGCCTCGCTCAGCATCCTCACTGCTCCGCTCGGCGCGGCACTGGCCCACCTGCTGCCGGTGGCAAGACTCAAACAGGTCTTCGCGCTTTGGCTGCTGGCAGTGGCTGGCCTGCTGCTGTTTCGCCTGAGTGAGGGCTAGGCGCTCAGAACTGCGCCATCGCGGCCTTGCACAAGGCGCCGTCGCGATTGTCCTTGCAGGCAGCGCGCATAGCCTCACAACCTGCCGTACCCATGGCCTTGCCCACACCCTTGACCGCATCGGCCATGGCCTTTTCCAGATCACTGCTGCCGCCGGAAGCCGATGTCTCCAGCTCGGCGCTGACCTGGCGTAGACACTTCTGATAAGCCACCTCGACCGGATCGCGGGTGAACCACCACACGGCGACCGCCACGGCGATGATGACGACTATCCATTTGCCCATAGCGAAGTACTCCAGAGTTCGATGGGTGCAATCGTATCAGCCCGGCTTTGGTTGAGCGGAGCTTGCTCCGCTGCTCTGGCTGGGCTTTGGGGATGGAAAAGCCGCATTTCCTGCCGAGCAAGCTCGGCACTACCAAGGACTCGCACACCGAAGCTCTGGTAGAGCGGAGCTTGCTCCGCTGCTCTGGCTGGGCTTTGGGGATGGAAAAGCCGCATTTCCTGCCGAGCAAGCTCGGCACTACCAAGGCCTCGCACACCGACGCTCTGGTAGAGCGGAGCTTGCTCCGCTGCTCTGGCTGGGCTTTGGTGGGTCCAGACCAGTCTGGACCTACAAAAGCGGTACGGCACCGCCTCACGGCTCCCAGAGCACGCGCAGCCCGGGCCACAGCTCGGCCAGCCGCGCACTCTGGACCAGGCCGACGGCCGCGAGCAGTTCCTTGCCTGCGAACAGCAGCGGCACGCGCTCGCGCTGCCAGGGCGGTACCCCGAGTTCCTGGAACAGCAGTCGCAGATCGCGTCGGTGTGGCTTGCCGGCCGGGCGCAGGCGCTCGCCGCCGCGACGCCAGCGCACCTGCAGGGCGGTCGGTGCCGACGCGGCCTGGTCCTGCGCGTCCAGCAGGCACAGCCTGCCGAGGCCGACCGGCAATTCCAGATGGCTGACGCCAGCGTGCCATTCCAGCTCGATGGCGGGCGCCGGCAGCGTGCCGGATTGCGGCAGCAGATACAGGTGCTCGCGGAAGCGCCGGAACTCGTGACCCTGCCACCGCAGGATCGGGGTCGCGTCGATCTGCGCCAGCAGCACTTCCCGGCGCAAGCGCTGCAACTCGTGGAATCCGGGCGGCGCCACCTGCAGCTGCCGGGCAAAGCGGCGCAGCGTGGCCCCGAACAGCGCCTCGCCCAGATCCAGCAGCGGGCTGATGCGCAATTGCCGTGCGCGCAGCTTGGCGTGTCGCTGCAGCACGGCCTCGGCGCTGGCCTCAAGCTCGTCGCTGACCGAAGCCGCGTGCCCCGCCAATCGGGTCAGGCGCTCGGCCAGCGCCGGGAATCGAGTGTCCAGCACGGGCCAGACCTGCTGCCGCAGGAAGGATCGATCGTGGCGCAGATCGTGGTTGGCGGGATCCTCGATCCAGTGCAGATCGAGGGCTTTCGCCACCCTCTGCAGCTCCTGACGCGGCTGCGCCAGCCAGGGCCGGGCCAGCCAGCCGCGGCCGCAGGCTCGCAGCGCCCGCATCGCCCCCAGGCCGTCAACTGAAGTGCCGCGCAGCATGCGCAGCAGCAGGGTTTCGGCCTGGTCCTCACGATGGTGCGCCAACAACATGGCCGCGTCAGGGCCCAGCACCCGCTCGAAGACCGCATGACGCGCTTCCCGCGCAGCCGCCTCCAGGCCCTGTCCGCGCGGATCGATTTGCACGCGGTGGACCTCGCAGGGCACCTCCAGTGCGAGTGCCTGCGCCTGTACCTGATCAGCCCAGAGATCGGCGTCGGGATGCAGGCCGTGATGGACGTGCACGGCGCAAAGGCCGCGCGCCCGGGCCAGTGCGCTGCGCGCGGCGCAGGCCAGCAGCGTCGAGGAATCCATGCCGCCACTCACAGCGATCCAGACCGGCGCCGCCGGAATCGGCAGCAGCGCCTGCTCGATGGCATCGATCAGTGCCGCAACGGAATCAGTGGCGGTCAAGGCACGGCGCCTGGACGGCGAGAACGACGGAGACTATTCGGCGCGCTGCGAGCCATAGCCGCGCAAGCGCCGGTAGCGGGCTTCCACCAGACTGCCGGCTTCGATGCGCTCCAGGCCATCGAGCTGACGCAGCAGATGATCCTTCAGCGTGGCCGCCATCGCCGGCGTGTCGCGATGGGCGCCGCCTAGCGGTTCGTCGATCACCTGATCCACCAGCCCCAGTTGCAGCAAACGGGTGGAGGTGATGCCCAGCGCATCGGCGGCTTCGCGGGCACGATCGGCACTCTTCCACAGGATCGACGCGCAGCCCTCGGGCGAGATCACCGAATAGATGGCGTATTCAAGCATCAGGGTGCGATCGCCCACGCCGATGGCCAGCGCTCCGCCGGATCCGCCTTCACCGATCACGGTGCAGATGATCGGCACGCGCAGGTCCGACATGATCTCCAGGCTCTTGGCGATGGCCTCGGACTGGCCGCGCTCCTCGGCGCCGACGCCGGGATAGGCGCCCATGGTGTCGATGAAGGTCAGCACCGGCAGACCGAAGCGCTCGGCCATCTGCAACAGGCGCTGGGCCTTGCGATAGCCTTCCGGGCGCGGCATGCCGAAGTTGCGGCGCACCTTTTCCTTGGTGTCGCGACCCTTTTCCTGGCCGATGAACATCACCGGCCGGCCACCGATACGGGCCAGACCCCCGATGATGGCCGGGTCGTCGGCATAGTGCCGGTCACCCTTCAGTTCGTGGAACTCGTCAAAGACCAGCGGCAGATAGTCGAGCGTGTGCGGACGCAGCGGATGACGCGCCAGCTGCGCGATCTGCCAGGGCGAGAGATTGGCAAAAATGGCCTGGGTCTTGGCCCGGCACTTGTCCTTGAGCTTGCCGATCTCCTCCTCGATGTTCATCGCGTTGCCCTGACTGGCGTAACGCAATTCCTGGATCTTGGCTTCCAGTTCGGCGATCGGCTGTTCGAAGTCGAGGAAGGCTGGATTCATCGGCAGGAGGGCTTCAGTGAGCTGGACAGGATAACACCGAGGTGCGCCCGGGCGTCTGGACGCGGGCGTACGGTGCAGCGGGTTGCTGGTTGCTGGTTGTCGGTTGCTGGTTCAGGAACCCGCCCTCACCAACAACCGACAACCGACAACTGCTCTCAGCCCAGCAGCGCCTTGACCCGGGCGCTGACCAGCTGCATGTCGGCACGTCCGGCGGCCTTGGTCTTCATCGCGGCCATGACCTTGCCCATGTCGCGGGCCGTGGTGGCGCCGGTTTCGGTCATCGCCTCGCGGATCAGGGCGTCGAGATCGGCGTCGGACAGGCGTGCCGGCATGTATTCGTCGATGACGACGACCTCCGCCTTCTCCTTGTCGGCCAGATCCTGGCGCCCGGCGGCCTCGAACTGCTGGATCGAGTCGCGGCGCTGCTTCAGCATCTTTTCGAGCACCGCCAGCACCTCGGCATCGCCGAGCTCCAGGCGCTCGCCTTCGGCGCGGCTGTCGATTTCGACCTGCTTGATCGCCGAAGTGATCAGTCGCAGCGTCGCCAGACGCTCCTTGTCGCCGCCTTTCATCGCGGCCTTGACGTCATCCATCAAACGGGCTTTGAGGCTCATGTGGGTTTCTCTCCTTGCAGTCATTCATTGATACGTCGCCGATCACATACCCTGGAGGCGTCATTGCGAGGAACGCAGTGACGAAGCAATCCAGTGCTTTGTGGCATGCCCCTGGATTGCTTCGGCCGGATCAAGTCCGGGGTCGCCATGACGCCGGGGTTCGTGGCCGGCCTGAAATGTCATGGCGAACCAGGTGCTCTCCATGAACCTATATCGTAAGTTTTTGATTTGCTGTTGTAGGCCACGTTGCTCGCGTAGCGAGCTACGTGAGGCAACTCGATGTCACGTAGTCCGCTGACGCGGACAACATGACCTACGACGGCGAGTTCAAGGCCCGTGCGCAGTGTCGGGCCGATACACGCGGCTCGCAATGGCGCCCGTTGACGGTCGATGTAGCTTGGGCAGGCCGATCCAGCACTCCGGCGCGTGTTCCGCCTTTTCCGTGAACCAGCTGGCTGATCTCGACCCACCAAAAACGCAAAAAGCCACCGACGGGCAAGCCGTCGGCGGCATTCGGAGTATCCTGATTCGCGGCAGGCGTTCAGCGCCTGCCCGCAGCCATCAATACATCCGCTGACGCTTCGTCACATCGCGCGAGACGCGACGCAGGTTACGCTTGACCGCGGCGGCGAGCTTGCGCTTGCGCTCCTGGGTCGGCTTTTCGTAGAACTCGCGGCGGCGGACTTCACTCAACACACCGGCCTTCTCGCACGAGCGCTTGAAGCGGCGCAGGGCAAACTCAAAGGGTTCGTTTTCGCGGACTTTAACGTTGGGCATGGACACTCCGTGGTGGTACTGGCTGGCGCTCGGCGCCTAGCGAGCCCACAATCATAACCCGAACTTGGCTGAACGATCAAAGCATGCGTGTATTGGGGATAGAAACCAGCTGTGACGAGACCGGCATTGCGGTCTACGACACCGACCATGGCTTGCTGGCGCACGCGCTGCACACGCAGGCTGCGCTGCATCAGGATTACGGTGGTGTGGTCCCCGAACTGGCCTCCCGCGACCATATCCTGCGGCTGCTGCCGCTGATCGACCAGGTGCTGGCGGAGGCGAAACTGACGCGGCGAGATCTCGACGGCGTCGCCTACACCGAAGGTCCAGGCCTGATCGGCGCCCTGCTGACGGGTGCCACCCTGGCCAAGACTCTGGCCTGGACACTGGATATCCCGGCTCTGGGCGTGCATCACCTGGAAGGGCATCTGCTGGCGCCGCTGCTGGAGGAGCCGGCACCGGCCTTTCCCTTCGTCGCGCTGATCGTCTCGGGCGGTCACAGCCTGCTGATGGATGTGGCTGGAGTTGGCCAGTATCGACAGCTGGGCGATACCCTGGATGACGCTGCCGGCGAGGCCTTCGACAAGACCGCCAAGCTGCTCGGCCTCGGATATCCGGGCGGCCCGGCCCTGGCCAGGCTGGCCGAGGACGGCGATCCCAAGGCCTTCAGGTTCGCGCGCCCACTGACCGATCGACCGACGCTGGATTTCAGCTTCAGCGGCCTGAAGACTCAGGTCATGCTGGCGGCCAAGCGCAGCGATCCCGCGCAGTACGCCGATATCGCCCGCGGCTTCGAAGAGGCCGTGGTGGATACGCTGATCTGGAAATGCCTGCGGGCGCTGGATGAGACCGGGCGCGATCGGCTGGTGGTTGCCGGCGGCGTCGGCGCCAATCGGCGGCTGCGCCAGCGACTGCAGGCCGAACTCGGCGAGCGCGCCGCCAGCGTGCATTTCCCGCGACCGCTGTTCTGTACCGACAACGGCGCCATGATCGCACTGGCCGGCGCCCTGCGCCTGGTCGCAGGCGAACGCGAGGATGCCTGTATCCGCGCCACGCCCAGACGCGATCTCTCCACGCTGTCGCCGCCTGCAGGTAGCCCATGAGCCTGACCACGATCCTGATCAAGAATCTGCGCGTGGACACCATGATCGGTGTCTATGAACACGAGAAGCAGGCGCCCCAGGCGCTGAAGCTGGACCTGGAACTGCGCCTGGACGCGCGCCGCGCGGCGCGCAGCGATGCCCTGGTCGATACCGTGGACTATGACGAGGTCTGCGCCCAGGTGCGGGAGTTCGGACGCCGTCATCAGCACGAGCTGCTGGAGAGCTTCACCCATGAGCTCGGCGGGCATCTGCTGCAGCGTTTCCCGCTGCGCAGTGTCAGCCTGACCGCCTGGAAATCGATCGCCGGGCTGCTGCCGGCCGAGATCGCGGTGCGGGTGGACATGGACCGTGACGCCATCGAACAGGCCCGGGCGGATGAAGATCGCTACAACGACTAGCGTGGCCGGCACAGCGCAATCGACCGGTACGCCGCCACGGGTCCTGCTGATGCTGGGCAGCAATGTGAATGCCGAACGGCAACTGGATGCAGCGCTGCGCCTGCTCGATGACGAATTCGGCGTGATCGCGCGCTCCGGCCGCCACTGCACACCGGCTGCCGGCAGCGCCGAGGCGCCGGCCTACCTGAATCAGGCGGCGGTGATTCACAGCGAGCTGGATCGAGAGCGCCTGCGCGAGTTGCTGCGGGCGATCGAATCCCGACTGGGACGACGGCGCCCAAACCCCGAACCCGGCTTGTGCCCCATCGACATCGATGCCGTGGGCCGCTGGTTGCCTGAGTTTGAAGTCTGGGACACCAAGAGTTTCACAGCTCAATATGCACAGCGACCGCTGCGCGATATTGCGACCGAGGGCATATGAGGCGCGCATCGCGCTGATTGCATATCCGCCGACGGCGTTCTGCTGCGCAGTACCGCCAGTGGCGCACTGGTGTTCACCCAGGCGCCACCTGCGGACAGAGAACGTCCAGCCAGGTCTGGACGCACCGAGGCCGGGCTTGCCCAGGATCATCGCTCCGACGCTCAGGGTCGATCAACCAGCAGACGCGCCCGCAGCTGATTCGCGCCAGAGAAAGCCAGAATCAGGCCTGCGAAACACAACGTTACAGATGAGAGCGTTCACTGCAGACCTGTTTTGAACGGCCTGCGGCGGCTTGCAGACCGGCACCGCTACATGAGTGTTTTCTGAAATGCGCGAATCCAGACGCTCGCGACTTGCTTTGTACGGACAACCAGACGCAGTCTGATGCCCCAACATTCGGTACACCAGAAACCAATTGGGCTCGTTGACTTCCCTGAACCTTCGCTGAAAATGCAGCCACGCCAAAACGCATGGGGATGCGGCCGGCGACCGAATCCGTTCCTAGGAACGGGGGCCAAACTTTGTGGGGGGAATAACGATGAAGAGCAGTCTGCGGTTGATCGTGGGTGCGTTGCTGCTGTGCGGCTTGGGCAGCGCCTCGGCGGCGGGGATTCCGCTGAGCGTCGAACTCAAGGCACAGACGACCAAGGCGTCGCCGGGCGAGTCCGTGCTCTGGCAGATCACCAACCAGTCCAATGAGGCGGTTTATGTGCTGCGCTGGGAAACGCCGCTGGACGGCATGTCGCGCGAAATGTTCACGGTCAGCTACCAGGGCCAGCCGGTGCGCTACATGGACAAGATCGTGCATTGGGGCCATCCGGAAGCCAGCGACTTCGTGAAGATCGCGCCGGGGCAGACCCTGAGTGCGGAGGTCAATCTGGCGGCCTCCTACGAGATGGTCAACGCCGGCAGCTACAGCGTCAGCTTCGACGGCCAGCTCAGCTACATGATGGCCACCGACGAGAAGACCGGGCATGTCGAGGATCTGGGGGCCGCGACGGTGGATGCCGACGCGATCGACCTGTATTCGATGGGACGTTCGCCCAGCTACTACGCATCCATAGGCGGCATCCGGCAGAACCTGGCCTTCACCAAGGCGGCCACCTATGCCAATTGCTCCAGTTCGCAGCAATCCGCACTGCCCAGCGCCCACAGTCAGGCCCAGAGCTATTCGGCAAACTCGGCCGCCTATCTGAATGCCGGCACCCGGGGCAGCCGCTACACGACCTGGTTCGGCAGCTACACTTCCAGCCGCTACAACACGGTCAAGAGCCACTTCAACCTGATCAACAACGCCATGATCAGCGCCACCATCACCTACGACTGTTACTGCACGCCGTCGGCCGCCAGCGCCTAC
This sequence comes from Lysobacterales bacterium, assembly GCA_022841325.1. Taxonomy (GTDB): domain Bacteria; phylum Pseudomonadota; class Gammaproteobacteria; order Xanthomonadales; family SZUA-5; genus JADKFD01. The sequence continues at coordinate 34,051 of JALHRS010000011.1, read as the reverse complement.
GCCTATGTGTATCCGTCCCAGCCGTATGTGATCCATCTCTGCAATGCCTTCTGGTCGGCACCGACCGCCGGCACCGACTCGCGCGGTGGCACGATCATCCACGAGATGAGCCACTTCACCGTCAACGGCGGCACCAAGGACAATGCCTACGGCCAGACCGCCGCCAAGAACCTGGCCTCGCGCACGCCAAGCAAGGCCGTCGCCAATGCCGACAACCACGAGTACTTTGCCGAGAACACGCCGGCGTTGAACTGACAGTCTTTCGCGGTTCGATCGCAAGAAGGCCGGGGAGAGATCCCCGGCCTTCTTGCGTTTGAGGCGGGCGAAGTTTCGCGGCAGGCAGTCAAACGTGATACGTAAAACGTCAATCGGGAGCTCGCAGCGTGGAAACTGTGGGAGCGGACTCTGTCCGCGTCCGGATCTGCGGCGTGCGGCAGCCCGTCATCGCGGGCGCAGCCCGCTCTCACCAAACATACCGCACGCCTTTGATTTTAATGTAGGTCACGTTGGCCGCGAAGCGGCCTACGTGACTGACGCAGCTGTCACGTAGACCCTTCGGGTCAACGTGACCTACCTCCACGGTTTGCTGCGCGAATAAGCGCACCGCCAGGGGCGACCGGGAATCCCACAGGCCCCGGCACGCGAGAGCCAATTGACGTTTTACGTTTGACGTTTTACCTCTGCACGCGCCTTAGGGCAGCGCCAGCACTTCCAAGCCCAAGCAGCGAAACAGTCCCGCGCCCCCAGAACCATTTGCCCCCTCTACGCGCGACTGGCAGCATACGCGGCTACCTGATCAGGTCCATTGGCGGGCGCTTCTTGCGCCTCGCCCGCAAGGAGCGCATCCGTGAACTACATCTACACCATGAGTGGCGTCAGCAAGGTGGTGCCGCCGCGCCGCGAAATCATCAAGGACATCTCGCTGTCCTTCTTTCCCGGCGCCAAGATCGGCCTGCTGGGCCTGAACGGATCGGGCAAGTCCACCGTGCTGCGGATCATGGCCGGCATCGACAAGGACTTCGTCGGCGAAGCGCGACCGCAGCCGGGTATCAAGGTCGGCTATCTGGAGCAGGAACCGCGTCTGGATCCGGAAAAGACGGTGCGCGAGAGCGTCGAAGAGGGCCTCGGCGAGATCTTCACCGCGCAGGCCGAACTCGACAAGGTCTACGAGGCCTATGCCGATCCCGACGCCGATTTCGACGCCCTGGCGGAGAAACAGGCGCGCCTGGAAGCGATCCTCGCCGCCGGCGACGCGCACACCATGGAGCAGCAACTGGAGCAGGCCGCCGACGCCCTGCGCCTGCCGCCCTGGGAGGCCAAGACGGCCACGCTGTCTGGCGGTGAAAAGCGCCGTGTGGCGCTGTGCCGGCTGCTGCTGCAGCGCCCGGACATGCTGCTGCTCGACGAGCCCACCAACCATCTGGACGCCGAGTCGGTGGAGTGGCTGGAGCTGTTCCTGGCGCGCTTCCCGGGCACCGTGGTGGCGGTCACCCATGACCGTTACTTCCTCGACAACGTCGCCGAGTGGATTCTGGAACTCGATCGCGGTCGCGGCATTCCCTGGAAAGGCAATTACTCCACCTGGCTGACCCAGAAGGAAGAGCGCCTGCGCCAGGAGGCCCAGGGCGAGAAAGCCCGCCAGAAAGCGCTGGCGCGCGAACTGGAGTGGGTGCGCCAGAATGCCAAGGGACGCCAGTCCAAGAGCAAGTCGCGTCTGGCCAAGTTCGAGGAGCTGAACTCGGTCGAGTACCAGCAGCGCAACGAGACCAATGAAATCTACATTCCGCCCGGCGAACGCCTGGGCGATGTGGTGGTCGAGTTCCGCGGCGTGTCCAAGGCCTTCGGCGACCGCCTGCTGATCGACAACCTCGATTTCCGCATGCCGCCGGGATCCATCGTCGGCATCATCGGCCCCAATGGCGCCGGCAAGTCGACGCTGTTCCGGATGATCACCGGCGAGCAGAAGCCGGACAAGGGCGAGGTCATCATCGGCCAGACCGTCAAGCTGGCCTACGTCGACCAGTCTCGCGATTCGCTCGACGCCGACAAGAATGTCTGGCAGGCGATCTCCGGCGGCAGCGACATCCTCACCATCGGCAAGATCGAGATCCAGTCGCGCGCCTACATCGGCCGCTTCAACTTCCGCGGTCAGGATCAGCAGAAGCTGGTCGGCTCGCTCTCGGGTGGTGAACGCGGACGTTTGCATCTGGCCGCCACACTGCTGCAGGGCGGCAATCTGCTGCTGCTCGACGAACCGTCCAATGATCTGGACATCGAGACCCTGCGCGCGCTGGAAGACGCCATCCTCGAGTTCCCCGGCTGCGTGCTGGTGATCTCCCATGACCGCTGGTTCCTGGATCGCATCGCCACGCACATCCTGTCCTTCGAAGGCGACTCGCATGTCGAGTTCTTCCCCGGCAACTACACCGAGTACGAAGCCGACAAGGTGCGTCGTCTGGGCGAGGAAGGCGCCAAGCCGCATCGGCTGAAGTACAAGCCGCTGACGCGCTGAGGGGCTGGAAAAAGGGAAAGGGAAAAGGGAAAAGGGGAGAGCGGGCCCGCGGGTGGCCGGGCTCCCCGCGTAGGGTGGATCCTTCGCCACAGGCGAAGAATCCACCATCGATACCTGCGCGACCACCGCCGCTACACACCCGGGCGCGTAGGGTCGCCGCAACTGCCATCGCCGGTGTCCCGATGTCCCCGAAACCCCGCTCCCGCTGGTTCCTGCTGCCCTGGGCGCTGCTGCCTTTTCTTGCCGCTGCCGGTGGCGCGGCCTTTCCGCCGGATGCCTGGTTCGCGGCGCTGATCAAGCCGGTCTGGCAACCGCCGAACTGGCTGTTCGGGCCGGTGTGGACAGCGCTTTATCTGATGATGGGTATCGCCGCCGGACTGGTCTGGCTGCGCGGACCTTCGCCGCTGGTGCGATCGGCGCTGGTCGCATTCGGCGTGCAACTGCTGCTCAACGCGCTGTGGACGCCCGCGTTCTTCGGAGCGCACGCGCTGGGCGGCGCGCTGATCGTCATTCTGGCGCTGTGGCTGGCCATCCTCGCCACCATCATCCGCTTCGCCCGCGTCAGCCGTTGGGCGGCAGCGCTGCTGCTGCCCTATCTGGCCTGGGTGAGCTTTGCGACCGCCCTGAATGCCGAGTTGCTGCGGCTGAACAGCTGAGCCCTCGCATCCGGTGTAGCCCGAAGAGCGCAGCGCTGGCGAAAGAGCCCCGGTGAGCCGCGACGCGGCACACCAGGCTACGTGAACTGGGCGTCGGCCCTGCAACTCCCGGGTGCGCCTTTGGCTTACCCGGGCTACTTGTCGCATGGACCCTTGCCGTCAGTTGTTGAGCCTTTGCGAGGAGCGAAGCGACGAAGCAATGCAGTGCTTCCGAGACGGTGCTTCTGGATTGCTCCCCCCGGAACAAGTCCGGGGTCGCGATGACGCCGGTGGTTCATGGCCCATAGGCAGTATCGAACCGACACACGGCTCGCAATGACGCCAGATCCAGGCTCGTGTAGGTCCAGACTTGTCTGGACGCTCTTGGCGACGTGCTGAGAAAGCGTCCAGACAAGTCTGGACCTACAAGAGCGCCACGCCGGGCTTTCCCCTGCCCCCTGCCCCGTCCCCCGCGCGCCGTGCCCCTTCCCCTACAATCTCCACACTCGCCGCAAGTGGAGATGGCAATGGATGGCTTCGAGAAGATCGGCTACGCCTGTCTGGGCCTGTTGGCGCTGGTATATCTGGGCGCCTTGCTGGTCGGGGTCTTTGCGGCTTTTCCCTTTGGCCTGCTCGGGCTGATCGGCCTGATCGGCATCGGTGCGCTGTTCATCAAGGTGCTGGGCGAGCGCTTGCGCAACAAGGAAGACGATTACTATTCGGACAACGTCGACCAGTAGACGGTGGCAGGAGCAGGCGCGCATGAAGATCACCACCCAGGATCAGTTTACCGAGCACGAGATCATCGCCACCCTGGGCATGGTCACCGGCAACACCATCCGCTCACGTCATATCGGCAAGGACATCCTCGCCGCACTGCGCACCCTGGTCGGCGGCGAGATCACCGAATACACCAAGATGATGGCCGAGGCCCGCGAGCAGGCCCTGGATCGCATGAAGATGCAGGCCAAACGGCTGCAGGCCGACGGCATCGTCTGTGTGCGCTTCACCACCTCGCCGATCATGGCCGGCGCGGCCGAGCTGCTGGCTTATGGCACTGCCGTGAAGCTGGCTCCGCGCGGCAGCGCGCCGCCGCCTAGACCCGAGCTCGCTTCCAAGATCGCGGCCAGCGACCCGTCCGGCAATTTCATGCTGGAGCGCGGCTGAGCTACGTAACCAAGCGCAACATTGTGCGCAAGCGTAACAGTCGTTAGTCTCCCAACTCTGATTCTCATCGGAGCCGAAAAGCCCATGTTTGTTCGAATTGCACTTCTCTTGCTGCTGGGCATGGCTGGTGCGACTGTGGCCGCCGGAACACTGCCCGAGAATCTGCGCAGCCAGATTTCTGCGCCCGTGATCGTTGATGCCGATGGCCGCGTGCAGAGCGTCGGCGAGATCACGCCAATGCTGGACGCGAAGACCGCTGCTGCAGTAGTCGAACGCATCAAGGCCGTTGAATTCGAACCGGCGCGGCTGAACGGCGTCCCAGCACCGGTTGAAGCCACACTGTGGTTGAGCATCGGGCTGCGCGAGGCCGCAGATGGATTGCACCTGGAAGTGGTTGATGTCTCCACTGGCGCGGCAATGACCCGCGCCCGTGGCCCCAAGATCCCGCCGAGCATGATGCGCCGCGGCGAAAACGTCAGCATCATGACCCTGGTGCGTTATGACCAAGCCGGAAAGGTCGTTGAGGCCACGGTCGAAAATGCCTCTATCCCCGTCGAGCGGGTCAAGGATATGGCGCTCAAGGCTGCCTACACCTGGGAATTCAAGCCGGAACGCATCGGCGGACACGCGCTTGAAGGCTGGGCCAGGGTACCCATCAAGATCCTGCTGCGCCGTGAGTCCGACATCTCCTACACCGTACGGCTGGATGGTGGCTCGAAGCTGGTGTTCCGTCCCGAACAACCGAAAGAGCAGCGTGAGAGTTTCGCTACGGCGCTGGATGCCAGACCTCAGTCCATCGGAGGCGACCTGGGGCTCAGTGAGCTGGAAGGGAGCTGATCTAGAACCGGACTTCACATGTCGCTTTCTGCCGAAGACCCGGCGGCGTTTGCCGCTTTGCCACATCGCTTTGCCGAAGACACGCGAACTCTACCCTTCCGCTTTACCGGCACGGCCAGCGAGTACTTCCGCATCTGGATCGTCAATCTGGCGCTGACCATCGTCACGCTGGGCGTGTATTCAGCCTGGGCCAAGGTGCGCAGCGAGCGCTACTTCTACGGCAACACCTCGGTGGGCGGCACACCCTTCGAGTATCTGGCCGATCCCATTGCCATCCTCAAGGGTCGCGCCGTGGCGGCGCTGCTGCTGCTGGCCTATGTGGGCTCGGCGCAGATTTCGCCCTTTCTGAATCTGGGCCTGGCCTTCCTGCTGATGTTCCTGTTTCCGTGGATGCTCACCCGTTCGCTCGCCTTCCGCGCCCGCTATTCGGCCTGGCGCAGCATCCGTTTTGGTTTTGATGGCAGCTACGGCGAAGCCTTCAAGTACTACATCCTGCTCCCGGTGGCGAGTGTATTCACGCTCTACCTCGCCTTTCCGCTGGTGGCCCGCCTGCAAACGGAGTGGCTGGCCTCGCATCATCGCTATGGCGGCACCCGCCTCAGATTCAGCTGCCAAACTTCGCAGTTCTATGCGGTCTACGTGCTGGCTCTGGTGGCCATGATCGGGGCCGCAATCGCCTTTGTGGTATTCAGCAACGTGTTCAACGTCGTCCTTGGCGGTGTCAGCCATGATCCCGAGCGTCTGAAGACGCTGATCTATCTGATGGCTGCAATGCTCTACCTGCTGATGTTCGCCGTCGGCGTCTATGTGCGCGCGGCCACCGCCAATCTGATGTTCAACGGCATCGAAGTCGGCGATTGCCGCTTCAAGAGCAGCATTTCGGGCTGGGACATGGCCTGGATTTTCATGACCAACACGCTGGCCATCCTCTGCAGCCTGGGTTTGCTCTACCCATGGGCGCGGATTCGCGTGGCGCAGTATCGCGCCGATCATCTGCAGTTCCTGCCCGGTGGCGATCCGGATCAGTTCTTTGCCGATGCCGCCAGCAGCGCGCCGGCTTTGGGCTCCGAAGCAGCCGATCTGTTCGATCTGGACATCAGCTGGTGAACTGGGCGCAGGGCTATCTGTACGACGGCGTCAGTTCGGCGCAACTGCCGGTCCGCTTTGGCGTGGATGCGCCGGGGCGGCTGTTGATCGAACATGCCGAGGGCGTCGAGATCATCGCCGATGCCCGATCCGCGCGCGTAGGCTCGCGCGTGGCCAACACCCGCCGCACCATCTGGCTGGTCGATGGCCGCCAGATCCAGAGCGATGACAATGACGCCATCGACGCCATGTTTGCCAGCCGCGCCGGCTTCGAGGCGCTGGTTCATCTGCTGGAAAACAACTGGCGTATCGCCCTGACCAGTGTCGCGGCATCGCTGATCGCCGCCGTCATGCTGATCTGGTACGGCGTGCCCTGGGCCGCGGACCAGGCCGCCTATGCCGTGCCGATGAGCTGGGAACAGGAAGCCGGCCATCAGACCCTGATGTCGCTCGCCGGACTGGGCTTTTCGGAATCCGCTTTGCCAGCGCAGCGCCAGGATGAGTTGCAGGCGCTGTTCCAGCGCTTCGTGGCCGATCTGCCCGAGGCCCGCGACTACCGGCTGGAATTCCGCGACTGGATCGGCCCCAACGCCTTCGCCCTGCCCGGCGGCACCGTGGTGTTCACCGACCAGATCATCGAACTGTTCGACAACGACGACCAGTTCCTGGCCGTGCTGGCGCATGAAGTCGGCCATCTCGAACATCGCCATGTGCTGCGCACGGTGATGCGCGGCGCCTCGGTGGCGGTGCTCACCGCGGTGATGTTCGGCGATGTCGGCAGCGCCAGCTCGGTGATCATCGCGGTGCCGACCACGCTGGTCTACAGCGCCTATTCGCGCGAGTTCGAACGCGACGCCGATGCCTATGCCTTTGCCGAACTGAAACGTCGCGGCAAAAGCCCGCGGGCCTTCGCCGAGGCCCTGCGCAAGCTCGACGCCGCCACCGAAGGGACTGATACCGAGGACGTCGACAGCAGCGGCTGGTCCTATCTGTCCTCGCACCCCGACACCGCAGAACGCATCAGGGCGGCGGAGCGGGCCCTGTAGAAGTGACCTAGCGTCGCGACCGGGGAGTCGCGTCGCCGCGGCGAGGAACGGGAACCGTGGCAAGCTGTGGTCAGAAGCCGAACGCGGAGAACGCAAAGGGCCGCAGAGAACGTGGAGAAGAGCGATTGAGATCGGCTTTGCTTCTCTCTGCGTTCTCCGCGACCCTCGGCGTTCTCCGCGTTGATCAAGCTTTCCCCTCACGCGGAGAATCGGATGTGACCCACCACCGCTCAGGAGAAGCGCAGCGAGGCGCGGGCGCCGCCTTCGGGGCGGGGTTCCAGTTCGGCGGTCCAGCCGTAGAGCGCGCACAGGCGCTTGACGATGGCCAGGCCCAGGCCGGCGCCACTGGTGCTGCCGGCACTGCTGCCGCGGACATGGCGATCGAACAGGGTTGCCGCTTCCTGAAGAGTAATCCCGGCGCCGCTGTCCTCGACGATCACACCCTCGCGGCTGACCACCACCCGGATTTCGCCTTCCCTGGTGTACTTCACGGCGTTGCCGACCAGGTTGTTCAGCACCACCGCAATCACCGAATCAGGCGCCGCCACTTCGGGATGGGCGCTGATCTCCAGCTTGAGTTCGATCGGGCGCCCGCCGATCTGCGGCCGATGCGAGTCGATCACTTCAGCCGCCACCTTGGCGACATCGCAGCTCTCGCCATCCTGCGGGCCCTGGCGCTCGCTGCGCGAGAGCAGCAGCAGGGCGGCGATCAGCTCGGTCGATTGCTTGGAAGCGCGCTCGATGCGGGCCAGGCGCTCGCGCATCTTGGGAGACAGCTCGGGGCTGCCCATGACCAGTTCGGTGGTGGTCTGGATCACCGCCAGCGGCGTGCGCAGCTCGTGACTGACATCGGAGTTGAACTCGCGGTCGCGCTCAACCAGGGCAGTCAACTGCCCGGCGTAATCGTCCAGCGCGCTGGCCAGCTGGCCGACTTCATCGTCGGCAAAGTGCGGGGCCAGCGGTTCGTGGCGACCGCGGCGGCTGATGGCTTCCAGGCGTCTGGCCAGATCGGCGACCGGCGCCATCACCCGCGAGGAAGACCAGAAACCGATGGCCAGCGCCAGAATCGAGAAAAAGGCCACGGTTGCGATCAGCAGACCGATCAGGAGAGTACGGCCACGCTCCTCTTCGGTGATGTCGTACTCGAGAAAGAACCAGACGCCAGCATCCTTTCTTACCGCCAGCTTGTAGGTCACCGGACCATCGGCTGATACCTCGGTGACCCGATGCACTCCATTGCCCAGGCGCTGACGTTCAAAGGACTGATTGGCGAATCGGTTGGGACCGACGACGCGACCCTTGATCTTGGAGAACTCGAACAGCAACGGGGCATTTCCGTCGCGCGCCTTGTACCACGCCGTGGCATAGGCATCGAGTTCACGCTCCAGCGTATCGCCGATCAGCCCCTCTTCCAGATACCCACGCAGAGAGATTGCCGCTGCCGCAAACAGCGCCGTCAGCGCTGTTCCAAACAGCGCAAACGAGATGATGATGCGGCTGCGTAGGCGCTTACGATGCCGCTTCGGGGTCGACGAGGCGATAGCCAATGCCGTGACGGGTCTGGATCAACGGTTTGTCGAAGGGCTTGTCGATGGCCGCACGCAGCGTGTGGATATGCACGCGCAGGCTATCGCTGTCGGGCAGTTCTTCGCCCCACACCCGCATTTCCAGCTCTTGCCGGGTGACTACCGAGGGACTGGCCTCCATCAGACATTGCAGAATTTTCAAGGCGATCGGATTGAGCTGGATGCTCTTGCCCTGTCGCACCACCACCAGCGTGTCGAGGTTGTAGCTGAGATCGGCCACGACCAGCACGCGCGCCTGCTGCGGCTTGCTGCGGCGGACCAGCACCAGGATGCGCGCCTCCAGTTCCTGCAGCGCAAAGGGTTTGACCATGTAGTCGTCGGCGCCGGTCTCGAATCCGGCCAGCTTCTGCGGCAGCGCATCGCGCGCGGTCAGCATCAGCACCGGCGTGTGCTTGCGCGCTTCCTGGCGCAGCTTGCGGCAGACCTCGAGGCCGTCCATGCCGGGTAGCATCAGATCGAGCACGATGACTTCGTAGTCGTTGACCACCGCCAGATGCAGGCCGGTGATGCCGTCCGCGGCAAAATCGACCACATTGCCGTGGTCGGTCAGGTAATCGCCGATGTTGCTGGCGATGTCCGGATTGTCTTCGATGACGAGTATGCGCATGGGCTGACTCTACACTGGCGGAGAAGGGCCCGCCGTACCATTCATAGATTGGGGCGAAGCGGCCAAGTTCCAGCCTTGGGCAGCCATTTGATCAGCCGTGCCGGCCGGGGGCCGCAATACAGCAGGCAAAAAGAAAGCCCGGGTAGCGTTTCATGGGGGAATCCGCCGGCCCGGGCCTCAAGTACTGCCCCGATTACCGCATTACGACGACGCCCTGCGTGTCGGAGTACGATGGCACAGACGCTAGCGAAGCGCTCGTTAGATCGCAGTTAAGCCAGCATTTGCGGATCGTTAAGGCCGTGGATCCGTTTGCTTTCCAGTAAGAGCGCCCTTGCGGCGCGAGCGCACAACATCAGCCTTAGCGCACGCCTGCGGGGAAAGCCCCTGAACGCGGAGAACGCCGAGAGGCGCGGAGAACGCAGAGAGAAGAAAGTAGGTCACGTTGACCCGCAGGGTCTACGTGACGGCTCCGCTACGGCAAAACACCGACCGTATGGCCTGTTTGCAGGGAAGCGCGTTGCGCTGCTGGCCACAGGCCGCTGGTGCTGGGCACGCTACGCTTGGCCCAAGGGTCATGGCTGCGAGTCACTCGCAATCATGAAAGTCGCTCGTGCCATGACCGTTGCATAGGGTTTCTTGCCTAACCCCTACCCAGCCCTCCCCGAACATCGGGGAGGGAGCGACAGCTCTCGCCTGAACGACTTTCACGGCAACCTGCATCAACCAAGAACTGCGTGGTGACCTGGTACTGGCGTCATTGCGACCCCGGACTTGATCAGGGGGAAGCGATCCAGGGGCGCGCGGCGATAGCCTGGATTGCTTCGTCGCTGCGCTCCTCGCAATGACGCATCAACAACTTGCGATATGGGTCCATGGAGAGCACAGCGAAGCCATCCAGATTCGCGCGTTCGAGAGCACTGGATTGCTTCGTCGCTGCGCTCCTCGCAATGACGCATCAACAACTTACGATACCAGTTGATGAAAAGAGCTCGAACGCGGTCAGAAGCAAGGCGAATCTGGAAATGCTCTCCTCTGCGCGCCTCAGCGTTCTCCGCGTTGCGCTGCTGGCCACAGTCCGCCGCGGATCCTGATTCTCGCCGCAGCGGCAGTGCACGACGGTCGCGACGCAAGGTCGCCTACCCCGACGCGCAACCGCCAGGCCTCAGGGATATTCCGACACCGGCGCCACGCCGGCAGTGGCCGGGTCGGCGACAGGATCCGCCACCGGAGTGACCGCCGGATCAGCTGGCAGCGGCTCGACTGGCGGTGGGGCGGGGATGAATCCGAGTTCCTGCATCGAACCGCGGACGATGCCCAGGCGGACGACGGCGAAATCGGCCAGCGACTGGCCATCCAGATTCAGCGCGAAGTACCAGACCTTGCCCGGGCGCTCCAGATAACCGACCAGCCAGCCCACGTAGGTGCCATCGTCCATGGGGCAGGAGCCGTATTTGCCGTAGATGGTGTAATCGACCGTGCGCTCGATCACCATGGCGTCCTGCAGAGCCTTGGTCACCCGCGGATTGAAACCGAGCTTGCCGTCGCGGAAGGCCTTCAGGAAGTCGATCTGTTCAAAGGAGGTCACCCGCAAGCTGCTGGACATCCAGAACTTGTCGAGACCGCCGCTGATGTCGGCGTTGCCGTACTTGAGCCGCTTCAGGTTCTGCTCCAGCCGCGCTGTACCCAGGCGGGCGGACACTTCCTGCGCATACCACTGCACCGAGTTCTTCAGGGCCGTGTCGAAGGTCTGGTCGCGTTGCCAGGACTGCGGCCAGAAGCTCGCTTCCGGATGCTTGGCCGGGTCAAAGGCAATCAGGCTGTCGGTGTCCTTGATGACGCCGGTGCCAAGGGCAATGGCCAGATGTGGCAACAGATAGGTCGAACACGGCGGCAGGCGCTCGGACAGGCGCGGCGTGTTGACCCGGAACGACAGCTTGCTCTGGGCGTCGTAGATCTCGAGCGCGCCGTAGCGGCGACCAAACTGGCTGGCAAGCATGGCCGCAGGCGCGGTCATCGGCAACAACAGCACCACCAGGACAAAAGCAACAGAAACGGCGCGACGCATGGGCACTTCTACGACAGGCTGGGAAGCCGCGCATTGTATAGAAGGGCGCGAAGATGGGGGTGAATGGGGTTTGGGGTACGGGGCGCGGGGCACGGGGCACGGGGCACGGGGCACGGGGCACGGGGCACGGGGCACGGGAAAGGCTACGGTGCTGAGGGCTTTGGTAGGTCCAGACTTGTCTGGACGCTTCTCCATCACCATGCAAAGAGCGTCCAGACAAGTCTGGACCTACAGATCCCTTGGGTTCGGCGCAAGAGCGGTTTAGCCTTTTCCCGAGTCCCGAGTCCCGAGTCCCGAGTCCCGAGTCCCGAGTCCCGAACCTACGGCTCGCCGTAGATCGCCACCACGCGCTTGCCGTCGCCATCGATGGCGGCGCGGTACATGCCGCTGGTGTTGAAGGGCATGCGCACCAGGCCCTGGCGGTCGAGCACGATGACGCCGCCGTTGCCGCCGAGTCTGGGTACCTGCTGCATGATCACGGTATCGGCGGCCTCGGCCAGGCTGGCCTTGCCGTAGCGCACGCGGGCGCAGATGTCGTGGGCCACGTTGAGGCGGATGAAGTATTCGCCCCAGCCGGTGGCCGACACGGCACAGCCCTCGTCGGCCCAGGTGCCGGCGCCGATGATCGGGGCGTCGCCGACCCGGCCGTAGCGCTTCAGGGTCATGCCGCCGGTCGAGGTTCCGGCGGCCAGGTGGCCCTTCCGATCCAGTGCCACGGCGCCCACGGTACCGATGTAGTGCCAGACCGGTACCGAGGCCACGGGCTTGGCGGCGGCCTCTGCCTTGGCCTTCAGATACTGCTGCCAGCGCGCCTCGGTGCGGAAATAGTCGGGCTTGACGCGTTCCACGCCGACTTCCGTGGCGAAGGTCTCGGCCCCGGCACCGACCATCATCACGTGCACCGAGCGTTCCATGACCGCACGCGCCAGCAGGATCGGGTTCTTGACCGTGGTCAGGCCGGCGACGGCGCCGGCGTTGTGGGTCGCGCCGTCCATGATCGAGGCATCCAGCTCATTGGTCCCGGACTCGGTGAAGACCGCGCCCTTGCCGGCATTGAAATGGGGTGAGTCTTCCAGCCGCGTGATCACGGCGACAACCGCGTCGAGGGATTCCCCGCCCTGCTCCAGTACCGCGTAACCGGCGTCCAGCGCCGCTTCCAGATCGGCGCGGATTTCGGCCTCCTGTTCCTCGCTCATCGAACCGCGATCGATGGTGCCGGCGCCGCCATGGATGGCCAGAGCGATCGGTTGCTCCGCAGCCAGGGCGCCGGAACAGAACAGACACAGTGCCAGCAGAGCGCGCATCGGAAATCCTTGAGGCTTGATCGAGGCCCTGAAGCCTAGCGCAAAGCGCGCCTTCGGCAGGTCATGGCGAGCGCGCGGCGATACACCTGACAGAGTGAAGACCCGCGCCACTGTTGTAGGTCCAGACTTGTCTGGACGCTCTTTACATGATGATGGAGAAGCGTCCAGACAAGTCTGGACCTACCACGTTGCTACACGGCCAACCCAGGCTACACGCCAGTCTCGCCAAACAACGCCAGAGCGCGCTCGAACGCGCTGTCGAAGGGCGCTTCCACCGTCACCATGGCGCCATCCTGGGGATCGGCGAACTGCAATCGACGCGCGTGCAGCAGCAATCGATGCACGCCATAGTGCTGCCGGAACAGGCGGTTGTGTTCGCCCTTGCCGTATTTGACGTCGCCGACGATGGGATGAGCGGCGTGCTTCAGGTGGCGCCGGATCTGATGGTAGCGACCGGTCTCGGGCGAGGCCTCGACGAGCGCGTAGCGGGCCTCGGGATGCCGTGCCAGCGGAATGGCGAGGCGCAGGCGCGCCAGCGTACGGAACTCGGTCAGCGCCGGCTTGCCCTGGCCGCGTCCAGAAGCGCCGGACAAGGGATGGTCGACCTGAAACTGCTCGGCCGGTTCACCACGAACCACGGCGATATAGGTCTTGACCACCGCCCGCGACTGGAACTGCGCCGACAGCTCCGCCGCGGTGCGCGCATCCAGTGACAGCAGCAGCACACCGCTGGTGGCGTGGTCCAGTCGATGGATGGCATGGATGCGATCGACCCCAAGCTGGCGCCGCAGCAGTCCCAGCAGCGTGGCTTCGCGCGGGCCGGTGTAGGTGGATTCGTAGACGCTGAGACCGGCCGGCTTGTTCACCGCCAGCCAGTGGTCGGCGCGCGCCAGGATTTCGATCGAGTCGATCTCGCTCATGAGGACGGCAGCAGCGCGTTCATCGACTGCGGCGGCGCACCGAGCGCTCGATGTATTCGATGACCACACCCGCCACATCGATGCCGGAGGCGCCCTCGATGCCCTCCAGCCCCGGCGAGGAATTCACTTCCAGTACCAGCGGACCGCGGTCCGAGCGCAGCAGATCGACACCGGCAATGCCCAGGCCCATGGTCGCGGCAGCGCGGATCGCGGTGGCCCGCTCCTCGCGGGTCAGCTTGACCCTGAGCGCACTGCCGCCACGATGCAGATTGGAGCGGAACTCGCCTTCGCGGGCCTGACGCATCATGGTCGCCACCACCTTGCCGCCGACCACGAAGGCGCGCAGATCCGAGCCCTTGGCCTCGCGCACGAATTCCTGCATCAGGAAGTGCGCCTTGACGCCTCTGAAGGCCTCGGCCAGGCTGATCGACGCCGCCAGATTCTCGGCCAGCACCACGCCCTGCCCCTGGGTGCCCTCGACCAGCTTCAGCACATGCGGCGGATCGCCGAGCATGGCCACCAGATCATCGGTGTCATCGGGGCTGTGGGCACAGACTGTGGTCGGCAGGCCAATGCCCTGCTGTGACAGCAACTGCATCGAACGCAGCTTGTCGCGAGCGCGGCCGATGCCATCGGCGCTGTTGACGGTGTACACGCCCATGGTCTCGAACTGGCGGACCACGGCCGTGCCATAGAAGGTGATCGAGGCGCCGATGCGGGGAATGATGGCGTCGAAGCCTTCCAGCACCTTGCCCTTGTAGTGAATCTCGGCCAATCCCGGGCTGATACGCATGTAGCAGCGCAGCGGATCGACCACCTGTACCGTGTGGCCGCGCTGCTGCGCCGCCTCAACCAGTCTGCGGGTCGAATACAGCTTGCGGTTTCGCGACAGGATTCCCAGCCTCACGACGCGATCTCCCCCGGACGGCCGTAGACGAAGGAGCGCGCCGGATCGACCAGCAGGCGTCCTTTCATGGCCGTGCGGCCGAGCAGCATTGGAAACAGCATGCGTCGACGGTCGGCCAGATTGACCTCGATGGGCCACTGCTCGCCGCCGATGCGCACCAGTGTGCGGATGAAGGGGCGCTTGCTGACATGACCACCGGAATCGGTCACGTTGCGCTCGTCCAGCACTTCGGCCTCGGATTCGACGCCAGCGGAACCGCTGCCATCGGCCTCCAGCAGAAAGCGCACCCAGGGCGCGCCATCACGATGGAAGCGCTCCTGCCAGACCACATGCAGCGCCGAGCTGCGAGCGCCGGTATCAATCTTTGCCTTGATCCCGGCAATGCCGAGCTCCGGCAGCGACAGCCATTCGCGCCAGCCGATGATGCGCGGCGGCGGGGCAACCAACAGGGGGGTTTCGATCAGGTCCATGGGTGCGCACGCTAGCAGACTCCGTGGTCGGCGGGATGCTCGACCCGAGCAATTGCCGATCGCGGCTGGCGCTGCCAGCCAATTGAAGAAGGCGGATGCGATCAATGTGTGACTCGCTTCCCGACCGCGAATGCCGCTAAAGTCATGGGGCCGCCAGATTGCGGCGAGCGTACTGATCAGCGAGGAGCAGCCATGAGTTTCATGAGTGAGTTTCGCGATTTCGCGATGCGGGGCAATGTGGTCGATCTGGCCGTGGGTGTGGTCATTGGTGGCGCCTTCGGCAAGATCGTCGGCGCGCTGGTCGACAAGGTGCTGATGCCGCCGCTGGGTCTGGCCATGGGCGGCATCGACTTTGCCGACAAGAAATGGGTCATCCAGCAGGCGGTGATGGATGCTGACAAGGTGGTCACCCCGGAAGTGGCGGTCGGCTACGGCGCTTTCATCAACGCGCTGATCCAGTTCCTGATCGTGGCCTGGGCCCTGTTCCTCGTGATCAAGGCCATGAACCGGCTGAAGAAGAAGGAAGAAGCCGCGCCAGCCGCCCCGCCGCCGACCCCCGAAGACGTGGCGCTGCTGCGCGAGATCCGGGATTTGCTGAAGAAATAGCCGGCACCGCGCCCGCTGGCAGGAGCTTCGACGCGGAGAACGCCAGCAAGCCCTTGCGCTGACGGGCGGGAAAAGCATCCAACGCGGAGAACGCCGAGGGCCGCGGAGAACGCAGAGAAAAGCGTTTCCAGATCCGCTCTGCTTCTCTCCGCGTTCTCTGCGCATCTCTGCGTACTCCGCGTTCGGCTACTGGCAACAGCCCGACACGGTTTCCGGTCTTCGCCATAGCGGCGCCACCGCCACCCGTGGATACGACACCAGCAAGCCCTTGCGCTGACGGGCGGGAAAAGCATCCAACGCGGAGAACGCCGAGGGCCGCGGAGAACGCAGAGAAAAGCGTTTCCAGATCCGCTCTGCTTCTCTCCGCGTTCTCTGC
>JALHRS010000011.1:0-17917 GCA_022841325.1 Lysobacterales bacterium | reverse complement strand
CCAGCAAGCCCTTGCGCTGACGGGCGGGAAAAGCATCCAACGCGGAGAACGCCGAGGGCCGCGGAGAACGCAGAGAAAAGCGTTTCCAGATCCGCTCTGCTTCTCTCCGCGTTCTCTGCGCATCTCTGCGTTCTCTGCGTTCGGCTTCTGGCATACAGCCCGACACGGTTTCCGGTCTTCGCCATGGCGGCGCGACTCAACGGTCGCGACGCCAGGTCCTACCGGGACTGGCGCGGCCTCAGGGTGAGGCCTTGCCCTTCAGGTGGGTGTCCAGGAACTTGAGGATGGCTTCGTAGCCGGTCTTCTCGTTCTCGCGCTTGCGGAAGCCGTGGCCTTCGTCGGGGAAGACCACGTATTCCACCGGCACGTTGTTGGCCTTGACCGCGGCGACGATTTCATCCGATTCCACCTGCAGCACGCGCGGGTCGTTGGCGCCCTGCAGCACCATCAGTGGCTTGTTGATGTTGCTGGCGTGGAACAGCGGGCTGATGCGCATCAGGCGCTCCTTGTCGGCGACCGGATCGCCGAGTTCGGCGTACAGGGCCGCGCGCTGGGCCTCCCACCAGGCCGGGATGCTCTCCAGCGTGCGCAGCCAGTTGGCCACGCCGAAGATGTCGACGCCGACGGCGAAGGCATCTGGGCGGAAGCTCAGCGCAGCCAGCGTCATGTAGCCGCCGTAGCTGCCACCGAAGATGCCGATGCGGCTGGCGTCGATCTTGCCGGTGCCGATCAGCATCTTCTTGCTCTCGACCACATCGTCGAGATCGGCTTCGCCGTGACGACGGTCATCGGCGGCATAGAAGCTCTTGCCATAGCCGGAGCTGCCGCGATTGTTGATGGCGTAGACGGCATAGCCGTGATTGACCAGGTACTGCACCAGCGGCGAGTAGTTCAGGCGCGACTGTCCGCCCGGACCACCGTGCACCCAGACCATCGCCGGCACCTTGGCAGCGGTGCTGGCACCATGCGGCAGGTACAGGATTCCCGGGATTTCCAGACCGTCATAGCTGGCGAAACGCACGACTTCGCCTTCGACCAGATCATCGACATTGACCGCCGGGTTAAGCGCCGAGACCAGTTGACGGGATTCGCCGCCGAGATCGGCCGTCCACAGCGAGGAGGGGTAACGGCTGGAGGCCACGTAGAAGGCGAGCTTGCCGGCATCACGCGAGAAACTGACACCGGTGATGTCGCCGGCAGGCACCTTGGGCAGCGGCTGCTCGGCGTAGGTCTTTGCGTCCAGCAGCTTGAGCTCGGTGCGGGCATCGGCGTTGATGTAGACCAGCAGGAAGCGGTCATCCGGCGAGTACTCGGCGCCCGCAACATCCCAGTTGGTTTCGAACACCACGGTGCGCTCGCCGCTCTCCAGGTCCAGGCGCAGCAAACGGCTGAACTCGCCATCGCGGTTGCTGCCGATCAGCAGCTGTCCGTCCGGCGTAAAAGCAATCGAATCATTCTGCTCGATGCCCTCGTGCTCGGTGAGATTGCGCATCTTGCCGCTGGCCAGATCATGCAGATAGATGTCGGAATCGTTGGTGGTGTTGGCCTTGATCAGCGTGATCTGCTGCTTGTCGCGGCTGATGTTGCCGGGGAAGAAGCCGCTGTCGTTCTTGAACAGCAGGCTGCGGGCGTAGCCATCGATCGCGTATTCGTAAAGATCGAAATAGCGCTCATCGCGCTCATTGGTGGCGATGAAGAAGCTCTGCTCGTCGTCGGCGAATCCGGCGAACTCGGCCTTGAACTTCTCGCCCGGGGTCAGATCCTGGACGCTGCCGTCGAGCTCGCGGACATAGACGTGATTGAGCTCGTTGCCCCCCTGATCGGCGGTGAAGAGGATGCGCCCGTCGTTGGGGAAGTAGCCGATCGAGTAGTTCGAATCGGTGGTCGACTGGGTCAGCGCGACCGGCTCACCACCCGCAGAAGGCACCTCGTAGAGATTGATGACGCCGCTGACATTGGACGAGAACAGCACCTTGCTGGCATCGGGCGAGAAATCGGCGCCCTGCAGGCGCAGGCTGGAGAGCAGGGTCTCGATATCGTATTGCTTGATCTGGCGTGCCGGCTCGGCCGGCGTGGCCGCAGGCGGAGAGGCCATCATGAGGCGCCGGGGAGCCGCTGCGCGGCAGCCTCGGCCTGCGGCGAAGATGCGCTCTTGGCTAGACCAGCGTCAGCAGCTCACGATCGGCGACGGCGCTCAAGTGCGGCAGGGTGTTGAGACTGGCCAGCTTGAGCCCGGATCGGGTCAGCCGGTATTCGCATACCGAGGTGTTCATCAGCTGCAGATTGATGTCGATGGCGGTGCCGTCGTCGAAGCCGAGCACCTGCTGGGCCAGCTGACTCATGACCCCGCCCGAGCTGACTGCCAGCACCGGACCGGCGGGCAGGCGCTGTTCGATCTCCGCCAGCGCCGCCCGCGCGCGGGCCTGGAACTGGGCATAGCTCTCGGGCGCGCCGGGCAGTCGCCCAGCGGACCAGGCTGCCAGTGTCGTCCGCAGCAGACCAATCCAGAAACGACGGTCGCCAGGATTCTGTTGGGCGCGCTGCAGATCGGCATGCTCGGGTTCCATCGCGGCGAAAGCCCGCAACATGTCGGCAAAACGGTACTCATCCAGCCCGGCCAGTGTGACCGTCTCCGGCAAGCCGATTCCGGCGTTCGCGTAGACCGCCCGAATGGCATCCAGGGTTTCACTCTGGCGACGCATGCGTCCCACCACCAGCGTCGAGAACTGGCGCCCGTGATCCAGCAGCCAGCGCCCCAGGCGCTCGGCCTGGGCATGGCCCAGCGGCGAGAGCTGGTCGTAGTTTTCCGGCGTCGGCCCCGCCTGGCCATGGCGGACCACCAGCAGTTCAGTCATGCGGCAGGGCTCCTGAGGACAACCATGCGCCGCGGCCTCCGCGTCTCCGCGTGAGTTCGCCCTTGCCCGAAAAGGCCGGCCATCGCATCGGCCGCCCGTTCAGTTCAGCCGCTCCGGCGCTCCGTGGCATTTCTTGTATTTCTTGCCGCTGCCGCAGGGACAGGGGTCGTTGCGTCCGGGCAGCGATTCGGCGCGCGCCGGCGGCTGTGGCCGGACACCGCCGGCGGCGTTCCAGAAGCTGCCGAGGCCGGCGATGCACTCGGGCAGCTCGGCGATCAACCCCATGCGCTCCTCGAAGTCCAGCCGGGCGCCACGCTTCTCCAGACTCTTGCCTTCGGCGATGGCCTCGAAGGGCGCCAGCCAATGCTTGGCTTCCGGGTCCATCAACAGCAATTTGGCAGAACGCGGGAAGTCCTCGATGGCCGCCAGGAAACTCAGCGCGAACTCGCGCCCGATGGCGGTTTTCGGCGGATGCGCCTGGTCGAAGTCGGCGGGCATCTCGATATGCGGGAAACAACCCGGATCGTCTGGACTGGGCTTGCGCAGCAGGCGCTCGCCGATCTGGTGCCAGTAGGCCAGCAGGGCCTGCATGATCTCGCGGGCCTCGTCGGCCGACTCCCAGACCTTGTCCTTGCCGCAGATGCGTTCCAGGCGATCGAAGGGAGACACCTCGAGGCCGGCGGCGCGCTGCGCCGTCCACAGGCCATCCAGTTGCTCCAGAGTCATGCCGCCAGCGGGCACGGCATGGATCTTCAGCAGTTCGTCGAGCTCGTCACGCAACTGGTATTCGCTGTTGAGCAACGCCAGTTGAGTGTCCTCCTGCAAGGCCTCCGACACCGATTCGGCGCCGTCGCGGTGACGCCGCCAGAGCTGATGCAGGATCAGCGGCAACAGGTTGAGCAACTGATCCTCATCCAGCTGCAGCGCTTCCTGACGCTCACTGCTCTGACGCAGCGCCGCTTCCAGGGCCAGAAAGCCGGCGTCTTCGGGCGCTGCAGCCTCGGGCGCCATCGCCGGCAGCACGCCGCTGGAACCGCCATCGCCCTGCACGCTGTCGGCCGCCCGCCACAGGGCGTCCAGCCAGCACGCCAGTGGCGGCTCGGCTTCGATCACCTTGCGCCAGTCATCGGCCTGCAGCGACAGCGCATAGCGAAAGCCGCTGAGCCAGGTTTCACCGACGGCGAAACTGACGTCCATGTCGTCGTCAGGAAATTCAGGGTCTTCGCCGGCCAGATCGTCGAACTGATCGTCGTCGAATTCATCGTCATCGAAGTCGGCTTCGATGGACGGGTCCAGATCAGGCTCGGCCTCGATCGCGGCGCGCAGTTGCGCACGCACGCTTTCCAGATCAGCCAGCGCCTCGTCATCATCCTCGTCATCATCCTCGTCATCGTCGGCGGCTTCGTCGTCGTCGAGGTCGTCGAGATCGCTGTCGTCGAAATCGTTGTCATCGAAGTCGGGATCCTCGTCGTCGTAATCGCCCTCTTCATCGTCGGTCATGCTCCACAGCGGCGGCATGGCCTCGGGACCGAGATCGAAAGGCGAGGCGGCCACCCGCGCCTGCACCATGGCGTAGTAGCGCTCGATCAGAGCGCGTGCCCGCGCCGGTTCGTCCTCGGCCTCCCATTCCGGTTCTGGCCCGACCAGAGCCGTCCACCAGCGCTCGATGCTCTGCGGCTGCGGGGCCACCGCCAGCGCGCTGAGAAAACCGTCCAACTCACCGAAATCGAGCATGCCGCCATCAAAGGACAGCATCAGTTCGGACAGGGCATCGGCTTCGGCCGGGGTGAACAGCTGCGCCAGCGGCGACAGCGATTCGGATTCTGGGGATTCGTTCACCGGAAGATTCTCGGAAAGTCTGGGGGCTGCATCAGTAGGCGAAATCGCGGAACACGCGATCGATGGATCCGCCCCAGGCACCATGGTACAGCGCCAGTTTGCGGTCGGCCGGGGAAATCCCGGCGTCTGCGAATTCCAGCAAGGGCTGCAGATAGATGCGCTCGTCGACGCCATTGCTGTTGAGCCGGGCGCGCCGGCGCAGACCCTCGGCGGCAATCGCCAGCACGCGCTCGGCAACGCCGCGCAGACTCTCACCGCGCAGCGTGGTGCGCAATCCCAGCCGCGGCACCGAATCGCGCAACTGATGGCGTTCTTCCAGGGTCCAGTCCTTGCACAGATCCCAGGCCGCATCCAGCGCAGTCTGGTCGTAGAGCAGACCCACCCACAGCGCCGGCAGCGCGCAGATGCGATTCCAGGGACCGCTGTCGGCGCCGCGCATTTCCAGATAGCGCTTCAGCCGCACTTCCGGGAAAGCGGTGGTCAGATGGTCGGCCCAGTCGTCGATCACCGGCCGCTCGCCCTCCAGCGCCGGCAGGCGCCCGCCGAGGAAATCGCGGAAACTCTGACCGGTGGCGTCGATGTAGCGACCGTTGCGGTAGACGAAATACATCGGCACGTCGAGCATGTAGTCGACATAGCGTTCGAAGCCGAAACCATCTTCGAAGACGAAATCCAGCAAGCCGGTACGATCGGGATCGGTATCGGTCCAGACCTGCGAACGGAAGCTCTGGAAGCCGTTGGGCTTGCCGTCGGTGAAGGGCGAATCGGCGAACAGCGCGGTGGCGATGGGCTGCAGCGCCAGCGACACCCGGAACTTCTGCACCATGTCGGCCTCGGAGGCCACATCCAGATTGACCTGCACGGTGCAGGTGCGGGTCATCATGTCCAGGCCCAGATTGCCGCGCTTGGGCATGTATTCGCGCATCAGCTTGTAGCGGCCCTTGGGCATCCAGGGCATGTCCTCGCGCCGCCACTTGGGCTGGAAGCCCATGCCCAGAAAGCCCAGCTCGAGCTCGTCGGCCACCGAACGCACTTCGCGCAGATGGCCTTCGACCTCGCAGCAGGTCTCGTGAATGCTGCCGAGCTGGGCGCCGGACAGCTCCAACTGGCCGGCGGGCTCCAGCGTGATCGAACTGCCATCGGGACGCTTGAGCGCCACCAGATTGTCGCCATCGAAGGACCGCTGCCAGTCGAAGCGGCCGGCTATGCCCTCCAGCAGGGCACCGATGCCGCGCGGACCCTCGTAGCTCGGCGGACGCAGATCGTCATTGCGGAATCCGAACTTCTCGTGCTCGGTGCCGATACGCCAGTCCTGCGGCGCGCGCGCACCGCCGGCAAGGTAGGCGACCAGTTCGCCGATATCGCTGATCGGTACAGCGTTCTTGCTGTCTGTGGGCGAACTCAAGGTCAGATCCGGGGGCGGGGCAGGAAGGGCGAAGTGGGGGCGAAAGCACTGAAATCAATGGCGGGGCACGGGGCACGGGGCACGGGGCACGGGACTCGGGACTCGGGACTCGGGACTCGGGACTCGGGACTCGGGAAGAGAATAGCGGCTGTGTGCAGTTTGTGGGTCCAGACTTGTCTGGACGCTTCTGCGGCTTTGGTAGGTCCAGACTTGTCTGGACGCTTCTGCGGCATTCCCAGGGAGAGCGTCCGGACAAGTCCGGACCCACAACAGCAACAGCTATGCTGCAGCCTGTCTTCGCGGAACCACAGCCATGGACGAACGCATCCAGGAACTCGAGATCAGGGTCGCCTTCCAGGACGATTTGCTGGCCAGTCTGAACGATCAGGTGCATCTGGCGCATCAGGACATCAGCCGACTGCGGGCCGAGTTGCAGGCGCTGCGCGAACGGATGGACAGCGACAAGAGCGCCGGTGGCGCCGATCCAGGCGCCGAGCCGCCACCGCCGCACTATTGATGCGAGCGGGCCAGCCGCCCGCCAGCTGCCCTTGACCGGCACGCCGCTGCTACCGAGCATCGCGGGCACTTAGGCCCCGACCGGATGCCCCCTTGGATTTCCTGACCGTCCTGCTGCTGGCGCTGATCCAGGCGCTGACCGAATTCCTGCCGATCTCCAGTTCGGCGCATCTGTTCCTGGCCGGCGAGTGGTATGGCTCCGGCTACCAGGGTCTGATCTTCGATCTGGGCCTGCATCTGGGCACCCTGGTGGCGGTCCTGGTGTACTTCCGGCGCGACTGGATCGCGCTGGCGCTGGCCGCCTGGCGCTGGCGCCCGGGCACGCCGATGAACGACGAGCAGCGCACGCTGCTGGGCCTGACACTGGCGACCATTCCCGGCGGGCTCGCGGCGCTGGCTCTGGGCGATGCCGGGGCCACCGCGCTGCGCACCTATCTGGTCATCGGTTGCACCCAGATCGTCTTCGGCACCCTGCTCTGGTACGCCTTCAGCCGCGCCGGCAGGAGCACCCGCGGTGAGCGTTCCCTGAGCGTGGGTCAGGCGCTGGTGGTCGGCTGCGCCCAGGCACTGGCGCTGATTCCAGGCGTGTCGCGTTCGGGCATCACCATGACCGCCGGGCTGTTCCTCGGACTGGAACGTCAGGCCGCAGCGCGCTTCTCCTTCCTGCTGGCCGTGCCGATCACCGCGGCAGCGGGCCTGCACGGCGTGATGGAGCTGATGAAAGCCGGCAACGACACCGATGTCGGCAGCTTCTGGCTGGGCGCGGCGATCAGCGCGGTGGCCGGCTGGTTCTGCATCCACTTCTTTCTGAGCGTGATCCGCAGCATCGGCATGCTGCCCTTCTTCCTCTATCGACTGGGGCTGGGGCTGCTGCTGTTGTGGTTTGCGTTCTCGCCGGTGGCGACCGCCACCCAGTAGAAGCGGACGTTGGGGGCGGCGATCGGTACGGCAATCGCTGCGCCATCGCTGATCGCCAGATCCATGGCCGGATTCGCCAGCGCCTGTTCGAGATTGGCACTGATGGCCGCTTGTTCGCGCCGCATCGGATCGGGCAAGCGCAGCGTGTTCAGCAAAGCGACCGCAACGACCGCCAGACCCGCGCAGATCGAGGCCAGGCGCCAACGCTCGGCACCGATGACACGACGTTCGCGGCGCCGCTCCAGCGCGCTCGCCAGACGCGCGTAGCCCTGGGCGGAGGGTGTCAATGGTGGCAACCACGACCTGAGATCGCTCATGCTTGTTCTCCTCGAATCGCTTCAGCTTCGGGTGGACCGTCGCTTCGAGGCGCTTCGGTCTCGGCGAAGCCGAGCGCGGCAAGTTCCGTGCGCAGGCGCGCCAGCACCCGATGCTTGCGCGAAGCCACGGTGCCGGCTGGCCACTCGAACACCGTGACCAGCTCCTCGGTGCTGAGTCCAGCGCATTCACTGAGCAGCACCAGATTGCGACTGTCCCGATCGAATCCATCGAGCACCCGCTTCAGGGCCTGCTCGCGTTGCTGCCGGTGGGCCTGTGCCTGCGGACTCTCGCCATCCTCGG
This sequence comes from Lysobacterales bacterium, assembly GCA_022841325.1. Classification (GTDB taxonomy): domain Bacteria; phylum Pseudomonadota; class Gammaproteobacteria; order Xanthomonadales; family SZUA-5; genus JADKFD01. The sequence goes on along the minus strand of JALHRS010000011.1, from coordinate 9,766 downwards.
CGGGTGTTTCCGGTGACAGTTCGCCAAAGCGCCACAGGGAGCGCCAGCGCAGGCGGTTCTTGGCCAGATTCAGGGCGCTGGCGTAGATCAGCGCATCCAGGTTCTGAACCTGCAACACCTGGCGCTGGTCCCAGACCTTGAGAAAGGCGTCCTGCATCAGATCCTCGCAATCCTGCGCCTGCCACAGCCAGCGGTAGAGCACGTTGTACAGCGGCTTCTGCAGGCGACGGAAAGCCGCCAGCAGTTCGGCTTCGGAGATGGCCACGGCGGCTGCTGGCTGCCGCTCAATCGGCGAGATCGGCGCGAACCAGCATCAGCCGTACTCGATCGCCGCCGTCCTCATTGGGTGTGGCCTGGGCCAGTACGACCGTCTCACCGAACTTCAGCCGCGTATGGGTGCCGAGTGTCATGCGATCACTGTTGATCCGAAGATCTGTATTGACCCCACCTTCGATGTTAGCCAGGCGCACGCGCATCTGGGCCTGACCATCCTCGGCCGAGTGGGTATCGAAATCGGAGGCGCTGGCTGTCAGCACCAGTTGCGAACGCAGCACAAAGCCGGGAGCTGCCAGAGCCTGACGCAGAGGCGCCAAGGTGCTGTCCAGGGCAGCGAGTCTCGCGTCGGGACTGGCGTCGTCGGCTACATCCACTATCCACAGAGTCAGGCGAATCGGCCCGGGGTCCGCCACCGCCTGCGCTCCGGATTCGACCATGGACTTCAGGCTGTCTGCAATCGAGGACTGCAACGGCGCTGGCGCGAGCACCATCAGCTTGTCGGGCGGCAGCATAGACACGCTGGCCGCGCCCTCCAGCGCAGCTCCCAAAGCCTGACGTAGCGCTGTCAGCCGCTCTGGGGGCACCTGATAGACCTGCAATATCGGCGTCGTGACTGCCGCGGGGGCGGCAGGGGCCGATCCGCGCTCGCAGGCGGCCAGAGACAAGACGGCAAGAACGACAGCCACCGGGAACATGTGTTTGATCATGGAACACCTCGGAGCAAGACCGACGAACGCCGGCGGACAATGCCATCAGACACGCCAGCGCGGATTTTCTTCCCGGTCGTCCAAAACCAGGCTGAGGGTGCGCACCGCAGGCACGTTCCCCGGAGCACGCATCACGGAAGAGCGCCTTGGAACCGCTGGAGTTTGCATGAACGGATGCCGCAAGGTCTTGACGCGTCATTTCGAGGAGCGACGCGACGAAGCAATCCAGAGCTTCGGGAGCTGCGCCTCTGGATTGCGTCCCCCGGATCCGGTCCGGGGTCGCAATGACGCCGTCCCGAGTCCCGAGTCCCGAGTCCCGAGTCCCGAGTCCCGAGTCCCGAGTCCCGAGTCCCGAGTCCCGAGTCCCGAGTCCCGAGTCCCGAGTCCCGAGTCCCGAGTCCTCGTCCCCTCGTGCCCTCGTCCCCTCATGCCCTCCGTGGCATGCTTGTCCGTCGATGACCGGAATGCCCGCACCCATGTCGCTTCGCCCCTTGCTGCTGCCCGGCGTGCGCCGACGGGAGTTCTGGTCCTGGGCTTTCTACGATTTCGCCAATTCCAGCTACACCACGGTGGTGTCGACCGCGGTGTTCAACGCCTATTTCGTTTCCACCGTGGCCGCGGGCCAGCCCTGGGCGACGCTGGCGTGGACGCTGGCGGTGTCCTTTGCCGCGGCGGTGGTGATGATTCTCGGACCGCTGGCCGGCGCCGCGGCCGATGCCGGCGGGCGCAAGAAGCCCTATCTGGTGGTGAGTACGCTGGCCTGTGTACTGGGCACGCTCGGACTCATGTGGGTGGGCCCGGGTGATGTCGCCCTGGGCATCGGCTTCATCGTGTTGTCGGCGATCGGCTTTGGCCTGGGCGAGGGCCTGATCGCAGCCTGGTTGCCGCTGATTGCCAGACCCGAGGCGCTGGGGCGGCTGTCCGGTTATGGCTGGTCGCTGGGCTATGGCGGTGGACTGGCGGCACTGGCGCTGTGCCTGGGTTATGTCCAGGGCGCGCAGATCCGCGGAGAAACCGCGGCCCAGTTCGTGCCCGGAACCATGGCCATCACGGCGATGTTCTTCCTGCTCACCGCACTACCGAGCTTCCTCGTGCTGAAGGAGCACAGCGCCAACGCCAGCGCCGCAAGAACCCCGGGATCCTTGCTGGAACAGGCTTTCGGCCGGCTCCGCCAGACCTGGCGCGAGGGCGCGCATCTGCGCGATCTGCGCCGGTTGCTGGTCGCCATTACCGGCTACCAGGCCGGCGTTGCCGTCGTGGTCACGCTGGCGGCGGTGTATGCGCGCGAAGCCATGGGATTCGATACCGAGGACACCCTGAAGCTGGTGCTGGCGGTCAATGTCACCGCAGCGCTGGGCGCCTTCGGCTTTGGCTGGGTGCAGGACCGCATCGGCCATCGGCGCGCACTGATGCTGTCGCTGTGGCTGTGGATCGCCATGGTGCTGCTGGCCTTTTCGGCCACCACTCGCCCGGTGTTCTGGATGGCTGCCAATCTGGCCGGCATCGCCATGGGCGCCTCGCAGTCGGCCGGCCGCGCCATGATCGGCTATCTGGCACCGGCTGAGCGTGTGGCCGAGTACTTCGGCCTGTGGAGCCTGTCGGTGCGCCTGGCGACGATCATCGGCCCGATCAGCTACGGTCTGGCCACGCTGGTGTTCGCCGGCAATCACCGACTGGCCATGCTCGGCACCGGATTGTTCTTCGTGTTCGGCCTGATCGTCATCAACGGTGTCGACGTCGAACGCGGTCGCAAGGTGGCCCTGGGAGAGGCCTGAGGGGGAGGCATTGCGCTGACATTTGTAGCCGCGCTGCCGGCGCGCCATCATGTAGCTCTTGCTGCCCGGAGTCTGTTGCCGATGTCGACTGAAGCTGCCACCACTGCTGTCCCTGCCGCCACACCTGCAGTCAGCGCACCGGCGGCGCCCCATGTGGTCGAGTTCAAGGGCGTCACCAAGACCTACGGCGAAGGTCCGCGTGCGTACACGGCGATCAAGGATGTCAATTTCGTGGTCGAGGACCGTCCCGATCACGGCGAATTCGTCGCCATTCTCGGTCCTTCGGGTTGTGGCAAGAGCACGATCCTGCGCCTGATCGCCGGGCTGACCCCGCAGCACCCGGCCACCAGCGGCAGCGTGCGCGTATTCGGGCAGACCGTCGACGGCGCCGGCTCCGATCGCGGCATGGTGTTTCAGGACTACACCAGCTTTGATCACCTCTCGGTGGTCGACAACATCGCCTTTGGCCTGGAGTGTCGCGGCGTGCCGCTGGCGGAGCGCCACGAACGCGCCATGCAGTGGATCGAGAAAGTCGGACTGAATTCCTCGACCGATGCCCGCAAGTATCCGCACGAACTCAGCGGTGGCATGCGCCAGCGGGTGGCCATCGCCCGGACGCTGATCCTGAAGCCGCGGATCATCCTCATGGACGAGCCCTTCGGCGCGCTCGATCCCGGCACCCGCTACGCCATGCAGGATCTGCTGATCAGCCTGTGGCGCGAACAGCAGGCGACGGTGTTCTTCATCACCCATTCGATCGAGGAGGCGGTGTACCTGGGCGATCGGGTGCTGATCATGTCGCGCGCCCCCGGCACCATCCTCCACCAGATGCCGATGCCGCATCCGGACCGCCCAGCCAAGGACATGCAGCGCGAGCCCGAGTTCCTCGACACCGTGTTCAAGGTGCGCGATATCGTCGACGATCTGGAGAATCCGACGGCGTAGGGTGAACCCCTGCCCGGCGGTCTTGGCTTGACGCGCGCAGCCCCAAGGCAGGGATTCCACCAAATGGACCCCAACGGTCGCCCAAGGGCGGATGCCGCGCGCTCAAGCCAGGCCCTCGATCCCAATACAACGGCGGATTCTTCGCCGGTGGCGAAGGATCCGCCCTACGACTCTCGCGTATCCTAGGCCCATGGACAAACAAACCACCCATTTCGGCTACCGCGACGTCGCCGTCGCCGAGAAGCAGTCGCTGGTCGGCGAGGTCTTCACCTCGGTGGCTTCGCGCTATGACGTCATGAACGATCTGATGTCGCTGGGCCTGCATCGGCTGTGGAAGCGCCATTTCGTGGCCACCGCAGGCTTGCGCGCCGGCGATCGGGTGCTCGATCTGGCTGGCGGTACCGGCGATATCTCCGGCTTGATGGCGCCCATCGTCGGCGACCAGGGCATGATCGTGCTGTCGGACATCAACGCCGAGATGCTGGTGCGTGGTCGCGACCGCATGCTGGATGAAGGCCATTCGAAGCGCATCAGTTGCGCTCGCATCAATGCCGAAGCCCTGCCCTTTCCCGACGACAGCTTCGATCTGGTCACGATCGCCTTCGGCTTGCGCAATGTCACCGATCAGCCCAAGGCGCTGGCGGAGATGTGCCGCGTACTGCGCCCCGGTGGTCGCGCGCTGGTGCTGGAATTCTCGGAGGTGCGTCAGCCGCTGCTGAAGCCGGTCTACGACGCCTATTCCTTTGCTGTGCTGCCGCTGCTGGGCAAGGTGGTGGCCAAGGATGAGGCCAGCTATCGCTATCTGGCCGAATCCATCCGCAAGCACCCGAATCAGGCCCGCCTGGCTGAACTGATGACAGCTGCCGGTCTGGAGCGGGTCAGCGTGCGCAATCTGCTTGGCGGCATAGTCGCCATTCATTCCGGCTACGCCATCTGATCTGGCTGCCTTCGTCGCTCGTTGACGCACCCTGTGCTACAACGCGCGACCTCTTTCCTCATTGGAGACCACCCATGCGCAAGACCTTGCTGATGTCCGCCCTGATGCTCACGCTGGCGGCCTGCCAGTCCTCCGAAGCGCCGCAGCAGGCCGCTGCGCCGGCACCGGCACCGGCCACGGAACCGGCTCCCGCACCGGCACCGGTGACCCCGCCGATGGCCGTGTCCTCGCCTGAATTCCTGGCCAAGCTCGACGGCGTGATCGCCGGCGCCCAGCGCGATCCGGCCAACGTGGCCCGCGACGGCTTCCGTCATCCCAGGGAAACGCTGGCCTTCTTTGGTCTGAACAGCGGTCAGCGCGTGATCGAGATCACCCCGGGCGGCGGCTGGTACACCGAAATCCTGGCGCCGGCGCTGAAGGATGAGGGCAGCTACGTTGCCGCCATCATCAATCCCGAGAGCGTCAGCAACGAGCGCGCCAAGGAGTATTACACCAAGAGCAACCAGGGTTTCCGCGACAAGCTGGCTGGCAACCCGGATGCCTATGGCAGCGCCGAGGTCCTCGAGTTCGACATGAGCGCGCCGAATTTTGGCGAAGACCGCTCGGCCGATCTGGTCGTGACCTTCCGCAACGTCCACAACTGGGTGGGCAATGATTCGGTGCAGGGCATGTTCCAGGGCTTCTACAACGTGCTCAAGCCCGGCGGCGTGCTCGGCGTGGTCGAGCATCGCGCAGCGGCTGACGATACCCGCGAGCTCAAGGACGTGGCCCGCAGCGGCTACTTCCCCGAGGCTCTGGTCATCGAGATGGCCGAGAAGGCCGGATTCAAGCTGGCGGAAAAGAGCGAGATCAACGCCAATCCGGCCGACACCAAGGATCATCCCAACGGTGTCTGGACCCTGCCGCCGAGCTTGAACATGAAGGACGTTCCGGAAGCCGACCATGCCAAATACCAGGCCATGGGTGAGTCCGACCGCATGACCCTGAAGTTCGTCAAGCCGGCGCAGTAAGGCAGGGCAGAGGGCACGGGGCACGGGGCACGGGGCACGGGAAAGGCTGCGGGCTGCGGGCTCTGGTAGGTCCAGTCTTGTCTGGACGCTTCTCAAGCGCCAAGCCAACAGCGTCCAGACAAGTCTGGACCTACAGAAGCGCAAACCGGCGCCATTGCGACCCCGGACTTGATCCGGGGGGAGCAATCCGGCGGTGTGCGGCAACGCACTGGATTGCTTCGTCGCTGCGCTCCTCGCAATGACGCCTCAGGGATTTACGGCTCGGGTTCATGGTGAGCAGGCCGTTGCCGTGGAGGGCGCCGCGCTGCGGCGCCGCTCTTTTCCTTCACTCGGATCAAGAGCGGCCGCGCAGGCGCGCGTCCCTCCTAAAGGCCGCTCTGAACCAGCCACACCAGCACCAAGGGATGCTCTTCCCGTGCCCCGTGCCCCGTGCCCCGTGTCCCGACTTCCCGCTGGTCGCTATGGCCGACGTGCCAGCACCCAGACCTCGACCCGCTCCACGCCAGCACGTTTCAGCGTCTTCGCCGCTTCGTTCAAGGTCGAGCCGCTGGTCATGACGTCGTCGATCAGGGCCACGCGCTGCGGCAGTGCCGCCTGACCCAGCCCAAAGGCGCCGCGGATATTGCGCCGCCGCGTGGGCAAATCCAATCCCGGCATCGGAGCCGTCGCCCGGGTGCGCAGCAGCGCCTGCGGCAACACCGGCAATTCCAGTTCGGCGCCGAGATCCCGGGCCAGTTCGAACGCCTGGTTGTAGCCGCGCTGGCGCAGCCGCGAGCGGTGCAGCGGAATCGGGATCAGCGCCTGCGGCTGGATTGCATCCGGCGCCTGCAGGCGCGCACGCAGTGCGGCACTCCAGATCGGCGCCAGCGCCCGGCCGACCGACAAGGCATCGTTGAATTTCAGTCGCTGCACCAGATGATCGAAAGGCGCGCGATAGATGAAGCCGGCCCAGGCAGCATCGAAAGCCGGAGGCCGTTGCAGGCATTTGCCACACAGCGGCGTGGCCATCGGCAAGGGCTCGGCACAACGCGCGCAGGCCGGCCCGCTGTGCTCCAGCAGTGCCACACAGTCCGCACACAGTCGCGACCCGGCCGCTTCCGCACCGCAGAGCACACAGGCCGGCGCCAGCAGTAGATCGCTGCAACGTTCGATCAGGCGGGAAAGGCTGGCGGCGAAGGGCATGGCTGGAGTCTAGACGGGGCACGGGGCACGGGGCACGGGGCACGGGGCACGGGAAAGGCTGACCCACTGTTGCCTGGGACCTGAGGGATCTGTCGGTCCAGACTTGTCTGGACGCTGTTGGCCTGAAATCCAGAAGCGTTCGGACGAGTCCGAACCCACCACAGCACAAAGCACAGCTCTTCCCGTGCCCCCTGCCCCCTTTCCCGTTCCCCGCAGTTGACTCCCCGCTCCCCATGCCGTCGAATCGCGCCCTTGTCCGCAGACCCGAGCCCCGCCCATGAGCAGCATCCGCCACGACTGGACCCGCGAGGAACTGGCCGCACTGTTCGATAAGCCGCTGCTGGATCTGGTGCACCAGGCAGCCAGCGTGCATCGGCAGCATTTCGATCCGCGCGAGGTGCAGATTTCGACGCTGCTCTCGATCAAGACCGGCGCCTGCCCGGAGGACTGTGCCTACTGTCCGCAGAGCGCGCATTTCAAGACGGGGCTTGAGGTCGAACGGCTGTTGCCGCTGGCCACCGTGCGCGAGCACGCGGCGCAGGCCAAGGCCGCCGGTGCCACCCGCTTCTGCATGGGCGCTGCCTGGCGCAGTCCGCGCGACAAGGATCTGGATGCCGTCATCGCCATGGTCGAGGCCGTGCGCGAGCTGGGGCTGGAAACCTGCGTCACCGCCGGCATGCTGCGCGCCGATCAGGCCCGCAAGCTGGCCGACGCCGGCCTCGACTATTACAACCACAATCTGGACACCAGCCCCGAGTACTATGGCGAGATCATCAGCACCCGCACCTTCGACGACCGTCTGCAAACGCTGGGCGCGGTGCGCGATGCCGGCATGAAGGTCTGCTGCGGCGGCATTGTCGGCATGAACGAAGCGCGCAGCGACCGGGTCGGTCTGCTGCACGCGCTGGCGACGCTGCCGCGCCATCCTGAATCGGTGCCGATCAATCAGCTGGTACGGGTCGCGGGCACACCGCTGGGCGATGCCGCCGAGCTCGACAGCTTCGAATTCGTGCGCACCATCGCGGTGGCGCGCGTCGCCATGCCGGCCTCGGTGGTGCGGCTGTCGGCCGGTCGCGAGCAGATGAGTGCCGAACTGCAGGCGCTGTGTTTCCTGGCCGGCGCCAACTCGATCTTCTACGGCGAGCGACTGCTCACCACCGGCAATCCGGAAGTCGAGGCCGACCGGCAGTTGTTCGAGCGGCTGGGGCTGGTGGGACTCGGCGCGGTTGCGGGCGAGGCCACCGTCGCTGCATCCGCGTGCGCCGAACGCGCCGAGCGCTGCAGCTGAGCCGATGAGTCGCGTCCCCGGCTTTCGGAGGGCGGCGCGCCTTCGCCGCCGCTCTCGATTCGGATACCACCAGCGCAATCCAGATGCCGCTCGCCGGCACCGATCCGCGTGAATCCGAGCCCACGCCCGGACTTCGCGGCGCGCCTGCGCCAGCAACAGCAGCAGCGGCTGCAATCCAGCCTCCAGCGACGCCTGCACGCCGCGCAGGCCAGTCGACCCGGCCATATCCAGTTTGACGGCCGCGAACTCGTCGACTTTGGCAGCAACGATTATCTGGGTCTGGCCGGGCATCCGCGCCTGATCGAGGCCCTCATCGCCGCCGCCCGCGCCGGCGTGGGCGCGCGCTCTTCGCATCTGCTCGGTGGTCATCGCGATGACCATGAGGCGCTGGAACAGGCGGTTGCGGACTGGATCGGCTTTCCGCGGGCGCTGCTGTTTTCGACCGGCTACATGGCCGCGCTGGGCACGCTCGGCGCCGTGCTCGATCGCCATGATCTGTGCGTGCAGGACAAGCTCAACCATGCCTGTCTGCTCGATGGCGCCCGACTCGCTGGCGCCGATCTGCGTCGCTATGCCCATGGCGATGCCGCTGCCGCAGCCAGCCTGTTGCAGTCCCAGCCACAGCGGCGGGCACTGCTGGTCAGCGATGCCGTGTTCAGCATGGACGGCGATATCGCGCCGCTGGCCGAACTGGCGACGCTGGCGGCGCGCGAGCAGGCCGCGTTGATGGTCGATGAGGCGCATGGTCTGGGATTGCTCGGTCCACAGGGTCGTGGTGCCTGCGCTGCCGCGGGTCTGGGCGTGGCCGAGGTGCCGATCTGGATGGGCACGCTGGGCAAGGCCCTGGGCGGCTTCGGCGCGATCATCGCCGGTGACGACTGGCTGATCGACACGCTGATCAACAACGCCCGAAGTTATGTCTACACCACCGCGATGCCACCCGCGCTGGCACGGGCGATGGTCACGGCGGTGGAACTGGCACGCGCGGCCGACGCCGAGCGCGCCCACCTGGGGCGGCTGATCGAGTGCTTTCGAGCGGGCGCCAGCGAGCGGGCTTGGCCGCTGCTGCCCTCGCCGACGCCGATCCAGGCGCTGGTCATCGGCGACAGCGCGGCCGCGCTGCGCTGCGCCGAAGGTCTGCAGGCCGCAGGCTTCCATTGCCCCGCCGTGCGACCGCCGACGGTGCCCGCAGGCAGCGCGCGGCTGCGCATCAGCCTGAGCGCGGCGCATCGGATCGAAGATGTCGAGGCGCTGCTCGAGGCACTGGGCCGGCGCTGAGCGGCGGGCACGGTGGCCGCGACTCGCTGGAATCGGAGCGGTCTTGTGGAGGGCCGCGCGCCTGCGCGGCCGCTTTTGATCTCTTGCCGCAGCAGAGCAGCGCCGCGGCGCGGCGCCCTCCAGAGTGAGGTAGCGCGGCTCCGGCGCGCGACAAATCAGATCGTGCGTCAGGCATTGTTCGCGCCGGCGGCCGCGGTGTGGCCCGCCGGGCGCCGCGCGCTGGCTGGCACAACGTGTTTCCCATAGCACCCGGGCGCGCGGACCCGGCCTTCTATGAGGGCTTTCCGAACGTCAAGGAATCTGCGGTGTTTTTTGCTTTCCGTTACATGAACTTCCGTCGTCGTTGCGGCGATCCTGTCGTCATCCTC
>JALHRS010000010.1 GCA_022841325.1 Lysobacterales bacterium | reverse complement strand
ACGCTCTTCCATCTAATCATGTCTCGTTCATTGAAGAAAGGCCCCTTCGCCGATCTGCACCTTCTCAAGAAGGTTGAGGTAGCGGCGGCGGGGAACAGCAAGAAGCCGATCAAGACCTGGTCGCGTCGTTCGATGATCCTGCCGGAAATGGTGGGTCTGACGATTGCGGTCCACAACGGTCGACTGCACGTTCCGGTAGTGATCAACGAAAACATGGTGGGCCACAAGCTTGGAGAGTTCGCGCCGACGCGCACCTTCAAGGGCCACTCCGGCGACAAAAAGGCGGGTAGGTAATCATGGAAGCGCGCGCAATATTGCGAACGGCGAGAATCTCGCCGCAAAAAGCTCGTCTGGTTGCTGACCAGGTACGGGGCATGGCGGTCGGACGGGCAGAGCAACTGCTGACGTTCAGCCCGAAAAAGGCTGCTGGGATGATTCGCAAGGTGCTGCTGTCCGCGGTATCCAATGCCGAAAACAACCTGGGCGCCGATGTCGACGAGCTCAAGGTCCAGACCATCTGCGTGGACGAAGGTCCGCAGCTGAAGCGTCTGCATGCTCGCGCCAAGGGTCGCGCGAATCGAATCATCAAGCGCACGAGTCACATCACCGTGATTGTCGGCGACGGCCGCGCGGACTGAGGATCAAAACATGGGTCATAAAGTCAATCCCGTTGGCATCCGTCTCGGAATCTCCCGCGACTGGAATTCGAAGTGGTATGCCGGCCGCAAGGAATTCGCCGACTACCTGGTGGCGGATCTCAAGGTGCGTGAGTACCTGAAGAGCCGTCTCAGCCAGGCTGGCATCAGCAAGATTCAGATCGAGCGTCCTGCCAAGACCGCCCGCCTGACCATTCACACCGCCCGTCCGGGCGTGGTGATTGGCAAGAAGGGAGAGGACATCGAGAAGCTGCGCAAGGAAGTGTCGGACATCATGGGCGTGCCCACGCACGTCAATGTGGCCGAGATCCGCAAGCCGGAGCTCGATGCGCAGCTGGTGGCCGAGTCGATCACCCAGCAGCTCGAGCGTCGCATCATGTTCCGCCGCGCCATGAAGCGCGCCGTGCAGAACGCGCTGCGCCTCGGTGCCCTCGGCGTCAAGGTGAGTGTTGCCGGTCGTTTGAACGGTGCGGAAATCGCGCGTTCGGAGTGGTATCGCGAAGGTCGCGTGCCGCTGCATACGCTGCGAGCCGACATCGACTATGGGTTCGCTGAAGCTAAGACCACCTACGGCATCATCGGTGTCAAGGTGTGGATCTACCGCGGCGACATCTTTGATCTCTATGCGCCTCAGGCCGACACCAAGGCCGAGCGCACGCAGGCGAAGTAAGGGAGTATCGAAGCCATGCTGCAACCTTCACGAACCAAATATCGCAAGGCGCACAAAGGCCGTAACAATGGTCTGGCCTTTGTTGCGAACAAGGTCAGTTTCGGCGAATACGGTCTCAAGGCCGTTGAGCACGGGCAGCTGACTGCGCGGCAGATCGAAGCCGCCCGCCGGACCATTTCCCGCTACGTCAAGCGTGGTGGGAAGTTGTGGATCCGCGTGTTTCCGGACAAGCCGATTTCGAAGAAGCCGATCGAAGTCCGCATGGGTAACGGAAAGGGCAGCGTCGAGTACTACGTGGCGCAGATCCAGCCCGGTCGAATGATCTATGAGATGGAAGGGGTTTCAGAAGTACAGGCGCGTGAAGCGCTGGCTCTGGCCGCTGCCAAGTTGTCCGTCAAGACCATTTTCGTTACCCGTTCGGTGATGTGATGAATGCCAGTGAACTACGAACCAAGTCGATCGTCGAGTTGAAAGAGCAGCTCGTCGGCCTGCGTCAGGAGCAGTTCAATCTGCGCATGCAACGCGGCCAGGGTCAGCAGACCCAGGTCCATCAGATCAAGCGTGTACGTCGCGATGTCGCACGCGTTAAGACCGTCATCGCCGAGATCGAGCGCAAAGGTTAAGCCATGAGCGAGCAGCAGACAGAAACCACCAAGAAGGCCCGACCGCTGGTTGGCGTCGTGGTGAGCAACAAGATGCAGAAGACCGTTACGGTCCTGGTCGAGCGCCAGGTCAAGCACGGCATGTACGGCAAGTACATCCGTCGTTCGACCAAGTTCCATGCGCACGATGAACTCGGCGCCTGTGAAGGTGACACGGTCACGATCACTTCCTGTCGCCCGATTTCGAAGACCAAGAGCTATGCGGTCACCGAAATCGTCCGGCGCGCTGGCGAGTAAGAGGAGACCATCTCATGATCCAGATGCAGAGCACGCTAGCCGCGGCCGACAACAGTGGCGCGAAGGAACTGATGTGTATCAAGGTGCTGGGTGGATCCAAGCGCCGGTACGCCAACATCGGTGACGTGATCAAGGTCTCCGTGCGCGCGGCCATTCCGCGTGGCAAGGTGAAGAAGGGCGAGGTCTACGATGCCGTGGTTGTGCGTACCCGCAAGGGTGTGCGTCGTGCCGACGGCTCGCTGGTGCGCTTCGACGGCAATGCCGCCGTTTTGTTGAACAACAAGCTTGAGCCGATCGGCACTCGCATCTTTGGACCCGTGACCCGTGAACTGCGGTCGGAACGGTTCATGAAGATCGTGTCGCTTGCTCCTGAAGTGCTTTGAGGGGTTGGTTATGAACCGTATTCGTAAAGGCGATCAGGTGGTGGTGATCGCAGGCAAGGACAAAGGCCGCAAGGGCGCAGTCACGCGCGTCACTACGGAAGGCCGCGTCTATGTTGAGAACGTGAACATCGTCAAGCGTCACACCAAGGCGAATCCCCAGGCCAACCAGCCGGGCGGAATCATCGAGCGTGAGGCTGCGGTCGACGCGTCCAACGTGATGCTGCTGAATCCCAAGACCCAAAAGGGCGACAAGGTCGGTTTCAAGACCGTCAAGAACGACGCCGGTGTGGAGCACAAGGTCCGCGTGTACCGCTCCACGGGCGAAGTCATCGATATAGTTTGAGAGGCTGACCGTGAGCGCGAGACTCGAATCGTTTTACCGTGAGACTGTAGTGCCGAAGCTGGTTGAGAAATTCGGCTACAGCAACCCGATGCAGGTGCCGCGTCTGGTCAAGATCACGCTCAACATGGGCGTGGGCGAAGCTGTCGGCAACAAGAAGATTCTTGAAAATGCTGTCGAGGACATGACCAAGATTGCCGGCCAGAAGCCGGTGACCACCTTGGCCAAGAAGTCCATCGCCGCCTTCAAGATTCGCGACGGCTGGCCGATTGGCTGCAAGGTGACCCTGCGTCGTCGTCAGATGCTCGAGTTCCTCGATCGCCTGGTCAATGTTTCACTCCCGCGTGTACGCGATTTTCGCGGCCTCTCGGGCCGGGCCTTTGACGGGCGCGGCAATTACAACTTTGGTGTGAAAGAGCAGATCATCTTCCCCGAAATCGATTTCGACCAGGTCGACGCGATTCGCGGCATGGACATCTGCGTCACCACCACGGCCAAGACTGACCAGGAGGCGAAAGCGCTTCTGGAGGCCTTTGGCTTCCCGTTCCGTAACTGATCGCGCTGTTCAGGAGATATCCCGTGGCGAAAACGTCGATGGTGAATCGCGAGATCAAGCGCGAGAAGTTGGCCAAGCGGTACGGTGCGAAGCGCATCGAACTGAAGGCCGTCATTTCGAGCCTGACCGCGTCGTATGAAGAAAAGATGGAAGCACAGGCCAAGCTGCAGAAGCTGCCGCGTGACTCCAGTCCGTGCCGTCAGCGCAGTCGTTGCGCGTTGTCGGGTCGTCCGCGTGGTTTCTACCGCAAGTTCGGCTTGGGTCGAAACAAGCTCCGCGAAGCCACCATGCGTGGCGACGTCCCGGGTCTGCGCAAGGCCAGCTGGTAAGAATTCAGGAATCAGGTAATCGTCATGAGCATGACCGATCCAATTGCCGACATGTTGACGCGCATCCGTAATGCGCAAGCCATGGGCAAGGCAAGCGTCCAGATGCCGGCTTCGCGGGTGAAACTCGCGATTGCCGAATTGTTGAAAGATGAGGGCTACGTTGAAGACGTGGTGGTCTCGGAAGCGGGTGTGGGCAAGCGGGTGCTGGGCTTGAAGCTCAAGTACTACCTTGGTCGGCCGGTGATCGAGAAAATCGAGCGAATCAGCCGACCTGGCCTGCGCAAGTACCGCGGCAAGGATGGTCTGCCGACGATCCTGGGCGGACTGGGCATCGCCATCGTGTCGACCTCCAAGGGTCTGATGACCGACGCCAGGGCCCGTTCTGAAGGGCTGGGCGGCGAAGTCTTGTGCCTGGTCGCGTGATCCTAGGAGTTCATCATGTCACGTGTAGCTAAAAAACCTATTTCACTGCCGAAGGGCGTCGAGATGTCGATGGCCGCCGGTTCAATCAGCGTCAAGGGGCCGAAGGGCACCTTGTCGATTGCGCAGCCGGCGGGCGTCAGCGTCAATGTGGACGGCGCCCAGGTCAATGTCAGTCCTGCTGATCTGGCGAATGACGCCATCGCCGGTACCGTGCGGGCCTTGCTTGCCAATCTGGTGACGGGTGTCTCTGCCGGTTATGAGCGCAAGCTGGAACTGGTCGGCGTCGGTTATCGCGCCTCCATGCAGGGTCGTGATGTCAATCTGACCCTGGGTTTCTCGCACCCGGTGTTGTTCAAGGTGCCTGAGGGCGTCAGCGTCGAGACTCCGACTCAGACTGAAATTCTGATCAAGGGCGCCGACAAGCAGGCGGTCGGTCAGGTGGCTGCGAAGATTCGCGCGTTCCGTCCGCCTGAACCCTACAAGGGCAAGGGTGTGCGTTACAGCGGCGAGAAGATCACGCTCAAGGAAGCGAAGAAGGCCTGATCTCGGTCTGGGCCCGGTTTCATGCAAGGACATTAATAGTCATGGCCAAAGTGGACAAGAAAGAAGCGCGACTGCGCAGAGCGCAATCGACACGGCATCGGATTCGGGAACTGATGGTTCCACGGCTGACCGTACACCGCAGTGGGCAGCATATTTACGCCCAGGTTTTCGCGGCTGGCGGATCCGGTGTGTTGGCGGCAGCGTCGACGCTCGAAAAGGAGGTCCGTGAGGGCCTGACCGGAACCAAGAACAAGGCCGCTGCGGCTGCGGTCGGCAAGGCGATTGCCAAGCTGGCCCTGGCGGCCGGAGTAGACCGGGTTGCGTTTGATCGTTCGGGGTTCAAATACCACGGACGCATCCAGGCGCTGGCCGACGCGGCTCGCGAGGGCGGCCTCCAGTTCTGAGGACGGCTTTGCCGCCCCCTCGATCTCTATAGGTGAGTAGCATGTCGAACGATAACGAAAGTAGTGATGGCCTGCTGGAAAAGCTGGTAGCTGTAAACCGCGTGGCCAAGGTGGTCAAGGGTGGTCGGCAGTTCGGCTTTACGGCACTGACGGTGGTTGGCGACGGTAACGGTCGCGTCGGAATCGGCTACGGCAAGGCACGAGAAGTGCCCGCCGCGATCTCCAAGGCGATGGATCGCGCTCGTCGCAACATGGTCAAGGTGAGCCTGAATGCCGGTACCTTGTGGTATCCGGCGCAGGGTGTCCACGGTGCCGCCAAGGTGTACATGCAGCCCGCTTCCGAAGGTACCGGCGTCATTGCCGGCGGCGCCATGCGCGCGGTCTTCGAGGTGGTCGGCGTGCAGAACGTGTTGGCGAAGTCCTTCGGCTCGCGCAATCCGATCAATCTGGTGCGGGCCACCATCAAGGGTCTGGCGCGCATGGCAGCTCCGGCTGACTACGCTGCCAAGCGCGGCAAGAGTCTGGAGCAGTTGACGGGGAAGTCACATGAGCAGTGAAAACAGCGCAACGGTTCGCGTCCGCCTGGTGAAGAGCCCGAACAGCACGCCGGCTCGTCATCGCCTGTGCGTCAAGGCTCTGGGGCTGAAGCGCATGAATCACGTCGTCGAACTCAAGGACAGCCCCTGCGTTCGCGGCCTGATAGACAAGGTCAATTACCTGGTTCGTGTCGAAAGCTGACGCTGTCGAACGAGTGGAGATGTATCCGTGAGACTTAATACGATCAAGCCCGCCGAGGGCAGCAAGAAGGAAGCCCGCCGCGTCGGTCGCGGTATCGGCTCGACCCTGGGCAAGACCTGCGGTCGCGGTCACAAGGGTCAGTTTGCACGCGCCGGCAAGGGCAAGGTGAAGGCTGGATTCGAGGGCGGACAGATGCCCTTGCAGCGTCGTCTGCCGAAAATCGGATTTCGCTCCAAGAAGTCTGCTGATGCGGCCGAAGTGATGCTCTATCGCGTGGACAAACTCGACGGCGATCTGGTTGATCTGGCGACGCTGAAGGCGGCTGGCATGGTCGGCTCCGGCGCCAAGCGCGTGAAGATTGTCAAGCAGGGCGAAATCACTCGCGCGGTCAACGTGCGCGGTATTGCCTGTACCGAGGGTGCCAAGGCGGCAATCCTCGCAGCCGGCGGATCGGTGGAGTAAGACTCTTGGCCAAGGCGTCGAACAGTTCAGCCTCAGCGCTCGGCGGGCTCGGGAAGATGACCGAGCTTCGCTCGCGTCTGCTTTTCGTGCTCGGTGCGCTGATCGTCTTCCGGGCGGGCAGCTTCATTCCGGTCCCGGGAGTGAATCCCGAGGCGATGTTGCAGCTGATGGAATCGCAGCGCGGCACCATCATCGATGTGTTCAACATGTTCTCGGGTGGCGCCCTCGAGCGTTTCTCGATCTTTGCCTTGGGCGTGATGCCCTATATTTCCGCATCCATCGTGGTACAGATACTGGCGACCGCTCTGCCTTCGCTGCAGGCCTTGAAGAAGGAAGGCGAAGCCGGTCGGCGGACGCTGACCAAGTACACGCGCTGGGGCACGCTCGGTTTGTCGATCTTCCAGGGCTTTGGTGTGGCTTTCGCGCTGCAACAGCAAGGCGGCAGCATCGTCATTTCCCCGGGAGCCGGCTTCCTGTTGACCGCGGTCATCAGCTTGACTGCCGGCACGATGTACCTGATGTGGCTCGGTGAGCAGGTCACGGAACGTGGAATCGGTAACGGTATCTCGATCCTGATCTTTGCCGGCATCGTCGCGGGATTTCCTGGGGCGATTGCGACCACGCTGGAGTTGGCCAGTACCGGGCAGTTGCAGTTCCTGTCGATCATCCTGGTGTTGGGCATCGTTGTTGTAGTGACGGCCTTCGTGGTGTTCATGGAGCGCGCCCAACGCCGCATCACCGTGAATTACGCGCGGCGCATGGCGGGGCGGCAGGCCTATCAGAACCAGTCCTCGCATCTGCCTCTGAAGCTGAACATGTCAGGTGTGATTCCGCCGATCTTTGCGTCGAGCCTGATCTTGTTTCCGGCCACGGCAGCGACCTGGTTCGGTACCGGAGAGGGTTCGCGCTGGCTGCAGCGCCTCGCGGCGATGCTCGGGCCGGAACAGCCGCTGCACATGCTGATCTACGCGGGCCTGATCTTCTTCTTCGCCTTCTTCTACACCGCGTTGGTTTTCAACGCCCAGGAGACGGCAGACAATCTGAAGAAGTCGGGTGCATTGATTCCGGGCATACGCCCCGGCAAGGCGACGGCCGAGTACATCGATGGCGTGCTGACGCGTCTGACTGCTGTTGGCGCCCTGTACCTGGTGGCGGTCTGCTTGCTGCCTGAAGTCATGCGTATCTATTTCGATGTGCCGTTCTACTTCGGTGGGACGTCATTGTTGATCGTGGTGGTCGTAGTCATGGACTTCATGGCGCAGATTCAGGCGCACCTGATGTCGCACCAGTACGACAGTCTGTTGAAGAAAGCGAATCTCAAGAACGTCGGGCGTGGCGGTTTGCTGAAGTAAAGCTGTCCGTTAGCCCGGAATCAGAAGAAACTTGCGCATAGCTGGTAGGAAGCTGCTACAATAGGCGGTTCCACCAGTCGCGCTCTTGGAGTGGAGAGTACTCATGGCACGTATCGCGGGAGTGAATATCCCGGTCAACAAGCATGCGTGGATCGGCTTGACCAGTATCTACGGCATCGGGCGTAGCAGTGCACGCAAGATTTGCGTGGGCGCTGGTGTGGACCCGACCACCAAGGTCAAGAGCCTCAGCGAGGCCGAGGTCGAGCGTTTGCGTGCCGAGATCGGCAAGTTCACCGTCGAAGGTGATCTGCGTCGCGAAGTGGCGATGAGCGTCAAGCGATTGATTGATCTGGGCTGCTATCGCGGTCTGCGTCATCGCAAGGGCTTGCCGATCCGCGGCCAGCGTACCCGCACCAACGCGCGTACCCGCAAGGGCCCGCGTAAGCAGATCAAGAAGTAAGAAACTTCAAACGGAATTAGAATATGAGCAAGGCGTCTGCCTCGGCTGGTAAAGCCAAGAAGAAAATCAAGCGCTCGGTGTCGGATGGCATCGCGCACGTCCAGGCTTCATTCAACAACACGGTGATCACGATCACCGACCGTCAGGGCAATGCTCTGAGCTGGGCGACTTCGGGTGGCGCCGGTTTCCGCGGTTCTCGCAAGAGCACCCCGTTCGCGGCCCAGGTTGCTGCCGAAAAGGCCGGCAAGGTGGCGCTGGAATACGGCGTAAAGGCACTGGAAGTGCGGATCAAGGGCCCGGGTCCGGGTCGTGAGTCTGCGGTTCGTGCGCTGAATGCGCTTGGTCTGAAGGTGACGAACATTTTGGATGTGACGCCGATTCCGCACAACGGCTGCCGTCCGCCGAAGCGCCGTCGCGTGTAATCAAGGAGGATTGACGTCATGGCTCGTTATACTGGACCCACCTGCAAACTGGCTCGCCGGGAAGGCACCGACCTTTTCCTGAAGAGCCCGGCTCGCCCGATCGACAAGAAGTGCAAGATCGAGCAGAAGCCCGGTCAGCACGGCACCGCCAAGAAGGCGAAGAACTCTGACTACTCGCTGCAGTTGCGCGAGAAGCAGAAGGTCAAGCGTATCTATGGTGTGCTCGAGCGCCAGTTTCGCCGTTACTACTTTGAGGCAAATCGCCGTCGCGGAGCGACCGGTGAGAACTTGCTGCAGCTGCTGGAATCGCGACTCGACAACGTCGTCTATCGCCTCGGTTTCGCGGTGACCCGCGCCCAGGCCCGGCAGATGGTGTCGCATCGCGGCGTCAAGGTGAACGGCAAGATCGTCAACCTGGCTTCTTATCAGGTCAAGGTCGGCGACATCGTCGCCCTGGCTGATCGTGCCAAGGAGCAGCTCCGCGTCAAGGAAGCTCTGACCCTGAGTCAGGAAATGGATTTGACCCCCAGCTGGCTGGAGATTGATGCAGCCAAGGCCGAGGGTGTGTTCAAGCAGGTTCCTGACCGCAGTGATTTGTCCGCCGACATCAATGAGAATTTGATCGTCGAGCTCTATTCCAAGTAATCCTGCGAGGTTTATTCATGACGTCTGCAACCAGCTTGCTGCGTCCCCATAATCTGGTGGTCGAGAATGCCGGTGATCGGCGTGCGCGAGTTGTACTCGAGCCGCTTGAGCGGGGATTCGGCCATACTTTGGGTAACGCGCTTCGTCGCGTGTTGCTGTCCTCTATCCCAGGGGCAGCGGTGACTGAAGTCGAGATTGACGGGGTCCTGCACGAATACAGCACGATCGAAGGCGTTCAGGAGGATGTGGTCGAGATCCTGCTGAACCTGAAGGACGTGGCTGTGCGTCTGCACAATGTCGATCAGACCACCGTGCACCTGAGCCGCAAGGGTCGGGGCCCGGTGACCGCCGGTGACATCACCACCGATCACAACGTGGAAGTGGTGAATCCGGATCTGCTGATCTGCACCCTGACCAAGGACGTGTCCTTGTCGATGCGTCTGAAGATCGCCCGTGGCGTGGGTTATGAGGCGGCCAGCAGTCGTCGCATGCCGGAAGATGAGGCTCGTCCCATCGGCCGTCTGCAGATCGACGCCACCTATGCACCGATTCGCCGCGTCGCCTACACGGTCGAGAGCGCGCGTGTCGAGCAGCGCACCGATCTGGACAAGTTGGTACTGGACGTCGAAACCGACGGTACGGTGGACGCGGTTGACGCAGTCAAGCAGGCTGCCGGCATTCTGGTCGATCAGCTGGGCGCTTTCGTCGACGTCAGTCGTCGTGAAGTGGAGCGTCCTGCTGCGGGCCGTGCCGAGGTCGATCCGATCCTGTTGCGTCCGATCGATGATCTGGAACTGACGGTGCGTTCGGCCAACTGTCTGAAGGCCGAGAGCATTTATTACATCGGTGATCTGATTCAACGCACCGAGGTGGAGCTGCTGAAGACGCCCAATCTGGGCAAGAAGTCGCTCACGGAAATCAAGGATGTGCTGGCAGCGCGTGGTTTGTCGCTCGGCATGAAGCTGGAGAACTGGCCGCCGCCAGGGCTTGCCACCAGCGGTTTTGGCGGTTGATAAGGAGAATAAGTCATGCGTCATCGTAATGCCGGCCGCGCTTTTGCGCGCACCAGCGCCCACCGCCAGGCCATGTTTCGCAACATGACCAACTCCTTGTTTCAGCATGAGCTGATCAAGACCACCTTGCCGAAGGCCAAGGAGCTGCGCCGGTTCGCCGAGCCGCTGCTGACTCTGGCGAAGGAAGACGGCGTCAGCAATCGCCGTCTGGCGTTCAGTCGCCTGCGCGATAAGGCCGTCATCGGCAAGCTGTTCGTCGAACTCGGCCCGCGCTACCGCGCTCGTCCCGGTGGCTACCTGCGTATTCTGAAGTGCGGTTTCCGCGCTGGCGACAATGCGCCGATGGCCTATGTCGAGCTGGTCGATCGCCCGCAGAGCGCATCGGCGGCCGTCGAAGCCGACGCCTGATCGCGGGTTCGCTCCGATCGCAGAAAGGCCGCCCCAGGGCGGCCTTTTTTTTGCACTGCAGCAACCCACCCGTCTTCGGTTACACTCGGGCGCTACAGGTCGAATGCCTGAAAATTTCCGTCTACGGAAACCTTGGGCGCCTGCTGTTGTCCGAACCGGGCTTAGCCGCGATTACAGAGAAAAGCAGATGTTGGCATTGAGAAATCCGAGTTCCCGGCAGGTGTTTGGCGCCTTCGCGTTGGTCTGCGCGCTCATGCTGGCATACGCTTTCTACGCAGAGTACGGTCTGGGGCTGGTTCCCTGTCCTCTGTGCATGTTCCAGCGGGTAGCGTTGATGCTCGTCGGGGCCATCTGTCTGGCCGCCGCGCTGCATGGCCCGGCCGCTCTGGGCAGCCGCATTTACGCCATGTTCGGTCTGCTGGCTGGTGTACTGGGGGCCGCGATTGCCGGGCGGCATGTCTGGTTGCAGTCCCTGCCCAAGGACCAGGTGCCTTCCTGCGCGCCGCCGCTGGACTACATGTGGGACCACTTCCCCTTCGGCAACATGCTCAAGACGGTGCTGATGACCTCCGGCGAATGCGCCAACGTCGATTGGGAGTTTCTGGGCTTCAGCATGCCGGTCTGGACCTTTGCGGCATTCGCGATGATGGCGCTGGCGATGCTGCTGCTTCTGGTTTTCCCCCCGCGCCGCTGATCAGATTTGGAGTGCGATTGATTCATGGCGCCTAGAACCCCTGCTTTGAGGAAAGATCCCGTGCTTACTGCCATCAAGGAAGTTCCCAACTGGTCGCCGTCGTCATGGAGTGAGCGCACCGCGCTGCAGCAACCGCAGTACGATGATGTGGCCGCCCTGGATGCTCGTCTGCATGAACTCAAGTCGCTGCCGCCGCTGGTCACGTCCTGGGAAATCATGCAGTTGCGGCAGGAACTGGCGGATGCCGCCGATGGCAAGCGTTTCCTGCTCCAGGGGGGTGACTGCGCCGAGAATTTCAGCGACTGCAACAGCCCGCATATTGCCAATCGGCTGAAGGTGCTGCTGCAGATGAGCCTGGTGCTGGTGCACGGCTTGAAGCAGCCCATCGTCAGGGTGGGGCGCTTTGCGGGGCAGTACGCCAAGCCGCGGTCGGCCGATATGGAGACCCGGGACGGGGTGACCTTGCCGAGCTATCGCGGCGATCTGGTCAACGGTCCGGAGTTCACTCCCGAGTCGAGGAGGCCGGATCCGGCGCGTCTGATCGAAGGACACTCGCGCTCGGCGATGACCATGAATTTCGTGCGGGCGCTGATCGACGGTGGATTTGCCGATCTGCACCACCCGGAGTATTGGGATCTGGACTGGGTCAAGCATTCCCCCTTCGAGCGCGAGTACCGTGACATGGTTCGCTCTATCGGTGATGCCGTGCGCTTCATGGAGAGCGTAGGCGGTGCACCGATCGGCAGTCTGCGTCGGGTCGATTTCTACACTTCGCACGAGGCGCTGTTGCTGCATTACGAAGAGGCACTGACGCGCCAGGTTCCGCGGCAGTGGGGCTGGTTCAACCTGTCCACCCATTTCCCCTGGATCGGCATGCGCACGGCGGCCCTGGATGGCGCCCACACCGAGTACTTCCGCGGAATCCGCAATCCGGTCGGCGTCAAGATCGGGCCGTCGGTGACGGCAGAGCAGTTGATCCGTCTGATCGAGCGTCTGAATCCGGACAACGAGCCGGGTCGTCTGACGCTGATCCATCGCCTCGGCGCCGGCAAGATCGCCGAGCATCTGCCGCGCCTCATTGATGTGGTCCGCAACAACGGCAAGCGGGTGCTGTGGTGCTGTGACCCCATGCATGGCAACACCGAAGGCACGGCTTCGGGGTTGAAGACCCGGCGCTTCGAGAACATCCGCTCGGAACTGGAGCAGGCCTTCGACATTCACGCCGCCAGTGGTTCGCGCCTGGGTGGCGCGCACCTGGAATTGACCGGCGAGAACGTCACCGAATGCATGGGTGGTGCTCGCGATCTGACCGAGCACGATCTGCAGCGCGCCTACCATTCCACGGTCGATCCGCGGCTCAATTACGAGCAGGCCATCGAACTGGCCATGGTCATCGTGCGCAAGCAGGGTGCGCGGATCAGCGAGAGCGCGGGTTCTTGAGTCGTAGGGTGGATCCTTCGCCAACGGCGAAGTATCCACCGACCACTTCGCCTGACCGCAAGATTGCCGTGGCGCCGCCGCGGTGCAGTCTTCCCACGGTACCTCGATGGCGGAATCCCGGCTGCGCCGGGGTTGCGCCCTACGGCTAGTCCATGAAATAGCCGCCGTTCACCGGCAGATTGGCGCCGGTGATGAATCCGGATTCATCGGCGCTGAGGAAATTCACGACCCGGGCGATATCCGCCGGTTCGCCCAGGCGCCCGACCGGAATCTTGGCAATGATGTCGTTGCGGATGGCTTCCGGAATCTTCATGACCATCTGGGTCTTGCAGTAGCCCGGTGACACCGAGTTGACGGTGACGCCCTTGCGCGCCACTTCGCGGGCCAGCGCCATCGTGAAACCATGCATGCCGGCCTTCGCTGCCGAGTAGTTGGTCTGGCCGAACTGGCCCGTCTGTCCATTGACCGAGCTGATGTTGACGATGCGGCCAAACTGGCGATCGCACATGCCGTCGACGAACTGACGCGACAGATTGAAGACACCATCGAGGTTGACGCGCATGACGTCATTCCAGTGTTGGGCTTCCATCTTGCGCAGGGTGGTGTCACGGGTGATGCCGGCAGCGTTGACCAGGATATCCACGGCGCCGTGGTGCGCGTGTACGCGCGCCGCAAATTCGGCACAGTCGTCGAAGTCGGCCACATTGAGGGCCTCGAACTGAATCTGGCCGTTGAACTCGGACACGTCCTCTCGGAACTGGGCGATGCGCTCCGGGCTGTGATCGAGATCCGCGGCGACCACGCGCCGGCCTGCGCGGGCGAGGTGCACGCAGATTTCGGTGCCTAGACCACCGATGCCGCCGGTCACGACAGCCAGTCTCTCCGGGTTCTGGGCCATGATTCTGATCTCTTATGCTGCGCCGCAGCAGAAGCGCGCGATCTTAGGTTCGCCGCAGGCGGCCGTCAATCGGCATCGATGGCTGACAACCGCGCGCATCTGCGGTATCCGTTCCCGTAGCCGGCAGTCCGGGATTCCGGGCAGCACCTCGTTGTGGCCGTATAGCCGTCCATTGTGTGCGCATTCGGTCGCGCCCGGGTATGATCCCCGGCCTTTGCCTTGCCCCGATTAGGACTTGTCCATGAGCGCATACCTGTTTACTTCCGAATCCGTGTCCGAAGGTCATCCGGACAAGCTCGCCGATCAGATTTCCGATGCCGTGCTGGACGCGATCCTGGCGCAGGACAAGAATGCCCGCGTGGCCTGCGAGACCATGGTCAAGACCGGTGTCGCTATCGTCGCCGGCGAGATCACCACCAGCGCCTGGGTCGATCTGGAAGCCCTGGTGCGCAAGGTCATTGTCGATGTCGGCTACAACAGTTCCAACGTCGGTTTCGACGGCGCCACCTGCGGCATTCTGAATCTGATCGGCAAGCAGTCGCAGGACATCGCCCAGGGCGTCGATCGCAAGCACCCGGAAGAGCAGGGCGCCGGCGATCAGGGCCTGATGTTCGGTTATGCCTGCGATGAAACGCCGGAGCTGATGCCGGCGCCGATCTACTACAGCCACCGCCTGGTGGAACAGCAGAGCAAGGTGCGCAAGAAAAAGAACTCGCCCTTGGCCTGGCTGCGCCCCGATGCCAAGAGTCAGGTGACGCTGCGCTACGAGGATGGCGCCGTGGCGGGCATCGATGCGGTAGTGCTGTCCACGCAGCATGATCCGGGCATCAAGCAGAAGGATCTGATCGAGGCGGTGATGGAGCACATCGTCAAGCCGGTACTGCCGGCCAAGTGGATCGGCAAGCACACCAAGTTCCACATCAATCCGACCGGCAAGTTCGTCATCGGTGGTCCGGTGGGCGATTGCGGCCTGACTGGCCGCAAGATCATCGTCGACACCTACGGTGGTATGGCGCGTCACGGCGGTGGTGCCTTCTCGGGCAAGGATCCGTCCAAGGTCGATCGTTCTGCGGCTTACGCCAGCCGTTATGTGGCCAAGAACATCGTTGCCGCCGGCCTCGCCAGCAAGTGCGAGATCCAGGTCTCCTATGCCATCGGTGTGGCCGAGCCGACCAGCATCTCGGTGACCACCTTCGGCACCGGCAAGATCAGCGATGAGCAGATCGAGAAGCTGATCCGTGCGCATTTCGACCTGCGCCCCTACGGCATCGTTCAGATGCTGGACCTGATCCACCCGGTCTACCAGCCGACGGCCGCCTATGGTCATTTCGGCCGCAAGCCCTACGAGATCAAGGGTGCCGACGGCAAGTCGCACACCGCCTTCTCGTGGGAGAAGACCGACAAGGCCGAAGCACTGCGCGAGGCTGCCGGCCTCGGCAAGAAGAAGCGCTGAGAAACCCGGACTCGGGACTCGGGGTCCGCCGGATCACGGGCTGTTGGCGGCACCTGGTGCCGCCTCCAGGGAGGCTGTCGATGCGAGGCCAGCGTTATGCTCGAGTGCAGGTGGAGAACCGCCCTTCCAGCCGATGACGAGGCCATCGTGGCCTTGTGTCAGGCGCTCAACACTGAGGATCCGGCTGCCGATCCGGTGCCGGCCGAGTACACCCGGCGCACGCTGGACTTCCTGCGCAGACAAGCGACCCGCGGACTGGCGCTGGTGCTGGAATGTGATGGGGGCATCAGCGGCTACGCGCTGCTGATCGCGTTCTGGTCCAACGAGCTGGGTGGTGAGACCTGCGCCGTCGACGAGCTCTACGTTGTGCCCGAGCATCGCGGTCGTGGCTGGGCCTCGCGCTTGTTGCGGGAACTGGCCGAGCCCGATCATCCCTGGGCTTTCGGCGCGGTGGCGTTGACCGTGGAAACCACGGCAGGCAACCACGAGGCTCGACGGCTCTACGCCCGCGCCGGATTCGGTGGCAGCAATCTGGCCTTGCGTCGGCGCTTGCCTGAATGAGTCCGGGCAGGCCGTAATGGCCTGCCCGGAACATTCATTGCATCAGGAGCTGTTTACTGGCAGATCTGCACCTGGGTTCCAAACACCAGACGCTGTATCGCCTTGCTCTGGGTCACGCCATCGACCACATAGCCCAGGGTGCCGGTTTCCCCGTTGCTGAAGCTCAGCGTGACATCGCCCACCTCGGGTACCGGGAAGGGCGTGACATTGCCCGTCGGCGGCGTGGTGTAGGGTGTGCCGGATGCGGTGCGATTGAGACGGCCGCTGTAACTGCCATCGGCTTGCCGGGTCAGCACCGAGGTCAGCCATTGCGGCTGACCGTCGTTGGCGTAGGTGTACCAGGCCAGGAAGATCAGATTGCCCTGATTGAGGATGCTCAGGCCCCAGCCGCTCTCGTTCGGGTTCCACCACAGATCGGTGAAGTTGCTGGCGTTGGTGCGGGGCTCGGTGGTGAAGTTGCAGACCAGCGCGGTGGCCGACAGCGGCAGCGGCTGCAGGGCGCGGCGCTGGTTGGCAGCACCGGTGGGCGTGAAGCCGAAATCGAGCTGGCCGTTGGCGCCGAACACCAGGTCCACTTCTCCCAGCGGCGTATTGGCCGTGGATGCCGGCGATCCGTTGATCTGCGCCAGCGGCGTGCCGGTGTTGAGCAGGTAGTTGCCGCGATAACTGCCATCGGCCTGGCGGGTGGTGGCGGCGGTGTACCAGGTCGGGCGGCCGTCCGGGTTGTAGGTGTACCAGATCGCCACCACGGTGTTGTCCTGATGGGTCACGGCCACGCCGTAGCCGGCATTGTCCGGGTTGTAGTAGATCGCCGTGTAGTTCGCATTGGCCGGTGCCGAGCCACTCAGATCGGTGCGCCAGACGCTGCGGCCATAGGTGCCGGCCACCAGGATGTTGGTGGTGGCATTGACCGCCAGCGTGCTGACGCTGGCATTGGGTAAACCACCGGTCATCCTGGCCCAGCTGCCGCCGCCGTCCAGACTGATGAACACGCCGGTGTCGGTGCCTGCGTAGATCTCGTTGGTCGCGCCCGGATTGATGGCGAGGGCGTTGACCGGCACATCCGGCAGATTGGCTGAAACATTGCTCCAGCTGGCGCCGGCGTCGGTGGTCTTGAAGATGTGTCCCGGCGTTGATGGCGTGTTGTCATTGAAGCCGGAGAAACCGACATAGGCGGTGTTGGGATCGGTGGGACTGATGGCGATGGAACTGGCATAACGCCCCGGCATCGGTGCCTTGTTGATCTGGGCGAATCCGGCGGCATTGCTGCGTGCCACACTGCCGTCCGACGCCACGGTGTAGATCACCGAGGTATCGGAATGGGCGATGGCGATCTGGGTGATGTAGGCCTCGGCGTTGGTGGCGAGTGCCGGGCTGATGGCGGTCCAGGTCTGGGCGCCGTCGGCGGTGCGCCATACCCGGCTGGTGCCGGCATACAGAATCTCCGGGTTGACCGGATCCATGACGAAGGGCGCGATGAAGGCCACCGGTTCGTTGGCTTCCTTGGGCACCTGGGTGATCGGGGCGTTATTGGTCTCGCCGCCGTTGGCGGACTTGCTCAGCGACAGATTGGTCGTGGAGGAATAGACGATCTGCGGATTGGCATGATTGACGGCCGAATAGCCGCCATCGCCGCCGCCGATCTCGGTCCAGACATTGCTGTCGGTACGGCGGGTGGTGCCGTTGTCCTGGTTGCCGGTGTACAGGATCTCGCGATTGGTCGGATGCAGCGACACATGGTAGGGCTGCAGGGTTGCCAGCGTGCCCCCGATCGAGGTCCAGGTCGCGCCGTTGTCGGCGGATCGATAGATGCCGCCGTCATTGCCGCTGTAGATCACGCCCTGGCTGTTGGGATCGAACAGCACCAGATGGTGATCGACATGCAGCGGGCCGCCACCGGTGTTGTTGGCACCGACCTGGGTGAAGGTGGCAGCGCCATCCGTGCTGCGATAGGAGCCGACACCGGCGTAGAAGACATCACTCGCATTGAAGGGATTGACCGCCACGGCGTTGTCGTAGCCACATTGCTTCTCGCAATAAAGCTGGTAACTGGCGGCGTTGACCTCTTCCGGTATCGGGGTAGCCAGCGGTGTGCTCCAGCTGCTGCCGCCGTCGCTGGAGTTCTGCAGCACCACATCGCCGCCGACCTTGCCGCCGATGTAGACGCGATTGCCGTCAGGCGACACGCCGATGGCCAGGCGCTCCACTTCGGCGCCATTGACCGCGCTGGTCAGATGGGTCCAGCTGGCGCCGCCGTCGGTGGACTTGTACAAGCCGTTGGCGGCGCCGACGCCGGTGGCCGAGTGGTACATGATGTTGAAATTGGCGCCGGCCACGGTCAGGCCGGCGCAGAAGTTGTTCCGGGTCTGGGTAAAGGTCTGACCGCCGTCGGTGGAGCGATAGACACCACCGACATCGCTCCTGGGTGAGGCCGACGAACCGAGGAAGTTGCCGGCCAGTGCGCAGGCCACCACGACGTTGCCATCCGGCGACACCGCCAGCCCGGCAATGGAGCCGCGGTTGAATTCATTGGCGCCGATGACCGTCCAGCTGGCGCCGGCGTCGCTGCTCTTGAGGATGCCCACCCCGTAGTAGCTGCCATTGCCCTCGCCGGTGCCGGCGTAGAAGACGTTGGGATTGCTCGGGTCGATGGCCACCGCGCCGATGGCCAGCGACGGCTGCGAGTCGGTCAGCGCGGTCCAGCTGGCGCCGGCATTGCTGCTCAGCCAGACGCCGCCGGTGGCGGTACCCAGCAGCAGACGATTGGAATTGCTGGGGTCGATCGCCATGGCGCGCACGCGTCCACTCATCTGACCCCAGGTGGGTTCGATGCGCGAATTGAACCCGACCGGGCCGACCAGGGTCCACGGGCTGGCACTGCTGGCCTTGTCGCGCCCACGGAACTCCGCGACTTTCCCGGTTTGCGCCAATGCCCGTAGCCGGGCGTTGGCGGGAATCTGATTCAGCGGATAGGCGCGTTGTGCGTAGAACCAGTCAGCGCGTGCGCTGGGACCGCCGGCGGGTTCGCGTCTGGCCTTGCCAGCGGCTGCTGCGGCGCTGGCGGCCCGTGCTTCCGACGCAGGCAGCAGCTGCTTGATCACCGCATCGGTTGCGAACGGCGCTGGCTGCACCCAGCCACCGCCGGCCGAACGGGCGGCCTCGATCATCGACCAATCCCCCGATGGGTCGGTGGCGGTTGCTGCCGCCAGCGGCAGTGCCGCGGCCAGACCGAGGGCGACGGCGATCATGCGCCTGCCGCTCGTGCCGGTTCGGGGTTGATCGGGCCTGGAGAAAGTCCCTACTTGCGGGCGTGTCCCCAGGGACTCAGTCGCTGTCGGCCCACCTTCTGCGTGACGAGAGCTTTGCAAGGCGAATCTCCCCAACGTTCGGCACGAATCGGCCGTCGCTGACCTTAACCCGTGCGACCGAGCGCACGGGCATTTCGGGACGATCAGTTACATCGATCGTCCAGATTCCGGGCGCTCACTCGAAGCCATTGGCGAACAGGGCATTGGACATGGGCGTGGCAAGATGGACATCGGCCAGTTCGGTCTCTTCGGCAGCTACCACCGCCTGGTCTGCGGCATTCAGTACCAGCGGCCCGTACAGCTGGCGACCGGCACTGCCCGAATCGCTGATCAGGACGCTGCGCTGCGGGCTGCTGCAACTGGCGTTGTTGCAGATCCAGGCACCAATACTGCCAAGGCTGCCGCCGTCGAAGACCGGGATGTCTCCGCCCCGCAGTGCCAGTCCGTAATGGATGTCGCCGACACCCGCCAGGGGGAAACGGGTCACTGTGCTGCAGTCGGCATTGTCGCAGCTGGCCAGCGCACGCGGCGAGTTGTTGTACTCGACGAACAGCGGCCGACCATCGCTGCGCACGGCCAGAGGGATGCCGAAGAAGGGCTGCTCGGTGTTGACGGTCCGCACCGTGACGCTGCTGCACTGGGCATCATCACAGCGCGCGAAGCGAGTCACACCGACAAAGTTCCCGGGGCCAGGCTGGGTGCTGCGACCGTAGATGACGATCAGGCGATTGCCGGCTCCGATCTGCACGGCGAAGGGCCCGAGCTGGGTGCTCTCCAGCGATTGATCGGGTTCATTGGAGATCAGTCGCTCGACGCCGCTGCTGCAGTTGATGTCGTCGCACAGGTAGGCGTAGACGTCGGCCAGCGGCGAGCGCGTGTAGACCATGACCGGACGTCCGTCGCTGCGCAGCGCCATCTCGGTCACCTGAGAGGTGCTGTTGCCGGTGCCGCTGACGAATCGCTGCGTGCCGGTCGAACACTCGGCATCGCCACAGTCGAAGGCCTCGCTGCCGCCAAAGGTGGAGTAGTAAACGAAGGGTCGACCGTCTGGCCGGATCGCCAGCGCGGGCCGCGAGCTGTTGTCAGCGTTGCCACCGAGCAGCTGTCGCCGGACCGGTACGCTGCAAGCAAGGTCCGGGCAGGTGGCGATCGCCGTTTGCAGGCCGCTGCCCGTGCGCTGCCAGACGCTCACTGCGCGTCCGTCGCTGCGCAGGGCCAGACGCGGCGCGCGGGCGACAACGCCATTCAAGGCGGTGCGGCGGTTAAAGGCCGTGCAGGCAGCGGTGGTGCACTGCGCCACCCGCACGTCGGCGCGCAGCGAATCGCGGAAATGGACCAGCGGCCGGCCATTGGCAAAGGCCAGGGCCACGGTAGTACCGCCGTATCCCGCGCCCGAATCCATCGTGACCAGATTGGGTGCGCTGCAGGACCCGTCATTGCAGCCTGGCTTTACGGAGCGGTCAGACATCAGGATGTGTCGCGGCCGACTGGGTTGGTTGCCACGCATGACAATTGTGCACTATTCAAACCGGCGCAATTGCGTCCCGATGCACCGAATCTGCGAAGAACCGGCAGCGACGGCTTGCCTTTTGTGGCTGATTGATGAAGTCTCGTCGGGCGCAGCGGCGCGAGCAGGGGGTAGGAATGATCCACAACGATCGATATCGATCCGGGGCCTGTGCATTCGGCTTCTGGCTGTTGTGCGCAGTGGTGCCTGGGGTGCATGCCCAGCAGCTGGTCGTCGGGGCCGGTGCCAGTTTCACGATGGGCAGTTCGGTGATCGACGCTGGCTGTCGCGACATCGAGATCATGGGGACACTGGACATCGGCAGCGGCTCCTTGCAGGGCGCCCGCCATCTTGCGGTGCCGGGAACGCTGCGCGGTGGCACCGGCCTGATCCAGCTCAGCGGCAATCTGGATGCGGCCGGCAATCTGCAGCCGCAGGCAGGGACCGTGCGTATTGCCGACGGTTGCGGCAGTACCGAATCCAATGTCATCGGCAATCACCAGTTCAATCGACTGTCGGTGCAGACGTCTGCGCCGCATACGCTGGTCCTGCCAGCGGGTGGCACCCAGCTGATCGCCAGCGGCCTGGAACTGCTGGGCGGCTTGCAGCGCCTGATCCTGCGCAGCAGCAATCTGGGCAGCGTCAGTTTCCTGTCCCTGGCCGGCAGCGGTTCGCAGCTGATCGGCAGCGTCGACGCCATTGATGTGGGTGCACCACCGAACGCGCAGTTCCTTGCACCCAACAAGCCCGAAACCTACAACAGCATCGATCGGGGCAATACGCCACGATTCTTCGCCGATGAACCGGTGGTGCCTGTACCCGCCATGTCGCCAGCCAGCCTGATCAGCCTGATCCTGCTGATGGCCGGCCTTGCTGCTTTCCAGATGCGTACTTTGACCCGAGGGGAATCCTGATGCGCCCGATTCGATTGCTTCGTCATCCGTTGACCCTGGCGCTGCAGGCCGCGCTGATCTGCGGAGTCGCCAACGCCGCCGATATCGAAGCGCAACTGGCGCCAGGTGACGGTTTTGAGGTCAACAGTGCCGGTACCACCGTCCGCTTGCGCGTCAATGACGATGGCAGTGTGATCATTCCGGGTCTGACCGGTACCTCGGGCGAGGAGCAGTTTCTGTGCTTCGATACGGCCAGCGGTCTGCTCGGTCGCTGCGCCGCGGTTCCGTCAGGACCCACCGGAGCCACCGGCCCCGCCGGTGCCACCGGCGCCATCGGACCGGTCGGTCCTACTGGTGCCACCGGCGCCATAGGTGCTACCGGTGCGGTCGGCGCGACTGGCGTGACTGGCCCGACCGGAGCCGTGGGTGCCACTGGCGCGACCGGCGCCGTGGGCTCCACGGGTGCCACCGGCGCAATCGGTGCTACCGGCCCGACCGGAGCCGCCGGTGCCACGGGCCCGGCAGGCCCCACCGGCGCCACCGGTTTGACCGGCGCCACAGGAGCCACCGGCGCTACTGGCCTGACCGGTGCAACCGGCACGGCGGGTCCGATAGGCCCCACCGGCGCCACCGGTTTGACCGGTGCGACTGGCGCTGCGGGTCCGGCAGGCCCCACAGGCGCTACCGGCGCCGCTGGCCTGAATGGTGCCACCGGTGCGACGGGACCGATCGGGGCCACCGGTGCCGCCGGTGCCACGGGTGATCCTGGCCCCGCGGGTGCCACGGGTGCCACGGGTGCCACCGGCGCCACTGGTCCTGCAGGGGCGGCCAACGTCACCGGCACCACCAACTTCGTCAGCAAGTTCACTGCCGCGAGTACCTTGGGTAACTCACTGATTCAGGACAATGGCACTTCCATCAGCGCTGGCCTCGCTCCGTCGGCGACTATTTTTGCCCAATTCTACAAGAACCAGTTGACCGTGAACGGAGATGGTCAGTCGACGCTCTATGGTTATCGCACGCGAGACACCCAGAACGACGGTACCGGCTACGGGCAAACCACCAGCAATTCCGCCACCAAGGGCTACAACTTCTGGGGCGATGTCTATACCTTCGGTGTCAGCGGCTTCAGCTACAACGACTACAGCCGCACCGCTGGTGTGCTTGGTGCCGAGGTGTTTGGGGCCTATTGGGGCGCTCTGGGATATCGCAGCAGTGCATTGGTCAACTATGGCGTTTACGGTAGCGCTGCCTACGCTTCCGGCGCAGGTCGCGCCGGAAACCCGGATGCCCAGGGCATCGGCGGCGGCTTCTTCGGCGGCGTGATCGGCTCGATATCGCAGGGTCAGGTGATGGGCGCAGTCAGCAGTGGTGAGCTGTTTGCGGCCTACAATCTCGGCAATGTCTACACCAGCGGCTACAGCGCCGATCTGGTGCCGAACAGCACCGAGGCCAATGCCGAGCGCGTGGCGGCTTACGCGGTGACTTCGCCGGAACTCAAGGTATACGACAATGGCTCGGCGCAGTTCTCGGGCGGCTCGGTGTTCGTGCCCTTCAGCGTGAGCTATTCCGGCATGCTGGCCACCTCGCCGGACGTCACCGTGACCCCGGTGGGCTCTCCCGCGCAGCTATACATCGCCAGCATCAGCAAGGACGGCTTCACCGTGGCCTCGACCTCCGATGTGGTCAATCTGCGCTTCAGCTGGATTGCCGTCGGCACCCGTATGGATGCGGCCAAGGTGCGCGCACTGCCGGCTGAAGTGACCAGCAGCGGCTTCGATGTCCAGCTGAAGCAGGTGATGGTCAACGACGGTGATACCTCCGCGACTGGCAGCAGTGTCTGGTGGGATGGCGAAAAGATGCGCTTTGATGCCGCCCCTGAGCCAGCGCGCCCGGCCAAGCCAGCGGGCGAGTAAGCACTGATGACTGACCAGTGTCGGGCATCAGCCCGCACTGGTCAGGCGCAGTGCCAGAAACCACGGAGCCGAAGCGGACCGACCCGGAGCCGCTGCTTCGCCAGTTGTCGGTCTGGGGCCTGTGGTTGCTGATGATCAACGGCATGATCGGCGCCGGCATCTCCGGTGTGCCGGCTGCCGGCGAGGCTCGACGTCCCGAGATCGACATGCCCAGAGCCCTGCTCTGGGCGCTGGCCACCTGTGCACTGCTGTACGCGCTGATTCAGGCGGCGGCCCAGCAACTGGTACCGGATCTGGCGACAGCACCGCGCCCGCTGGTTCAGGCCGACCCGCCTTTGTCGCCCTGATCGTCGGATTGGCGTCAACGCGGTGCTCGCTGATCCGAGCGAATCATCCTGGGCAGAATGGAAACGCAGGGGCGGATCCGCCCGGTCGCGCTGAGGCAGTCGCCCGTTTGCTCAGGCGTGGGAAGTGGTCGGCCGCGGCTGCGGTGTGCGCGTCTGGCGCATGAAGGCTTCAAATGCGCCGACCCGACGGGCACAGCCGGATGTCTGCTTCTGTAGCAGTTGGCCCTGATAGGGCAACAGCGCCAGCAAGGGCAACAAGCCGGCCCAGAACCAGGGTTGGGCCAGCCAACCCACGTCGGCCACGACCGAAGCGGGCATCACCATACTGAGCACTGCCATTCCGAGCCAGATGCGCAGGGCTGCACGTAATCGAGCAGGCAGCGCGGCAATCCGATCGAGCATGGTCATGATGGATTCTCCTGTGGTGGGACCTGGCCGATACTCAACGCACTGGCTGTCTTCGCGGCCCCTCTGGTATTCTGAAGCAGGTTTCGTGCCATGAATGGGCGGCGCTCTTGTGTCGAAACTGCTGCAATACAGCCCCGGCGGGGTACTGACGGCCCTCGTACCGGCCCGACTGCGGCAGGAGCTGACCCTGCGGGTAAGCATCAACAACTGCGACCTGAATCGCGCTGCATTGAGAAATCCCTGCCCATGCTCATCGACAGCGTCACGCCATTCCGAGTGGAGTGATCTGAGGACCTGAGGTGCTCCGGCTGACTGAGGCAGTCAGTGGGCTACCGGTCATGGACCGCGTGCTGGAAACTGGATCAGCGAAC
Source organism: Lysobacterales bacterium (assembly GCA_022841325.1). Classification (GTDB taxonomy): domain Bacteria; phylum Pseudomonadota; class Gammaproteobacteria; order Xanthomonadales; family SZUA-5; genus JADKFD01. The sequence goes on along the minus strand of JALHRS010000010.1, from coordinate 87,812 downwards.
GGGAACGGGATTCGACTGAATCCCGGGTCGAGCGCACCCGACCGGTTCGCGTCTTGTCCCGAAACAGGACAATCCCGTGAAACGTCAGTAAGCTTGCAGCCGCAAGTCGACAGGCCCGCGAGCTGGTTGCGGGTGAGTGTTTCCGCTGAAGCAGGATGCAAGGAGACCGACCATCGCGGCACAGAAAGCCATGCAGCTGATCCTGGCGCGGCAGCTCGCCAGTTGTCTGGCGATGCCCATTGTCATCGTCGATGCCAGGGGCGCACTGATCTACTGGAATGAGCCCGCCGAACTACTCCTCGGCATTCGCTTCGAGGAAAGTGGCGAGATTCCTGCGGAAGAATGGCAGCAGCAGTTTGCCGTGACCGATGGCGATCGCCAGCTGATTCCGCAGAGCGAATGGCCGCTGGTCATTGCGCTGACCCAGCACAAGCCGGTGGCGCGGACGATCTGGGTGATCGGGCCCGACGGCACCTGGCGCAACGTCAACTGGACCTCGGTGCCGCTGATCGCCCAGGGCGGCGAGTTTCTGGGCGTGCAAAGCGTGTTCTGGGAGATCTGAGACGTGCAGATCAAGCTCTGGGGCACGCGCGGATCGCTGGCAACGCCAGGGCCGGACACGGCCCGTTACGGTGGCAATACCTCCTGCGTCTGCGTGACCGGTGCCCAGGGCACGGTGCTGGTGCTGGATGCCGGTACCGGTATCCGCAGGCTGGGCGCGCGCCTGCCCGAAGCGCTGAAGCGAGTCGATATCCTGTTGACCCATCTGCACATGGACCACGTCCAGGGCCTGGGCTTCTTCGCGCCGCTGTATCGTCCCGGTTTCGATGTGCACATCTGGGGGCCGGCCAGCGCCACGATGAACCTGCAGGCGCGGTTGATGCGCTATCTGTCGCCACCGCTGTTTCCGGTGCACCTGAGCGAACTGCCCTGCGAGATCAGCTTTCACGAAGTGCCCTGTGGGCGGGTCGAGATCGGCGAATTCCAGGTCGATTCCGGCATGGTCTGCCATCCCGGTCCCACCGTGGGTTACCGGATTCGCGCCGCCAACGGCAAGGTGCTGACCTATATGCCGGACCACGAGCCGGCCCTGGGCAATCCGGCTTTCCCCAGCTTGCCGCGCGACTGGACCTCCGGCGCGGATCTGGCCACCGGTGCCGACTTGCTGATCCACGACAGCCAGTACAGCGGCGCCGAATATCCGCGGCATCACGGCTGGGGGCACAGCTCGCTGATCCAGACCATCCGCTATGGCGCGCTGTGCGAGGTCAACCAGCTGGTGACCTTCCATCACGACCCCGATCACAGCGACGAGATCCTCGACCTGATCACCGCCGAGTCCATCGCCGAGGTCAACCCCGGCTATGTGGTCACGGCCGGTTGCGAAGGTGCCGTGTTCACGCTCTAGCTTCGTAGGTCACGTTGGCCCGCAGGGCCTACGTGACAGCAAGTAGCCCGGGCAAGCCAAAGGCGCACCCGGGACGGGCTGCCGAACGTGCTCCCAGATGCGCCTTCGGCTTACCTTTGCTACCCAGGCGGTTCAATCGGGACGCAACCGCCGCTCGCGCAAGCTGGCGTAGAGCTCGCTGCACTCGGCGACCACCGCTCTGGCCGAAGCATCCAGTTCGGTACGACGCGGGCGCGGCGCCTCGAAGCCGGTTGATTTCCACACCGCCGCATACCAGTGCGGCGCCCAGACGCCGTCGCTGTCGCGCGGCCCTGCCGGCCAGCTGAGCATCCGTGGCGTGAACTCGATACCGAGCAGATCGCACAGGGCGCGCAGATGACCTTCCGGATCCTTCAGAAACTCGCCGGCATCGACGATCGGCGGCGGGCCTGCCTCGCTCGCACTCAGGCGTGCGTACAACTCGCTTTGCTGCGGCAGTCCGATTTCCTCGGCGCTGACCGTGCCGCGTGCGCGCAGGTAGGAGGCGACCACTTCGGCCGGGTCGCGGATCAGCAGGATATTGAACAGAGCGTCGATCCAGTCTCGATCCATCTGCGGCAGCAGGTGATGGCACATATGCTTCTGGTACCAGATCGGCGCGCCGCCGGGCGCGGGGCCGAGCAGATCGGCCGTGGCCTTGCGCCAGTCGCTTTCACCGGCGGCGATGACTTCCTCCCGAGCCGGATGATCGGCGCCGGTCGCGGCCAGATAGTGCGCATACAGCGGCTCATCGCTGACCGCGCAATCGCCGCGATTTTCCCAGGCGCGCATCATCGCCGTGGAGATGTTGCGCGGGCCCGACCACATCGCGATCCGCAGGGGCGCGTTCATGCCTGCGCTCCGCGCGCGGCGACATCGCGCTGCGCCAGCTCGCGATACAGCGCCTGCAATCGATGGATCATCGGCCGACCCTCGACGGTGGATGAGTTCAGCATCCGGCCATCGACCTCGGTCACCGGCACCAGACCGGCAAAGGTGCCGGTGACGAAAGCCTCTTCGGCGCTGTAGACCTCGGTCAGGCTGAAGTTCTTTTCGCGGGCCACGATGCCGTTGTCCCGGCACAGCTGCAGCACATGACTGCGGGTGATGCCACCCAGGCAATAGTCGCCGCTGGAAGTCCAGACCTCGCCGCGACGGACGATGAAGAAATGGGTGGAATTGCAGGTGGCGACAAAGCCGTGCGGATCCAGCATCAGGGCTTCATCGGCGCCGGCCTGCGCCGCCTGGATGCAGGCGGTGATGCAATTGAGCTTGCTGTGGCTGTTGAGCTTGGGATCCTGCACGTCCGGATAGCCGCGGCGTACATGCACGGTGAACAGGCGCAAGCCCTTCTGCAGGGTCTCGGGCAGCGGATTCTTGTGCTCGGGGATGATCACCACCGTGGCCGGGCCGATGCACACACGCGGATCCTGATAGGGCGTGCGCTTGAGCCCGCGCGAGACCATCAGCCGGATGTGCACGCCGTCGTGCATGCGGTTGGCCTCGAGCGTGGCGTAGATGGCCGCTGTCAGCGCCGCGCGGTCCATGCCGATGTCCAGGGCAATGGCCTTGGCGCCCTCGAACAATCGATCCAGATGCGCATCCAGAAAGGCCGGATGACCCGCAAGCACCCGCAGACCCTCCCAGATGCCGTCGCCGAGAATGAAGCCGGAATCGAAGACCGACAGCGTCGCCTGAGCGCGGGGCAGCAGTGCGCCGTTGACGTAGATCAGTATCTCGGCGTTGCGCGGGTCATCGACGAAATCATGCGTGCCCTGGGCCATGCACGGGCTCCGGTGGAAAAGCTCCGAGGATAGAGCAGCGGAACGGGGCACGGGGCAAGGGGCACGAGGGCGTGAGGGCGTGAGGGCGTGAGAAAAGCAGCCGCTTGGCGTCATTGCGAGGAGCGTAGCGACGAAGCAATCCAGGATATCGCCGCATGCCTCTGGATTGCTTCCCCCGGATCAAGTCCGGGGTCGCAATGACGCCGGGAGTTCATGGTCCGTGGGCCGTTCCGGGTCGAAACAGGTGGCTCGCAATGACGCATCAACAACTTGCCATACGGGTTCATGGAGCGTCACCTGTTTCGGTCGACACTGCGCACGGGCCATGAACCGCGTTGCGCTGGCGTAGGCCGGGTCCTTCGCGTCCATAGGCTTTGATCGAGCCCCAATCCGCACACGCGAGGCGCCCGGCGCTTTCCAATCCTCAGAGCCGCGGCCGCCGGCGCGAAGACTCGCAAGGCACCTTAGCCAAGCTCACGCGCGCCGGAGCCGCGCTACGGCCGCGACACCTTCGAGACATTCCTCAAGACCAACAACCCACAGCGTGGCTACTTGGAGGGCGCCGCGCCTGCGGCGCCGCTCTTGGCCACAACCCGCTGAAGGCAACCGCGGCCGCGCAGGCGCGCGGCCCTCCTCAAGGCCAAAACACGCGAGCCTTTCCCGTGCCCCGTGCCCCGTGCCCCGTGCCCTGTGCCCCTACGCCTCCTTGTGCCGCACTTCCACCGTCGGCTTCAGCTGCAGGATCTTGAAGCCCGCGTAGGCCATGCCGGCGGCGATCAGCGGATTGATCAGGTTGAAGAACACATAGGGCAGATAGTCGGCGGTGGCCACGCCCAGCGTGGCAGCCATGTAGGCGCCGCAGGTGTTCCAGGGCACCAGCGGCGAGGTCAGCGTGCCGGCGTCTTCGAGCGCACGGCTGAGGTTGACCGGGTGGAGTCCCCGACGCTGGTACTCGGGCTTGTAGATCTTGCCGGTCAGCACGATGGCGAGGTACTGGTCGGCGGCGACCACATTGGTGCCGATGGCCGTCGCCAGCGTCGCACTGATCAGGGCGCCGGTCGATTTGGCGGCACGCAGCACGCTGCGGATGATGCGCTCGAGCAGACCAGCCCGTTCCATGACCGAACCGAAGCTCAAGGCGCAGAACACCAGCCAGATCACATTGAGCATGCTGCCCATGCCGCCGCGGTTGAGCAGCTTGTCGACGGCCTCGCTGCCGCTGTCGCCGGAGTAGCCGGCAAACATGGCCTTCCAGGCACCGGCCAGCAGGCCCATGCCGTGTCCAAGCTGCTCGTTGCCGGCCAGCCGCAGTGTGGCCTCGGGCTGGAAGATCACGGCGAATACAGCCCCCACCAGAGCACCGAGGGCGATCGAGGGCAATGCCGGCACCCGTTTCCAGGCCAGCGCCAGCACCACCACCAGGGGCAGCAGCAGATGTAGTCCTGGATTGAATTGCCGGGCCAGGTCCTCACTCAGACTGCCGAGGGCGACATCGCCGCTGGCGCCGACGCCGCCGAAGCCCATCAGCGTGAACAGGATCAGGGCGATCGTGATGCTGGGCATCGTGGTCCAGGCCATGTGCCGGATGTGCGCGAACAGCTCGCTGCCGGCGGCGGCCGGTGCCAGATTGGTGGTGTCGGACAGGGGCGACATCTTGTCGCCAAAATAGGCGCCGGAAATGATCGCGCCGGCGGTGATTGCCGGCGACATGCCAAGGCCCCCGGCAATGCCCATCAGCGCTACGCCCAGCGTGCCGGCGACGGTCCATGAGCTGCCGATGGCCAGCGCCACCAGCGCACAGATCAGGCAACTCGCACCATAGAACACCGCCGGGTGCATCAGCTTCAGGCCGTACTGCACCAGGGTTGGCACGGTGCCGCACAGCATCCAGGTGCCGATCAGCGCGCCCACCGCCAGCAGGATGAAGATCGCACCGGTGCCCACCGACACGCCGTGCACGATGGCTTCCTGGACATCGTCCCAGGCCATGCCCTGGCGCAGGCCGATGATGCCGGCCAGGCCCATGGCCAGCAGCAGCGCGATCTGGTTGGGGCCGTAGGACGAATCTTCGCCAAAGATGTGGACCGAGAGCGCCAGCATCAGCATCAGCGCGAGCAGCGGCATCCACGCCAGCCACAAGGGCACCTCGCGCAGATTCAGTACTTTGGCTTCCTGCATGGTGCGCTCCCCCGGTTTGGATGGGTCCGAAGTCTAGCCCGCAAGTTTCACCAGGTCGCGTGGAAATGATCGGCGCTCATCGTGCACTTCGGCAAAGCTGTGATCTTGCCCGAGCACGAACGCTGCGCTGGCCATTCTTCGCCAACGCGGTCACTGCCCGGGCGATGCCACAGGGGTCGAAGTGCCCGACCGGCGCCGACCGTGCTATTGATTCTCGTACGATCCGCCCACGCCTGTGCGCGCACGTTGCTGTCCCCGCTGCCGGAGAACCTCGATGAGAATTCCGTTTCTGCTGTCCGCTTGCCTGGCGCTGGCTGCCTGTTCCAGCTCCGAAGATGCCACCCAGGCGCCGACCGAAGCGCCCAAGGCCGACGTGACTGCCACCGAAGTGACCGTGCCTGCGCCAGCGAGCGGTCCCGCGGTGCGGATCTACGCCATGAACTGTGGCGAGATGGCTTTCTCGGACGTCGACCTGTTTGCCGACGATGGCTCGATGAAAGGCGTGACCCGTGACTTCGTCGATCCGTGCTACCTGATCCGTCACCCGGCTGGCGATCTGATCTGGGACACCGGTGTGCCCGAGAGCATTGCCGACATGCCCGACGGCCTGCGTCCGGAGGGTTTCCCGGTGCACATCGTGGTCAGGAAGAAGCTCAGCGCGCAGCTGGCCGAGCTCGGTCTGACGCCGGCCGACATCGAGTTCCTGTCCTTCTCGCACCTGCATTTCGACCACACCGGAAACGGCAATCTGTTCGCGGCTTCCACCTGGATCGTCGACGCCGACGAGCGCGCCGCGATGTTCGATGACGCCGCCCGAGGCAAGCCCGAGTTCGGCGCCTACAGCGCGCTGGAAAACGCCCAGACCCTGCTGATCGAGGGTGACGCCAACTTTGACGTCTTCGGCGACGGCAGCGTGGTGATCTACCAGACACCAGGGCACACGCCGGGCTCCACCAGCTTGCTGGTCCGGACCGTCGGCAGCGGCAACGTGCTGCTCACGGGCGACATGTGGCATCTGGCCGAATCGCGCGAAAAGCACCTGGTGCCCTCGTTCAACTTCAACCGCGAGCAGACCCTGGCGTCGATGGACAGTGTCGAAGCACTGGCAACCCTCAACGATGCCCGGGTCGTACGCCAGCATGTGCCGGAGGATTTTGCTGCGATGCCGGAGTTTCCGACGCCGCTCAAATAGTGCTTGACGGCCAGGGCCGAGCAGTTCAGTTCCGGATTGGCCTGGGGCCAACCGCAGGTGAGAGAAATCGCGCCTTGCCGACATCTTATTCCCCGAATCGCAAAAATCGCATCTGAACGACTTGTTCGGTGGGCCAGAATCGGGGAAGAGAAAAATGCCGGCAGCGTGTGTATCGCATCTGTTCGTTTGCGGCGGTCGATTGCTGCTGAGTTCGCGCCGCCAGGAATTGCGATGGGGCCTGCAATCGCCCATCAAGCCACTGCAGTTGATGCTGGCCCTGTTGCTCTTGTTGAGCAGTGCTGCTGTAGCTGCTGCGGATGCCCCGGCCGGCATCGTGAGCAGTCAGTTCAGCGTCGATCAAACCGGTGCCGCCCAGTACCAGGTGCCGATTCGCGTGCCGCCTGGCACGGCTGGCGTCGAGCCGGAGCTCTCCTTCAACTATGGCAGTCATTCGTCAGAGGGAATGATGGGGGTCGGATGGACGCTCAGTGGCTTTTCCTCCATCTCGCGCTGCGCAGTTCGACGCGATGGCAACAACTATCCGGTTGGATATACCGCGCAAGACAGATTCTGCCTGGACGGCACCTATCTGGTTGCAGAGCCGAGTTCGGTGTACGGCGCGGATGGATCGATCTATCACCCGGAAAATCAACCGTGGGTGCGCATTCGGGCGCAGGGGCAGTGTCCAGCCAGCGGCGGCGGACCTTGTAGTTTCATTGCCGAACAGGCCAGCGGCGATGTCTTCGAGTTCGGTACCAGCGCCGACTCGGCAATCGAAGCGGTGCCGGCTCCCAGCAATGCAACTGGGTTTCCGTTGGGCGCAATTCGGGTGTGGGCAGCGACTCGCTATGTCAACAAGAGTGGTAACCAGATCTCCTTCCGGTATGCAGAGAACACGCAGAGCGGTGAGTACACGCCAGAGACGATTCTCTACACCATCAATGCCAAAGCCGCGGTTCCGCTGTCCGCGCAGCGAGCGGTTCAGTTCCTCTTTGACGACAGCGCACCCATCGCCCGATTTCAGGGCGGTGCACAAATCGTACAAACGAAGTTGCTGAGAACGGTGCTGAGCTGTGTCAATCGCGGCGGCTTGCAGGCCTGCGCGGATTCGGCACCAGGCACGCAAGTTCTGGCGAGTTACGCACTCGACTACATTCAGAGTCCGGCGACGCAACGCGATCTGTTGCAGACCATCACCGAAAGCGGCACCGATGGAACGGCGCTGCGCCCGCAACAGATGCGCTATCAGGCGCCTGCACAGAATGCCTTTGAGTCCCCGTCATCCTGGACTACAGAGTTCACTTGGGACAACGGTTGGAGCAACGCCGAAAGTCAGGAACGGCAGATGGCAGATGTTGATGGCGATGGTCGCTACGACCTCATCGGTTTCGGTCAGACCAGCACCCAATACGCATTGTCCACCGGAAGCGGATTCGCGACAGCGCGATCACAGAAGATCTTCAGCCGTGATCAGGGCTACACGAGCAACTCAAGATTTCCGCGATTGATTGTCGACGTCAATGGCGATGGTTTGTCGGACATTCTTGGCTTCGGAAACTCCCAGGTGCAGGTGTCCTTGTCGCTGGGCGACCACTACGCCGAACCGGCCAACTGGTCCTCCCAGCTGACCTACGGCAACGGTGGATGGGACAACACCAGCAACATCCGCTCGGCCGCTGACATCAACGGCGATGGTCGATCCGACATCATCGGTTTTGGCGGGAGCACGGTGGTCTGGCAGCTGTCTACTGGCGATGGCTTCGCGACGGCCCGGACAATGAGTGGGGCCTTCACGACCAGTGCGGGCTATGCCACACCGGCCACCAACCCTCGCTACCTCGCGGATGTGAATGGCGACGGGCGCGCCGATATTGTCGGATTCAAGTCGGCTGGCACCGTCGAGGTCGGAATTTCCGACGGCGAGGGATTCCTTCCCGTTCAGACCTGGACGCAAGCTTTCACCGCCGACTCATCTGCCGGTTGGGTGCCGGGCCAGAATCCGAGGTACGTCGTCGACATGAATGGCGATGGCTTGGCCGATCTGGTCGGATTTCGAAACAGCGACGTGGTCGTGGCCTATTCCACCGGTCGCTCCTTCACCAATCCGCAGTCTTGGACAACTGCCTTCACCTACAACAATGGTGGTTGGAACGATGCCAAAGGGACTTTACGCACCCTGGGCGACATCGACGGTGATCGGCTGCCCGACATCATTGCCTTCGGCAACAACGACACCTTGTTCGGCATCAATCGAAATGGACGATTCGATGTTGATCTGTTTCAGAAGATCCCCGATGCCTTCGGCTATTCCTCGATAGCGCGCAACCCGCGCTTTCCGGCCGACACCACCGGCAGCGGAATCTCGGCGCTGATCGGCTTGGGTGACAAGAGCGTCCAGGTGGCCCTGCCTCCCGCACCCAAGCCAGATTTGCTGATTGGCTTGACCAACGAACTCGGTGGCACGGTGGCGGTCAGCTACGCCTCGACGATAGCAGATCCAGCGGTGTACGACGAAGCGACCGGTGATTGGACCTACCCATTCCGCACCAAAGTTGGGCCGATGGACGTGGTGGCCCTTCACACGCTCGGCGATGGACTGGGCAATAGCTACCAGTACCGACATTCCTATCAGGGAACGGTGGCCGACATGGTGGAGCGTGGCTTTCTCGGTTTTGAAGCAACGACCGTGACCGACCTCCAGCTCAATCCGCAAGCCGGCGTCCCGGGTGTCGCAACCCGTTCCGAGTACCTTTTGCCCTTTCCACTCGGCGGACAACTCCAGCGCATCAAGAGTACGGTGCTGGACACGGGGCAGATCGCGGCGCAATACGACTACAGCTACGATCCAGTTGAGGTCAGTCCGGGTGTATTTGACGTACGCAAGACGGCTGAGGACGCAACCCACTACAACCTCAGCAACTCGCTCAGCTACCAGACCCGGCAGACCTATGCCTATGACAGCTATGGCAATCTGCAGTTGCTGGTGGATTTCGGCAACGTCAGCGACCCGGGTGACGACTCGGCGGTCTGCGTCAATTTTTCCAACGACCCGATCAACTGGCGCATCGGATTTCCACTCGATTCAGCCACCGCGCCGACCTGTCAGATCTCCGGGGATCGATGCGGCTGTGCGAACCCAACCACGCGTGATCGATGGGTTTACACCGACGCGGCGATGACCAACACGCGCAGTCACGCCCAGTTCGACAGCACCAAGAACGGCTGGCTGGGCTCGGTGATGGAGTGGGATGAGTACGGCAATCTGGTGATCGATTCCGGGGCTTACTGGACGACCGACGATCCCGCTGAAACGCCGACTACGTTCAACCCGTTGAATACCACCTTCGATCCCGATTTCCGCACCTTCGCCATTCACGTTGAGAACGCGAAGTTCGCGACCGAGAGCACCTTCGATCCTCGCTTTGGCGCGCAGTTGACCCACACGGATCCGAATCTCGTGGTCACACGTTGGACCTACGACGAATTTGGACGCACGCTATCGATCGCCGGCCCCAGTCCCAACGGTGCGGAGACGGTCCTGAACCGCTGGGAATACCGCTCGTTGCCGGTGGGCATGGTCACTGTTCAAACCATGCTGACCGATTGGTCCGGCTCTACGACAGAAACGGGTCAGGTCTCGGACGGGCTTCAACGCTTGATTCGCACCACCCAGGCGGTAGACGCGCAATGCGTGATTGCGATCGAACAGCAGTACCTCGCCATCGATCGATTGGCACGCCAATCCTTGCCCTATTACGATTCGGTCGACGCGCAAAGCTGTAGCAGGCAAGCGAGCCCAGCCTACGTGGTTCAGACCTACGATCCCCTGGGACGGGTGATCCAGACGGCACAGCCTGACAATGTCGTGACCCGTTACAGCATCGACATGGCCGCGCTCAATGGTGTGGTTCGCGATCAGGTGATCCAGACGGACGCCTATGGCTCACCGGAGGCGCGCAGTTTCAGCACTCTGCTGGACCCTGAGGCACGACCGTTGCGCTGGGTGTTTCCCGGACAGGACGAAAGTGCCCCCAAACCGACCGCCGATCTTGGCTATGACCCGCTCGGTCGATTGGTGCAGCTGACAGCGCCGAATGGTGTCTACACCCGCTGGATGCTGGACAGTCTGGACCGGGTCGGCACCCAGAGCAGTCCGACCAGTGGTACCCAGGCCATCGACTACGCGCGCGAAGGAATGCAGCTACAGCAGACCGACGCAGACGGTCGCAAGATCACCTGGACCTACGATCCCATTGGACGCGTAGCGTCGGAATCTCTGGTCGGTGCCGATGGTGCAACACGAACCACGGCGTTTCAGTACGATCAGACTGGCTATGCCTATTCCATGGGTCGATTGACCAGCGTGCTCGATCCTTCCAATCAGCTGGAGCACCACTATGACTACGATCCCTATGGGAATCGCCAGCAGAGCCGGATGTCCATTGATGGTCTGAGTTTTGCCATCCAGGTGGATTTCGATCCCCTGCGAAGAGCGGTGCAGCTGACCTATCCGGACAACAGTCGACAGCGAAAGCGCTATTCAACCGATGGATTTCTGGCTGAAGTAGCGGTCTGCCTGAATGCCCCGGATTGTGCGGAATCCAGTTTCATCCCGTATGCCAATTTTGCCAATTACACAGCGCTCGGGAGTCCACAGAACATCAGCTACCGGTCCGGCAGGACTTCTTCCAGCGTCTTTCACTATGACCAGCTGGGTCGCGTGCTGGACTCCAGGACCGAATCGGGTCAAGGCACGGCACTGATTGATCGCTCCTTTGACTGGAATGCGCTCAATCAGCTGCTGGCGAGCACCGACTCGCTCGACGCCCTCAGGTCCCTGGCCTACACCTACGACGGCGCCGGCTATCTGAAGTCGTCTGCCGTCGGTGGCCGCAGCACCGACTATCGCTACGACGCCATCGGCAATCTGCAACAGAAGGGCGACACCAGTTACCAGAGCACGGTGACCCAGGTTACGACCGGCATGCGCGCAGGCCAGGAGGTGTTCGCAGCCAGCTATGACGCATCGGGCAACATGGTCACGCGCAAGCACCAGGACAATTCCGGCAAAACGCAGCAATGGACGCAGGGCTACGACGCGCGCGGGCGAATGACGACCATTCATCGCGCCGACCCGGCACAACAAGGTGATGCGCAGCAGGTCGCCGCGTTCACCTACGACTACGACAGCAGTCTGGTAAAGCGCGTGGACTACAGCAGCGGGGTGACCTCCTACTACGTGTCCAAGAACTACGACGTCGCCTTGCTGGCAGACGGCTCGGCGGTCTACACCAAGTATGTGGACGGGCTGAAGACACCCGTTGCGTCGATCTCCTCCAGCAATCCCAGCTTGCTGAGTGCAGTGCCGAATGCGCCCGCCAATCGATGGATTGCAGCTCAACCGGCCAACACGGTGCTCACCGCCAGTCTGAACAAACCACCGGCCGGGCTGGTCGCACTGTCTCTGGTGATCGCCATCCTGTCTTTCACCAGCGCGCTGCTGCGACGCAAGCGCCGAATCGAGCGCATGGCGCGGCGCGGCGCCGGGCTGGTGCGAGCGACGGCCAGCATCGCTTTCGCTCTGATCTTCCTGGTCGTTCAGCTGCCCAGTCAGGCCATTGCCGCGGGCCTTGCTCCGGGAGCGAATGGGCCAGGTATCCCGGTTGCGGGAACCACGCTGTTCTATTTCACAGACCTGGTCCGCAGCAGCGTCATGGTTGTCGATGCCGAAGGCAACCCACAGGCCGAGGTCATGTATGGCGCCTTCGGCGAGATCGACGAAAGTGCAAGCTTTGGCAGCAATGACTTTCGGGCCAAGTTCGCGGGGGTGGAACTCGCCTCTGAGGTGGGGCTGTATCTCAACGCTGGGCGCTTTTTTGATCCCGTCATTGGCCGATTTGTCAGTGCTGACGACAACCGCATCGGCGCGGCCACCAACAACGCCGTTCAGTTCAATCGCTACGCCTATGGCGCCAACAACCCGGTCACCCACATTGATCCGAACGGCGGCTCCGCCCAATCGATACTGTTTGATATCGGCCTGGCTGCAATAGCAGTGGCCTCAGCGTTTGTTCCGGGTGCCGGGATCATTGCCATCGCCGAAGTTGGTGCCTACTTCGGCGCTTCTGCGGTCAATCACACCTATGACCCTGCCAAGTGGAACTACAAGTCGTGGAAAACCTACGCTGGCATGGCGGCAGGCATCGCGATCACGGCGGCAGGGCTGGCGGTTTCGATTGCGGCGCCCGAGGCCATTCCAGAAGAGGCAGGCGCCCTGGCCACATTCCTGGCTGGCGTCGCTGCCGACGCCGTCGTTGGCTTTGCCGAGAACGCGACTTATGCGGCGCTGGGTGGGGCGTCTGGTGAAGACATACTCAAACAGGGCCTGATCGGTGCCGCCACAGGCGCTGCTTTCTCGGCTGTAGGGCAAGGCATCTCAGCAGGCATCGGTCGCGTCACCAGGCGCTCGACGACGGCGGCCGCCGAGGCTGGTGAAGAGAGTAGCAGTCTCGGTAGTCGCTCGGCGGCAGCGTCCGAGAGTGTAGAGGCCAGCAGCGCGGAGAACGAGCTCGGTGGATTGAGCTGTTCTCTGGCCTCCTTTGCATCTGGGACTCCCGTCGCCACGGCAGCCGGTCCGGTGCCTATCGAGTCGCTGGCCTTGCACACCGAAGTTCTGGCCGTGGACGCCGAAACAGGGCGCGTGGAGCCGCATCAGATTACGGCCCTCTACAGCCGGACGGCGCCGGAGCAATGGGTGCTTGGCGTCGAGTCCGGGGAGCGAATTGTCACCACTGAGGAGCATCCCTTCCTGCTTTACAGCGGGGAGTGGCGGAAAGCGGGCGACTTGCGCCCCGGAGACGGCATACGCAGCGCGGATTCCAGTACACGCGTCGTGGCTACGATCGAGCGAATCGAAGTGCCATTCACCGTTCACAACCTGTCGGTGGAGGGGCTGCACAACTACGTCATCGGCTCTGACGGCCTGGTTGTTCATAACGTCAACCATGGATGCACGTCGAAGAATTCAAAGGAATTGCGCAAGAACATGGTCAAAGGTGGCAGGGAAGAGCCCGATTTCGCGAATGCAGCTCACCATATCGTTGAATCAACCGATCCACATCCGAAGATGGTCAAGGCGCGGGCACATCTGCAAAAACTGGGGTTGGACATCAACCACCGATCCAATGGCGTTTTTCTGGCCCGAAGCTCGAAAGTGCAAAAGACCATCTCTTCGGGCCGCTGGTCCAGAGCCTACCCGCATTCCCGGGTGCATACCAAGAACTACAAGATCGCGGTTTGGAGTTCGATCAAGAAAACCACGACTCGCAGGGAAGCGCGCTCCGTCTTGAGGTCCCTGCGGAAGCAGCTGATGCGTGGAAATTTCCCCGCAGCAGGAATCAATTGGCCGTGAGCGTCAATCCTACCGAATTGATGGTGTTGCTGAGCGAGCCGCTGGAGTCGACGGCAGCAGAACTACGCGCTCAGATTCTGCGCTTCGCGCCTGAATTGGTGCCCGCACTTGTCAATGTCGGGGCCGACCCTGGTGGAAGCGGATTCGCCGTCGAAATGAACGGCGCGGATTTCCTTCTGGAATGCGCCGATGAGTCGTATGCACGCTTCGAAGAACTCGCCGCAGCCATCGATCACGCGCCTTACGATGCTGTCACGAAGAACCGCGCCAAAGGCCATGCTGCATGGCTGCGATTGCGCCTGCTGGGTGACGACCCACCCAGTCTGGATCGTTTCGCGCTGACCCTGGCTCTGGCTGGGTCTTTCATCGACAACAAGGCCATCGCTGTAGCCAATCTCCGCGCGCGCGCCTCTCTGCCGATTGCGGCTTTGGCACCTGATTCTTCGTCCGAAGGCCGCTTGGCGATCCTTCGCGCCTATCCCCTGGGGCTGCTGTTCACCGGCTTCATGAAGTACGAGCTTGAGGATCAGCCCGGTGTCTGGATGGTCAGCGTCTGCGCGGCGGACTACGGATTGCCGGAGTTCTGCCTGGTCGTTGCCGACCACAGCTGGGGTCAACGGTCTTTGGACATCTTTGACTTGCTGCACCGGCATGCATTGAGCAAGGGCGCCGTTTTCAATCCAGGCGACAGTGCGACGCTGCCTGGACAGACACGGGTGCGCTTTGTGCTGCCCGATCCCTCGTTGCCCTTCCTGGTCAAGGGACGTCAGTGCCTGCAACTCCTGCTGGACTGATCCGGCTATCGATAGGACCCGCAGATTGAGCGATAGCCACGCACCACGGTTTGTCTGGCAAGTCAGGGAGGGCTTGCCATGGGCGTTTCGCATTTCGAAGCGCCGCAGTTCGCGCCTGTCCCGTTCATCGAATGGGCGCGCCTCCGAGGTATGCAGGAAAGTCACTTCGGACGTCTATCACTACCCAACTCGAGGAGTTTGCTCATGAAGATTGAATTCAAGAACATGACCATTTCGCGGAGCCCGGCAAAGGGCGCGCCGGAGCCGATTACCATGACCTCCGATCAGTTCAGCAATGCGCTGCTGAATGCCGAAGCCGCGCTGAAAGGCTGGAAGCTGAGTTTCTCGACGTCAGATCACCCTGTGCATGTTGAATATGTGCAGATCACCGACGTGCAGATCGTCGAGGAACGCAAGGTCAAGGTCACCGTCATGATCGCGCTGAAGGACAATTCGGGCGACTGGGACGATACCTATGAAGGTACGGCGAACGTGCTGATCATGGGTGTCGTGGCGGACAACTAGTCCCGAAAGCTCAGCCCGGCCAGTGTGCGCTGCGGGGGCTGCTGCTCGCAGCGCGCAGACTGGATAGGCACGTCGGCGGCTCAATCAGGATGGTTTCAATTCGGCTCAGGTTATGAGTCGATTCCAGGTTCCCGACGCTGATCGGCTCTCTCGGGAACTTGAGATGAAGCAAGCATGCAATCAAGCCTTAGGGCCGCCGGCGGCTGGGCATGCTTGCTTTTGGGCAGTCGTGTGCGCGGCAGAGGCTGGTGCCTTGCGAACGATGCTGAGGCATGATCGGGCTCCAGTTGCTGATGGTGGAGCAGGGTGCATGCGCGGAATAGGTCTATTGCTGGGATGCTGGCTGATCGCGTCATGGCCGAGCGTTGCCGCGACTGGGGAGGCGAAGCCGCCGCCAGCAGTGATGCCCGCCCCCGATCGCGCTGAAGGCGAAGGCCCCTACACCCAGCTGATCCTGCGCGGGGTCACCGTGATCAACGGCACCGGCAGTCCGGCCTTCGGACCGGCCGATGTGGTCATCGAGGGCAATCGCATTGTCGCCGTGCAATCGGTGGGCTCGCCGGGATCGCCGATCAAGGCCGACAACCGTCCCCAACTGAAAGCCGGCGGCCGCGAGATGGATCTGAGCGGCCACTACGTGATGCCGGGCCTGGTGGATCTGCACGGCCATATCGGCGGTGCAGAGCAGGGCGTGCCGGCCGAGTACGTCTACAAGCTGTGGATGGGGCATGGCATCACCAGCATTCGCGATCCCGGTTGTTTCAATGGCATCGACTGGTGCGTGAGCGAGCAAGGGCGCAGCGAGAAGAACCAGATCACGGCGCCGCGGATCTTTCCCTATGCCGGCTTCGGTCAGGGGCGCGAGACGCCGATGACCACGCCGGAGCAGGCGCGTCAGTGGGTGCGTGAGGTCAAGGCCAAAGGCGCGCTCGGGATGAAGTGTTTTGGCTATCGCCCGGACATTCTCGAGGCGGCCTTCGATGAGCTCAGCAAGCAGGGCATGCAGAGCGCCTGCCACCACGCCCAGCTCAATGTGTTGCAGGTGAATGTGCTGACCACGGCGCGCTGGGGCCTGACCACGATGGAGCACTGGTACGGTTTGCCGGAAGCCCTGTTCGACGACCGCACCGTGCAGGACTACCCGGCCGCCTACAACTACAACAACGAGGCCGACCGCTTCGGTCAGGCCGGACGTCTGTGGGCCCAGGCCGCGCCCAGGGGCAGCAAGAAGTACGAGGCGGTGATGCAGGAATTGCTGGATCTGGATTTCACCCTGGATCCCACCTTCACCATTTACCTCGCCGCACGCGATCTGATGCGCGCCCGCCGCGCCGACTGGCACGATCAGTACACGCTGCCCTCGCTGTGGGAGTTCTACACCCCCAATCGCGACAACCACGGCAGCTTCTTCTTCGACTGGGGTACCGAGGACGAAGTGGCCTGGCGCCGGAACTATCAACGCTGGATGGAATTCGTCAACGACTACAAGAACCGCGGTGGACGGGTCACGGTCGGCTCGGATTCGGGCTTCATCTATCAGCTCTATGGTTTCGGCACCATCCAGGAACTGGAACTGCTGCGCGAAGCCGGATTTCATCCGCTGGAAGTGCTGCGCTCGGCCACGCTCAATGGCGCCGAAGTGCTGCGCGCCAGCGACCGCATCGGTTCGATCGAGCCCGGCAAGCTCGCCGACATCGCCGTGCTGGATGAGAACCCGCTGGCCAATCTGAAAACACTCTACGGCACCGGCCACATCCAGCTCGATGACGAAGGCCAGCTGCACCGTGTCGGCGGCGTGCAATACACCATCAAGGACGGCATCGTCTTCGACGCCCGCGCGCTGCTGGCCGATGTGCGCAAGATGGTCGCCGAGGACAAGGCCAGGCGCGGGATCACGGTGTTGCGGCAGCCGTAGCCGGGTGCCGCGCAGGCAACGGCGCGATCCTGTAGCCCGCTGTGCCGCGAAGCGGCTCAACGGGGCTCCCGGCGTCACCGCCCGGACAGCGCTGCGCGCAGTTCGGGCTACAACGGCCGCTCACTCGGATCGGTAGCGATGGCAGCCCAGCATGTGGTCATCGACCATGCCGACCGCCTGCATGAAGGCGTAGAGGATGGTGCTGCCGACGAACTTGAAGCCGCGCTTGCTCAGATCCTTGCTCAAACGATCCGACAATTCCGTTCGCGCCGGTATCTCGCTGCTGTTCCGCGGGCGATTGACGATGGGCTGGCCGTCGACAAAGGACCACAGATAGCGGTCCAGACTGCCATGACTGGCCTGCAGCGCCAGCGCGGCGCGCGCGTTGCTGCGCACGGACCAGACCTTGAGGCGATTGCGGACGATGCCAGGGTCCAGCAACTTCTGCGCCAGGGCGTCGTCATCGAGCGCGGCGAGTTGCTGCAGATCGTAGTTCAGGAACACCCGCGCATAGCCAGCGCGCTTGGCCAACACGGTGCGCCAGCTCAATCCTGCCTGTGCGCCTTCCAGCGTCAGGAATTCGAACAGCGTGCGCTCCTCATGCACCGGCACGCCCCATTCGCGGTCGTGGTATTCGGCTTCGATATCCGAGTTTGTCGCCCAGGGGCAGCGTTGGATGGTCATGGGTGCCATGGTGGCTACGGAGCGTCGATGGATACTAGCGCCGGCCCATGGCCGGTCGGGGATCGGGATGGCCGACTGCGTCCGTCGTCGTGTCAGTAGCGAGTGGCGCGATGCCCGGCATCGGCACCGATCTCAGCGTGGCATCGCCCCGTTGCTTGGCGTGCAGATGCTCGTCGGCGCGAAGGCGCCAGGCCGACGGTGCGTGTATCGCCAGCGTCGATGCGCGCTCAACCCAGCTGGCAGTACCTGGCGGCGGCATGGGCGACCGGGTTCCGATGTCCGAATCCTTCAATCCGGATGGCTTTCGGGCGCCTAGCATCGGGCCATCATCCTTGGAGTCGCCATGAAGCCCTCGCCAACTGTCTCGCCATTCGCCCCCCGATCCGGGACGATCGCGTTCGCGGTCACCCTGGCCCTGATCTATTCGACCATCAGCGGATCATTATGGCGCTCGCCGCTGGATCTTGAATGGGTCACGCGCGTTGCCTATTTGCGCTCGGCACTGATCTCGCTGGGCGATATTCTGGCCATGCTGCTGCTGGTCAGTCTGGAGGCGCGTTGCAGGCCGCTGGCGGTGCTGAAGCTGGCAGGTCTGGGAGAGCCGATACGCCAGCCGCTGTTGTGGGCGCTGTGTCTGTTCCTTCCCGCGCTGATGATCAGCGCGTATGCCGCACCAGTGGCCGCTGGCCTCGGCGTCAAGGACTTCATCTGGCCGACGATCCTCGGCCCGGTCAGCGAAGAGATTTTCTATCGCGGTCTGGCCGTCGGCGTGTTGATCCGCTGGTGCGGCTGGCCCCTGATCGTCGCCTGCCTCTGGCCCGCCGTTTTCTTCGGCGCCACTCACGCATGGCAGGGTGCAGATCTGGAAAGCCTGATCGGCGTGGTGGCCGTCACAGGGCTTGGAGGTCTGTTGTTCGGCTGGCTCTATGCGCGCTGGAACTACAACCTGTGGCCACCGATCCTGCTGCACATCGGCCTCAACGCGCTCTGGACGACCTTCAACCTGGGCGAGAACGCCATCGGCGGATGGTTTGGCAATGCATTGCGGTTGGCGATTGTGGTGGCGGCGATCTGGTTGAGTTTCAGAATGGCGCCGTCGCGAAGCGCATCCGAGCCACGATGACCCGGCTGTGGAGGGCGCCGCGCCGCGGCGCCGCTGTGGCTTCGCCAGGCTTCGAGCGTTGCCGCAAAAGGCCAAAGCCAAGAGCGGCCGCGCAGCGCGCGTCCCTCCAAAAGCGCCGAGCCTCGTGGAGGGCGCCGCGCTGCGGCGCCGCTGTTGCTTCGCCAGGCATCGAGCGTTGCCGCAAAAGGGCAAAGCCAAAAGCGGCCGCGCAGGCGCGCGTCCCTCCAAGAGCGCCGAGCCTCGTGGAGGGCGCCGCGCTGCGGCGCCGCTGTTGCACTTTCTTGCTACTGGCAAGGCCCGCGGTATTCTCGGCACATGGACGAATCGCCGAGAAGAAAGCGCCCGGTACATTGGCTGCCTGAGCCGACGCACGAGAGTCCGATCATCTTCCTGACCTGCTGTACCAAGGACCGGCGCCGCTGTCTTGACCAGGCGTCCGTGCATCTGGCGCTGCAAGAGGCCTGGACGGCAGCCGACCATTGGCGTGTCGGTCGTTACGTCGTCATGCCAGATCACATCCATCTGTTCTGTGCGCCAACGGCAAACGCCAACTCGCTTGAGCGCTGGATCGCCTTCTGGCGAGCAACAGCCACCAGGTTGCTGGGCGGCGGCTACGGGCAGCTCTGGCAGCGGGAATACTGGGACCGGCAGTTGCGCCGCGAAGAGTCCTACGCCGAAAAGTGGAGTTACGTGCGCAACAATCCCGTGCGTGCGGGCCTGGTGGAGAAGGCCGAAGATTGGCCCTTTCAGGGTGAAATGAACCCGTTGGAGTGGCTGGGGCGGCGCTGAAGAGGCTTGCGGAGAGGACGAAGCCAAAGCGGCCGCGCAGGCGCGCGTCCCTCCAAAAGCGCCGAGCCCCGAGGAGGGCGCCGCGCTGCGGCGCCGCTGTTGCTTCTTCAGACATCGCGTGTAACCGGAAAAAGCCAAAGCCAAAAGCGGCCGCGCAGGCGCGCGTCCCTCCAAGAGCGCCGAGCCTCGTGGAGGGCGCCGCGCTGCGGCGCTGCTGTTGCTTCGTCAGACATCGCGTGTAGCCGGAATAAGCCAAAGCCAAGAGCGGCCGCGCAGGCGCGCGTCCCTCCACAAGCGTCGAGCCTCGTGGAGGGCGCCGCGCTGCGGCGCCGCTGTTGCTTCATCAGACATCCCGTGTAGGCCCAAGAAGCCAAAGCCAAAAGCGGCCGCGCAGGCGCGCGTCCCTCCAAAAGCGCCGAGCCTCGTGGAAGGCGCCGTGCTGCGGCGCCGCTGTTGCTTCGTCAGACATCCCGTGTAGGCGCAAGAAGCCAGAGCCAAGAGCGGCCGCGCAGGCGCGCGTCCCTCCAAAAGCGCCGAGCCTCGTGGAAGGCGCCGTGCTGCGGCGCCGCTGTTGCTTCGTCAAGGTGTGTGTCGTGCCTTAGAGGCGAAAACCAAGGCCGTGGCAAGAGCAAGAGCCAAGGCCAAAGCGGCCGCGCAGGCGCGCGTCCCTCCAAAAGCGTCGAGCCTCGTGGAGGGCGCCGCGCTGCGGCGCCGCTGTGGCTTCGTCTAGGTGTGTGTCTTGCCTTAGAGGCGAAAGCCAAGGCCGTGGCAAGAGCAAGAGCCAAGGCTAAAGCGGCCGCGCAGGCGCGCGTCCCTCCAAAACCGAATGGCCTCGCCAGCGTCAGCTTCTGGGATTCCTCAGCGCGGTTCTTCGTTCTCCACATCTGGGTCGTAGTAGTAGGACACGTTGTTGAACACGTAGTAGAAGCCGAACTGGAAAGTCTCCGTGGCCTGGGTGTCGTTGTCCTGGAACACGATCGTGGTGGCGTCATTCGACTGCAGGGTGATGTCGGGACTCCCCGCGGTCTTGATGACGACTTCGCCCAGGCTGAATCCCGCGCTTACCGACTCCGGTGCCAGCGTGTAGGTGATGATGGCCGGATTGGGGACGCCGCTGGTGGTGCGAATGTCCGTCACGGTTGGCGCCGTGACCGAGAAGGGCGGGGCTGAACCGGTGATGGTGATGGTGGCTGAGAGCTGCTCAAAGCTCGGGTCGCTCATGGTTGAGTCTCCTCTTGGTTGGTGGGGAACTTGGCGCGAAGAACGTCGATTTGGGCGCCGATGTTGCGGAGTTCGGAATCTTCTGGATGGATTTGCCGGGCAAGGGATTCCAGAAGCAAAAGGTCGTAAAGACTCGATGTGGCTGATTCTTGATCCTCGAAAATCCTCGCTCTGAGGTCAGCAAGCTGAGCCTTCGATACCGTGTCCGGTCTGCGTTGACTTAAAGAAATGCCGAGTTCGGCTGTGAGTTTCAGTAGAACTTCGTCCCCCGTGCGGCTATCACTCGACTCGTAGATTGCTGGCCAGATAAGAGTCTCGCAGCGCCGCGCAGCATCGGGGTCATCGCCAATCTCCAATGTTGCGAGGCAGCCCAGAGCTTCGATAGTAAGGCGTTCATCGGAATTCAATTCATCGGGCGACAGATTAGCTAAGGCAGTTCGTGCAGTAGCCAGCGCCTGCCGAGTCTCCGGGAGCGATGACGGTGCGACCCTTGCCCAGTCGAAGGCTATCCTTGCCAACAGTGCCTGTCTTCTGGGCTGCGTTGGGTCGTTCTCAGCATCGGCCTTTGCCAACTCCAACGCCTTCCATAGTTCCTGCCGGGCTCGAACTTCGTCACCCCGATAGATGCTGTACATGCCCAGCAGATAGCGCAGGGTCGTTTCCCGCTGACGAAGCAGTGCATCATCATCTGCCTGCCGCAAATTGACCACCAAGCTGAGCGCTTCCTCAAGAGTCGTCCAAGACAGTGCGGGGTCTCCAAGATAGTTGTACACCCGCGATATCCAGGACAGCGAATTGGCTAGATCGAGGTTCGTTCGATCAAAAGGGCCATTGGCTAAGCGACGCCGGATCGATGAGGCTCGCTCGAAGTAGTTTAAGGCCACTGAAAACCTGCTGCGGCTCTCTGCCAGCGTCCCCAAATTGTTGTAGGCAGAAGCGAGTTCCGTATCGGCGCGCTTGTCAGCTGGTGTTGTCGATTTCAGCCGCCTCGCCGCTGCCAAGTATTCAAACCAATGAGCTTCCGCCCAATCCAGTTGATTGAGTCTGAAGGTAATCAGTCCCCTCCAAAACGCCACCTGCGCCGTTTCAAAGTGCACGTCAGCAGCGTGCTGGCCGGCGTTTTCCCGCCAAGGCTCCAGGATCGCTGCTGCCTGCCTGAGTGGCTCGGCTGCCTGGTCGAATTGCTGGCGGGTGACACGGACTTCGCCCAGGGTGCGCAGGGCACGGGCCCGGGACAGGGCGCTGGCGGGGGTGTTGGCGCTGCTCTGGCTGGTCAGGTAATCAAGGGCCTCCTGACTTACGCTGTCGAGCAAATCCAGTCGATTGATCGGCCTGAGCTTGTCCGCAAAATCCCCCAGCATGAACTGCACCAGGCCCTCGGCGTCGTCGCGGCGCTTTTCGGCCAGCGCCTGGGCTTCGCGGGCCTGGTTCAAGCCGTGCAGGGCCATCAGCACGCCGAGCAGCAGTGCCAGCAGGACGGCGGTGGCGGCGGCGGTGGCCAGGCGGTTGCGGCGCACGAAGCAGCGCAGGGTGTACCAGCGACTCTCGCCCATGGCGCGTACCGGGCGTCGTTGCTGCCACTGGCTGAGGTCGTCGGCCATCGCTGCGGCGGAGTCGTAGCGGTCTTCGCGCTCGGGGGCCAGGGCCTTGATGGCGATGGCGCGCAGTTCCTCGGGCACGGCCCTGAGCTGGCTGGCACGTGCGCTGTCGTCATTGCTGGCGACGCCGGTGATGCGCTTGCGGCTCTGTTCGAGCCCGTGGCGCAGCGTGGTGCTCTCGAAGTGGTCGACGCCCGTGTCGATGCCCACCTTCAGGTGCAGGCATTCGGCGAACACGGCGCCGAGGGCGTAGACATCGCTGCGGGCGTCGATGCCGGCGGGGCCGGGGTTCTTCTGTTCGGGCGACATGTAGGCCGGGGTGCCGGCGGTCTTGCCGCCGCTCAGCCTGGCGGCCGAGCCGGGCAGGGCGCCGATGGCGACGCCAAAGTCGATGATCTTGGGCAGCGGCTGGCCGTCGGCCATCTGCACCAGGATGTTCAGTGGTTTCAGGTCGCGATGGATCAGGGCCCGCTGATGGGCGTGATGGGCGCCGAGGCAGATCTGCACCATCAACGCGACGATGGCGCTGATCGACAGATCATGCTGTTCGAGGAACTCGTCCAGCGGCACGCCGGGCACGTATTCCATGGCGAAGAACAGGGCGCCGTCGGGCAGGCGGCCGGCGTCGAAGATCTGGGCGATGGCGCGGTGCGAAAGCTGTGCCAGGGCCTGGCGTTCGACCTCGAAGTAGATCTCGGTGAGCGCGTTGTTCTGCCCGCGCGGCAGCAGTTTGATCGCCACCTCGCGCTGCAGCGGCTGCAGCTGATCGGCCAGCCAGACCACGCCCATGCCGCCCTTGCCCAGTTGCCGCTTCAGCACATAGGGGCCCAGACGCTGACCCGCTACCCAATCCGCGGAGTTGGCCGGCAGCTGCCCCCAGTCTTCCGCGAGTGTGACTGGCCGGGTGTGGTGATGCGTGTCAGCGTCGCTGGCGGGCATGGCTGTCTGCGGGGCGCGGGTGAACCGGACTATAGCGGGTCACTCGCCGCCGGCAATCGGGGCTGTGGGAGCTGTTTCAGCCTCTATCGCGGCTGAAGCCGCTCCCACAGGAGCGACCAGATCGATCGCGGCTGAAGCCGCTCCCACAGGAGCGACCAGAGCGATCGCGGCTGGGGCGGTTGTTGATCGAGTGCGAGGCGCCGGGCATTCGCCAATTCCTGTGATCGCCTGTCGCAACAGAGAGCCGCTACTTGCCCTTGCCAAACACCCGTCCGAGCAGCGCTGAACCGCTGCCCATCGGGTTCCTGCGTATCGATTTTTCCTGTTCGGCGATGTAGTGGAAGAGCCCGTCCATGGCCTTGTCGGTGACGTAGCCATCGAGGTCCATGGAATCGCCGCCGCCCATCAAGCCGCCCAGACCACCGCCTTTCTTGCTGAGTTTCTTGTAGCTCTTGGTGACGCCGGTTTCGCCGGTGGCTTTGCTGACGATCGGCAGAAAGCTGTCGCGCAACTTGTCCTCGGTGACGCGGCGGAAGTACTGGGTGCCGGCATCAGGCTCGCCGCGGACGATGCCGAGCGCATCCTTGACCGTCATCTGGCGGATGGCGTCGGCAAAGATGTCGGCGGCGGCCGGTACCGCCTTTTCGGCGGCGCGGTTCATCGAGGTTTCGAATTCGTCCACATACTTGCCGGCACCGAGCTTGCTGGCGGTATCGGCCATCGTGCGCATGGACTTGGGCACGGCAATGCGCACCACCTGATCCTTGAGGAATCCGTCGGTGGTGCCGAGGCGCTTGATCGATGCGCTGACGCCCTGGGCCAGCGATTCCTTGATGCCGGCGCTGGCATCGGATTCGCTGATATTGGCGCCGGTACCGGCACTGGAACCGCTCTCGGACTTCGATCCGCCGGTGAGCTGGTTCAGCAGATCCTTCGACTTGTCCTTGGCCAGCAGCGGGGCGCTGAAAACCAGCAATGCGGCGATGATCCAGTGGCGCATGTGAGCGTCCTCGAAGCGGGTGGACTCTGGATTGTAGGCCGTAAGGACCGGCAGCAGTGTCATGCTGCTGCCGGATGCGTGTCAGGTGAATGCTGTGGCGGACCTTCGTACGCGTTCATCAAGGTCCCGTTTGCAGAGCGTGCCGCTCATGGCCAGACTCAGATCGTACGGGCGAGGTCTTCCAGTTGCTGCGCGGCGGCTGCCCAGCCGTCGTGGAAACCCATCTGTTCGTGCATCTGTCGGTCTTCCGCTGACCAGTGGCGGGCAACGGCACGGTACTGCGTGCGGCCCTCTGCGGCATCCTCAAGGGTGATTTCCGCGACCATGAAGGCCTTGCCGGATGGCTGCCAGGCCTCATCGAAGGCATCGGTCATCACCAGCTTCCTGCCGGGAATCACTTCCAGGTAGACGCCAGGATTGGGCGCCTGTTCGCCGTTGGGGCCTTCCATCAGCACGTAGCTGCGCCCACCCGGTCGCACATCGAGCTCTGCGTGGGTGACACGCCATGGTCTGGGGCAATACCACCTCATCAGCAACTCCGGTTCGGTCCAGCAGCGCCAGACCTTGTCGCGCGGCGCGTCGATGATTCGGCTGAGCGTGAGTTCGTGCGTCGTGGGTGTGGCGCTGCTCATCGGCTTCGCTCCTCTGGCTCAGGCCTGCACGATGATCTGGAATCCGCCGAAGATCATGCGCTTGCCGTCAAAGGGCATGCCGTTCGCGTCGAAGCTCATTCGTGGGTCCTCCATGGCGGCTTTCATTCCAGTGTCACGTGCGGCTTTGGAAGGCCAGACGATCCACGAGAAAACCACGGATTCGTCGTCCCGGCATTGCACCGCCATCGGGAATGACGTCAGTTTTCCCGGGGGCACATCGTCGCCCCAGCATTCAACGACCTGCAGGGCGCCGTGGTCCTTGAAGATCTGCGCCGCGCGTATCGCCAGATCCAGGTAGGCCTTGCGGTTGGCGTTGGGAACCGCCAGCACATATCCATCGACGTAGTTCATCTTCAGACTCCCGATTCCAGTCAATCGTGACGGTCGCGTTCAGTCTAACGCCGCTGGTCCGCAAGAGTTTTCGTGTCTGCTGTTCGCACGCAATTGCGGCCGTCGGCCTTGGCCCGGTAGAGCGCCTGATCGGCTGCCGCCAGCAAGGTAGCCGTTTGCATTTCCTGGCTGGGTCTGGTGCTGAGTATGCCGGCGCTGATGGTCAGGGTCTGACGATCATTGCCGATGGTTCGGGGCGGCAGCGCCTGCACCAGCAGGCGCATGCGTTCGGCGATCTGTTCGACCAGGGTCAAGTCGGCGTCGAGCAGCAGGCAGGCGAACTCCTCACCCCCAAAGCGTGCGACCAGATCCTGCTCGCGCACCGCGCTGCGCATGGCCTGAGCCACCGCTCCCAGGGCCACGTCACCGGCGAGGTGGCCGAATTGATCGTTGTACTGCTTGAAGTGATCGACGTCCGCCAGGATCAGTCCGATCGGCTTGCCTTGTGCGATGGCCCAGGCAATGGCGGCGTCCATGGCTTCGGTCAAACGCCGGCGATTGGCGACGCCCGTGAGTGCATCCTGGTAGGACAGACGCGTCAGTTCCTCGTTGGCGGCGTTCAACTCCGCGGTCTGGTTGGCGACCAGACGTTTGAGTTGACGCTGGCGGGCACGCAGCCCGCGGTTGTAGATCAACACGGCCACGCCGACTGTCAGCAGTCCGAGTAGTGGCGCCAGCGCCGAGGCCCAGGCGCTTCGCCACCAGGGTGCGAGCACTCGCAGCTTCAACAGCAGTGGCTGAGCCAGTGTGCCGTTGTAGTCAATGGCTTCGATCTGCAGTTCATAGTCCCCGGGGCTCAGGCGACTGAAACTGCGATCGGTTTCGCGGCTCCACTCGCCAGGTGCGCCTTCTTCGCCGCGCAACCATGTGCGGTAACGGTTCTCGGATTCGCGCATGCCGGTCAGCAGCGCGAACTCGAGCCGCAATTCGCGGCTGTCCGCCGGCACTGAAATCTCTTCCGGATACGGTCTGGGCAAGAGCTGGCCATCGATCCGGATCTCGGTCAATCGCAGCGGCTTGGGGGCGTTGTCACCAGAAGAGGTTTCTGCGCGCGGATCAAACAGACCGAGGCCGCCGAGTGTGCCCACCCAGTAACGGTCATTGGCGTCGACCAGTTGCGAGTTGGTATTGCATTCATCGTGAATCAGACCATCCCGGCGTCTGTACACCTGTTCGCTGTAGCTGCCGTCTGGCACAGGAGTCAGCAGTTGCACGCCGTTGTTGGTGCACACATAGATGCGTCCCTGGCTGTCGGGAAGGATGCTGTAGACCACGGCGTCCGGAGCCGGTGGTACCCTGGTGTCGCTGACAGTCAGTGGTGACAGTGGGTCGGTGACGTCCAGTCGAACCACTCCGCGCAGCAGCGTACCCAGCCACAGGATGTCGTGACCAGCATCCGGAATCAGGGTGATTCCGCGCAGCCCGTCGCTTAGCCCCAGGCTGTCCGGCAGCAGCGACCAGGTTTGACCGTCAAAGCGTGCGAGTCCCTGATCAGTGGCGGCCCATAGCCAGGTGCGGCCGTGGACGTCGACCTGATCGGCGAAGGCAAATACACGCCAGTTGGATGAGCCTGCCGGGTCCGGGAAATGTCGCCATTTCCCCTCAGCCAGGCGATATGCGCCGCCTTTCATCATGCCGAACCAGAGTTCGCGGCCGAGCTCGCTGCTGCGCGCGTGCATGCCGACCACACCCTCGTCCGTGTCCTTGGGCCAGGGCACCCGCATCGGCGTGAAGTGGAGCTGATCGTCGATGCGCAGCAGGTCCCCACCCATGAGGCTGAGCAGTCGCCAGTCCTGACCATCGGGCCCGGGCAGGCGCCGGATCTGGCGGATGTCGTCGAGGGGCAGACCGCTCTGCGTTCCATCGAAGGTCCGCCATTGGCCCTTCTGCAACAAGGCCAGACCTTCGCTGGCCGAGCCGGTCCACAAACGCTCGCCACCCGATCCGTCAGCTTCCACCAGAACGCCGAAGATGCCGTTCTCCCGGGCCCCATGCAGCGACACCGATTGCCATTGGCTCTGGCTCAGTACCGCGCGCGCAACGCCACCTTCGGTCGCCAGCCACAGCACATCGAGTCCATCGATCTTCTGCAGGCGGACGCGGCGAACCGCGTTGGACGGCAAGCCGTGACGACGATCAAACACGGTGACTTGATTGTCGCGGACACGCAACAGGCCAGCGCGCGAGGTCACCCAGACTGTAGTTTCACCATTGTGGTCGGTGCTGGCCTCGGCGTCGTAGACGGCGTCGGTGGGGAGCTCGCCGGTCGCCGCGCTCCAGACCCGTATGCCGTCATCGCGAATGCGGAATATGCCGACGCCATAAGCCGTCCCCCACAGGGATTCGCCAGTGCGATCGCGCGTGACCAGCAGGTCGTTGGTGTTGGTGTAGCGCAGCTCGGGTGCGGTGAATTTCAGCCATGGTTCGGGTGTGGAGCCGGCGGTCACGCGGCGGTACAGCAAACCGGTGTCGGTCTCGCCCCTACCCAGCCATTGCCGTTGTTCGCCAAACAGGGTCTGGGTCTGTTCCATGGCGGTGACGTTGCCCTCGGGCAAGGACCGGTTGCCGCCATCCTCGAGCCATCGCCCGTTGACCAGCCGTAACAGCTTGTGGTCGCGGGTGAGCCAGCGATCAATACCGCCATCGGCTCGCAGCGTCTGCGAGAAGCCATAGTGGTAACGACGCTCCTCGCCCAGTTCCCAGTGCTCGTTGCGGTAACGGGCCAGGCCCCCGCGTTCAAAGATGGCCCAGAGGTCGCCAGACTCATCTGTCAGCAGATCGCGCGTCAGACCGATGGGCCCGGGCATGGGCCAGTCGACCCAGCGACGGCCATCGAAGCGGGCGATACTCGAGGCTGAGCCCGCCCAGACATATCCCTGGCCGTCAAAGCCGATGGAATTCCAGATTTCATCGGACAAACCGTCATCGGTCGTGTACACCGAAAAGGTCGGTGCAGCGATATCGGCGACGTCCAGTGGCGCAATCGCGTTGACCGGGCTCCGAACCGGTATCGCGACCATCCAGCAGTAGTAGGTCAGCAGGGAAAGCGCGCCGAACATTGACGGTCTGAATGGAGGGTGGCCCTTGCCATCGAGTATGCAGTGCCGGCTTCTGGAATCGACTCACTGCAGTGTCGATTTTTGCACCGCTTGCAATCTACATTAGGCGTATCTAAAGTAACGGTTATCATTGCAGATCAGACCCGCCAGGCACCATGAACAGCTGTAGTCCAAGTCGGTGCCGGAATTCGCCATGTGGATCGTGATCGCCGGTGCTCTGGCGATCGGTCTGTCGCTGGGCTTGCTCGGATCGGGTGGCTCGATCCTGACGGTACCGATCCTGACCTACGCGGTCGGTCAACCGGACAAGTTGGCGATTGCCGGCTCGCTGGCCATCGTCGGCAGCATCGCCCTGATTGGCGCCATTCCCTATGCCAGGCGCAAGGATGTGGTCTGGCGCAGCGTGTTCTGGTTTGGCCTGCCAGGCATGGCGGCGACCGTGGCGGGTTCGCAACTCGCCGCATTCCTGCCCGGCGCGCTGCAGTTGACGATCTTCGCCTGCGTGATGCTGGTCGCTGCCGCGCGGATGCTGCGTGGCGGTGTCGCACCGGCGGCGTTGGGCGCCGTCCCGCCGTTGCCGCAGCGTCGTCGTTACATCGTGCGCGACGGGATGGCCGTGGGATTGCTCACCGGCGTCGTCGGTATCGGCGGTGGCTTTCTGATCGTGCCGGCGCTGGTGTTGCTCGGCGGACTGGCCATGCGCCAGGCCATCGGCACCAGTCTGGTGGTGATCACGCTCAACGCCTACAGTGGCTTCATCAAGCACGCTCTGCAGTTGGCTGCGCTGAATCTGAGACTGGACTGG
Source organism: Lysobacterales bacterium (assembly GCA_022841325.1). Taxonomy (GTDB): domain Bacteria; phylum Pseudomonadota; class Gammaproteobacteria; order Xanthomonadales; family SZUA-5; genus JADKFD01. Next base: position 58,326 of record JALHRS010000010.1, on the reverse strand, counting down.
TCGGTGATCGTGCAGTTCATCGTGATCGGCGGCAGCGGCGCCGTCGCCGGCAATCTGGTCGGGGCTCGGCTGCCGCAGCAAAGGCTCAAGCAGGGTTTTGCCGTGATGCTGGTGCTGATGGGGGCGTTCATGCTGTGGCGCGAGGCGCCAAGACTGTGGGGAGCATCGTGAATCTGGCCAATTTTCTGGAAGTGGAGCCCGGTCTGTATTCGAGCGGGCAGCCTGCGCAGTCGGAATTTGCGGAACTGGCGGCGATGGGCGTGCGCACGCTGATCAATCTGCGACCGCCGAGCGAATTCAACGACTTCGACGAGCGTGCTGCCGCGACGAGACTGGGCATGGACTACCTGCAGATGGCGGTCGCTGGCAGCGCTGACCTGACGCCAGCCCTGGTGCGCGAGTTCGATGCCGTCCTGAATCGCGCGCGGGCTTGCGGCGATGTGCTGATCTATTGTCGATCAGGCAACCGGGTCGGCGCCGCGATGGCCCTGGCGGCGGCCTGGATCCACGGTGCGGGCAAGGCCGAGGCGCTGGCTCTGGGAAGAAGGGCCGGGCTGACGGCGATGGAAGCCACCATCAGTCAGATGATGGCGTAGGGCGGAACCGCCACAGGCGATTCCGCCGTCCATTCCTGATCAGTCGATCGGCTTGCCATCCTCGCCCAGTGCCGGAATCCGCAGCACCTGGCCCGGATAGATCTTGTCCGGGTGCGCGAGCATCGGCTTGTTGGCTTCAAAGATGATCGGATACTTGCCGGCGTTGCCGTAGACCTCCTTGGCGATCTTCGACAAGGTGTCGCCCTTCTGCACGGTATGCGTACGCGAGCTCCATTCGAACTCCGCCGCTTGTTCGCGGGTGGGTAACTGCTCGGCTTCCAGTGGAGCCTCGGCGGTCACCGCTGCGGCATCACCCGCCGCGGGCACCAGGCCATCCGCTGCCCTGGTCAGTGCGGCCGGTGGCGCGCCGACGACCAGCCGATCCTCAACCTTGTCCACGCCTTCGACATTGCCGACAGCGATGATCACCTTCTCCTTGGTCGGCTTGTCGTTGACCCAGCCGGACACCACCATGACCTCGTCTTCCAGCCAGTAGTGGATGTGCTTGTCCGGCAGCCCGATCTTGGCCACGTGATCGCGGATCAGTGACTGCAGATTGGGGACTTCCGACGGCTTCTTGCCGCCAAACAGCTTCGATCCGGCGGAAGACAGAAAACTGAAGACGCCCATGGTTTTGCTCCTGACATTGAGGGGATGCCCCGATCTTACGCTGCCGCCCGCTGAAGTGGGGGTCCGGCATGCAAGACCCCGTCAACGCGGGCGTGTCACCACCAACAGCCCCACCGTTCCGTTGTCACCCACCAGCACCAGTTCGCGGCCCCTGCTGCTGTCGATCAACCAACCGCGTCCCCGAAATCCTGCAAGCGCTGGCAGGGATTCATCGACGGCGCTGAACTCGAGCAGGCCGAGCTGTCCTTCAGGCGCGCTGATCTTGCCGCGCAGTCGGCAGGAATCCGGTGTGCCGTCGTTACTGGTCTGTATGCACAGGCTGCCGTCAGCAGCAATCAGCAATGCCGCGGGAAAGTCGAAGAACTGACCGCGCAGCGTGAAGTCGTGGCGGCCCTGAATCTGGGCAAGGGCTACAGGAGCCACCAGCCGGTTTCCGGGTGCGGCCTCCGCACGCCAGCTGACAGCGCCCAGATGGTAGTTGGCCGGGCCAAATTCACCGCGGGTCGTGGCAGCCGTTGCGGTCTGCCAGACGCCATCGACGCTGAGGACATTAAGGTTGGTTGGGAACCAGAGTGCATGGGCGCTGTAGATGGCGCTGTGCGCGGTGACCTCGTCGCCCGAGACCGACGTCGGATCAATGCGGAACACACGCGGCGGGTAGCCGCCGATCCACGAAGGTCCCGGAATCTGCAGCGATGACGGGTCGTTGCGGTTCCTGCGTTCGAATCCCCAGAGCCGGCCTTCGCCATCGACGATGCCATCAACATCGGACGGTGCACTGCCCGTGACCGGGTTGGCCTGGATCTCACCGTGGTACAGGCCTGGAGGCAGAGGATTCGCCGGCGGCAGCGTGCAGCTCTGGCCGTCGGCCTGGGTCAATCGGACCAGGGGCATCTCGCCGGCGACAAATCCAGGCTGAGTGCTGGTCCAGCTCAATCGCGCCTCGTTGCAGCTGGCAAAATCGATGTTGACCTCACCCCAGACCGGCAGTTGCAACTGGCTTGTAGCGAAGCTGCCGAAGCGCATGCCCTTGGGGGCATAGGCCGGACCGCTCAGCTGACGTCCATCCAGCCGTCCGTCGATGTACAGGGTCACCGGTTGCCCGTCAGCGTCGAAGACATGCCAGATGGCTACGGCTCGATTGGCTGCAAGCACGTCCAGACTCAGGCCATGGCCGGATTGGGCTGGGTTGTACCAGGTGCCGCTCATGCTGCCGGGCAGGCCGGCGACAGCGGTGTTGGTGAAGGCAAGGGCCGCCAGTATGGTCAGATCCCGCAGAGTCGGTTTCATCGTGTCTCCGATAGTCATTGCGCGCGACCGATGTCGCGCACAATGAGACGGAAGGTAAAGCCGGAAGTTCCCTTGGTATCGCCTATTCGGGCGTGGCCTGATGCTTGCGCCAGTTCAGCTGGTACAGATCGTGGCGGCGATCCTTCAGGTTCTGCACCGAGCCCGAGGCCCGCGCCTGCAGCAGGGCGTCGATGCGCAGATCGGCAAAGGCCACCGCTTCCACATTCGGCGTGGTGTCGGCAGCGACGCCCTCCGGTGCGAAATGGAAGTCGCAGGGTGTCAGGATGCAGCTCTGGGCGTACTGGATATCGAAGTTGTTGACCCCGGGCAGATTGCCGACATTGCCCGACAGCACCACATACACCTGGTTTTCGACGGCGCGGGCGGCGCAGGAATAGCGCACCCGCAAATAACCCTGACGCACATCGGTGCAGAAGGGCACGAACAGCAGCAGCGCACCCTGATCGGTCAGATGCCGGCCCAATTCCGGGAACTCGCTGTCGTAGCAGATCATGATCCCGATCGGTCCGCAGTCGGTCATGATGGTCTGTGCGCCTTCGCCGCCGCTGATCTTCCACCAGCGCCGCTCGTTCGGCGTGGGATGCAGCTTCTCGCGCACGTGCAGGGAGCCATCGCGCAGCGCCACATAGCAGTTGTTGTGGATGTCGCCGTCGGGCATGTGGGTAGGATGGGTGCCGCCGATGATGTTGATGTTGTAGCGCACTGCCAGGCGCGTCAGCATGTCGCCATAGACCTGGGTGTAGCTGGTCAGCGAGCGTATCGAGTCGGCCGGTGACAGCGGCGCGTTCTCGACGCTCAGCAGTTGCAGCGTGATCAGCTCGGGGAAGACCACGAAATCGGCGTTGTAGTCGGCTGCCACATCGACAAAGTACTCCACCTGCGCGGCGAACTGGTCGAAGCTGGCAATCCGCCGTTGCTGGTACTGCACGGTCGCCACACGCACCACGTCGGGCAACTTGCCGCCATCCTGCACCCTGGCGATGGCCGGGTGTTCGGCGCGACCGGGGTTGCGCCAGACCAGGTGCGCGGCCCAGCCCAGCGACTCGCGATCGGAGGGCAGGTAGTTCTTCAGCAGACCGAGCAAGCTGTAACCATTGCGCAGCTGGAAACTCAGGGTGCCATCGCGCACCCGATCCTGGACCACGGCCTCGACATAGGCTTCGGCCGAGCCGTACTTCTTGATGCGCCGTGACAATCCCGGCAGGCGTCCGCCGAAGACGATGCCCTTGAGCGCGAGGCTGGTACAGAGTCTCTTGCGGGCGTCATACAGGCGGCGGCCCAGGCGCAGCCCCCGGTGGGCCGGATCCACGCAGACTTCCATGCCGTACAGCCAGTCACCTTCGGCGTCGTGGCGCGAGGCAAAGCCTCCGCCGGTAATGGTGCGCCAGGTATGCGGGCTGAGGGCGATCTCCTCGCTGACGCGAAAGGTGGCGCAGTAGCCGACGATCTTGCCCTCGAGTTCGGCAACGAACTGGCCCTGCGGAAAATGCGAGAGCTGGCCGTGGACCATTTCGTTGGTGTAGCAGAATTCCTCGCCGTAAACCCGGGCTGAAAGCGCCACGATGCCGAGCACATCCGCAGAGCGTGCAGGGCGGATCTGGAGCGTCGGTTGAGAAGCGGGCGCGGTCGATTTTTGCATGGGGAATCCTTGTATCGGTGGGGCTCGACGCCCAGACGGGCTGAGCTGAGAGTGTGCAGCAAGTGAAGCCGGAGCTCAGTGGCTGCGTTCGATCATGGCCGCGAGCATGGGTTTGTCGGGCGTCTCCCGGGACACGAACACCAGCGAATACTGGTCCGGCGGCAGCGGCATCGGGTAGATGCCGCTGAACCCGTCGCGCGGCGATGCCAGATTGACCAGAAAAATGTACCGGCAGGGGTTGTCGCTCCACGAGAAGGGGGTGACGGTGTCCTTGACCGGGACAGGCGCGAACAGGCGCACCCAATAGCCAAAGGTGGTGCTGATGCATTGCCCTGCCGGGATCTGATCGGAAAGCCCGCGAGCTGCCAGGGCACTGGCCAGATGCACCTGGGCCACGAAGGTGGGGTCTTCGGCATTCAGGACCGAAGCATTGCGGCCGTATGGCTGCAGTTCCTGTTCCGCGTTGATGATCGATGGTCGGGCCAGACTGGCCAGCGTCATCAGCATCGACAGCATGATCACCAGGGTGCTGCCGCCGGCCCACCAGATTCCCGGGCGCCGTGTCAGGTCCGCGGCCTTTTCGGAACTGGCGGAGCGAATCAGCACTACCAGCATGAGCGGCACCACCGGGCCGCAGAGCCGGTCCAGATAGCCCGGAAACGGCCAGATTGCGAGTATCGCCAGCGTCGCCAGCACGAACAGCGTATCCAGCGCCGGGCTGCGGCGTTCACGCCAGGCGATGCGGAAGAACCACAGCAGCAGCGCAGCACCCAGAACCAGGCGCAGCATTTCCGGCAGCCCTCCGGGGGCCACAGATCGAATCAGGCTGGTGGCCTGGGTCAGTGCCAACTCCAGCCATTGACCGTCGGCGTCCGCCAGTTGCATCCGCAGCTGGGCCAGATAGGAGGCGCCAGTGCCCTCGCCCGGCGGACCCTTGAGTTGCGACCAGACGACAGCCGGCGTGGCTGCGACGATGCCGGCGAGCAGGGCTCGGGGCCACGAGCGGTGCGCCAGCCACCACATCAGAGCTGGAATCAGTACCAGTCCCATCGAACGAACCAGACAGGCGACACCGAGCAGCAAGCCCGCCCAGAGCCATGCCCGGGGCAGCCGCTCGCTGGTTGCGATCAGGCACACGGCCAGCACCAGGCTGGCGTAGAGCGGCTCTGAGAACAGCTCGAAAGACCAGGGCGTGATCATCGGGTGCGCCAGCGTGTACAAGGCCACGAGCAGCACCCACAGCCCTGAGTTCGTGTGCTTCCAGGCATAGCTGCAAAGCAGTGCAGCCATCGCCAGAACGGCAGCGATCTGGGCCAGATTGGCACGCCACATGCCTTCGGCGTCGACGCCGGCGCCGAACGCCGAGAGGTAGATCGGGTATCCCGGTGGCAAGCGACCCTGGAACAGCAGATTCGAGCCGAAGGTGGCCTCCGGGCTGGATACGCCCTGACTCAGCGCGTCCGCCATCCACAGGTAGCTGAGCGCGTCGAAGGAACTGCCGACCATGGTCCACGGATAGCCGATGGCCAGGAAGGCCAGCAACCAGGCCAGCAGCAACAGCAAGGCCAGCGCCTGGAAAGCCAGCAACACTCGGGTCGGAACTGTGGGTGTCAGGACGTCTCTACGGCTCATGTGGCCCTCGCCTCAGGAAGGATGCCGGGCGCGCACGCCCGTCGGCTGGCGGCGGCGCCAGCCGCGCGGTGGTGCCCGATTCGAGAGAGGAGGCTACAGCAAGGCCTGCAGCCGTCGCCGCTGTTCGGCAGTCGGCAAAGGCGTCGATGCTGCGCCCAGTCCGTCGGCCAGGTGATCAGCATCGCGGGTGCCGGTGAGCACGCAGGTGACGGCGGGTTCTGCCAGGATCCACTTCAGGAAAGCCTGCGCCCAACTCTGGCAACCGAGTTCCTCACGAACCCAGCGCGGCAGGCTGCGGTTCTTCACGGCATCGAACAACTGGCCTTCGGCATAAGGTCGGTTGATCAGCACTGCAATGCCGAGTTCGGCCGCCAGCGGCAGAACCTCGGCGCCGGCTTCCGGCTCCTGCAGGGAGTAGTTGACCTGGATGAAGTCCGGTCGCTCATTGCGCATCCAGCGCATCAGATCGCCGTGAGCACTGGCGCGATAATGGGTCAGACCGATGTAGCGCACGCGGCCGGCTTCCTTCTCAGCCCGCAGTGTCTTCAGGTGCACGCCCGCATCCAGCAGATTGTGGACCTGCACCAGATCCAGCCTGGGTCGCCGCAGGTGCTTGAATGACTGCGCCAGTTGCTCCTTGCCCTCGGCTGCGCCGGTGGTCCAGATCTTGGTGGCGACGAAGAGCTTGTCGCCCAGATCCTCGCCGAGGCGCCCGACGGTCTCCTCAGCACGACCGTACATGGGCGAGGTATCGACCACGCGTCCGCCGAATCTGACCAGCGCTTCCAGTGCGGCCTGAGCTTCGCGCGTGGTCCGGCCACGACGGGGTACATCGAAGGCGCGCCAGGTGCCGAGGCCAACCACGGGCAGCTGCTCTGTGGTGCCGGGAATCCCGCGCGTCAGGAGCTTGGGAGTAGCTGCCAGCAGGGGGAGCGACGGTAACAAACCTGCGGCGAGCATGAATTGCAACAGCTGACGTCGATGATCGTCCATGCCGACCATCATAACGGCTGGGGCTATATCCGTCAGCCTGGAGTAGCCCGAAGTGCACGCAGCGCCCGCCAGGCGGTGAGGCCACGCCGCAGCGCGGCGCCATTCACGGCAGCGATCCACAGGTTCCGGCCGGATGTCTCACGCGGAGGCGCGGAGGCGCGGAGGCGCGGAGGCGCGGAGAACGCGGAGATGTGCAATCGCCACCGAGTGCCCTTGCCCATTCTCCGCGGCCTCCGCGCCTCCGCGTGAACAAGCGCTCCTGGGTCTCATCGCGAGGTCGCTCTACCGGCAAGCTGGCGATTCATGACCCGTGGGCAGGGAGGATCTGGGTTGAAGTCCTGGACACCCTGGCCATGGAATCCGGTCCTGAGTTGTTGAAGCATCAATGCGAGGCAGTTGTTCCGTCCCCAAGCTGCCCACGGGCCAGGAACTGTAGGTTGCCGTGAAAGTCGTTCAGGCGAGTGCTGTCGCTCCCTCCCCGATGTTCGGGGAGGGCTGGGGAGGGGTTAGGCAAGAAACCCTATGCAACGGTCATGGCACCAGCGACTTTCATGATTGCGGGTGGCTCGCAGCCATGACCGTTGGGCTAAGCGCAGCGTGCCCAACCATTGGCGCTGGTGTTGGGCACGCTGCGCTTAGCCCAACCTACATCAACGAGCACAAATCAACACGTTACGACATAGTCTCGTGGAAAGAAGCGTAGCGACGAAGCAATCCAGGGTATCGCCGGACGCCCCTGGAGATACTGCCGATACCAGCATTCCAATGCCCTTGTGGATGCGAGAATCACGCCATCGAGAATTACCCTCGGAGGCCCCGATGCGTCTGATCGCCCTGCTGATCCTGTGGCTCTGGCCTGCCGCGTCGGGGCTGTCGGCGCTGCCGGGAAACCCGGATGAGCTCTACCAGCAGGGCATGGCGCTCGGCAAATACGGCGACTATGCGGGGGCGCTGCCGCTGCTCCGTACCGCTGCCGATGCCGGCCACGCAGCTGCCCAGTTCGCCGTGGGCAGCATCTATGCCAGCGGCCAGGGGGTGGCTGAATCCAAGGCCGCCGCGAAGCGCTGGTTCGAACAGGCAGCCGCGCAGAACCATCCCGGCGCGCTCTACAACCTTGGGCTGTATCACGATCGGGGGATCGCGGTAGCGGTCGATCGTCCGCTGGCCTTGCAGTACTACCGTCGGGCTGCGCTGGCCGGCTATGGCAAGGCCGCCTACAACGCCGGACAATTGCTGTTGCTGGGCGATGGTGTGGTCGCCGACCCGGCCGAGGGCATCCGTTTCATGCAATTGGCGGCCACCCAGGAGATCCCGCAGGCGCAGATGGCACTGGCCTATGCGCAGGAGCATGCGCTGGGCATGGATCGAAACATCGCCGCGGCGCTGGATGGTTACGCGCGGGCCGAGCAGGGAGGCCTTGAGGGTGCCGCAGACCTGCGCATCGCGCTGTCGAGAAAGCTCACCGATGAAGCCCTGGCGGTGGAGCGCGACGGCCGCCCGCTGCAGGCGCTGGAACTGTACGATCTGTCCTGTCGTTACGGCGAGTACCACGGCTGTTACAACGCCGGGCGCCTGCGCTACGGCGGAGCCGTGGTGGCGCGGGATCTGCCGCGCGCGTTGCCGGATCTGCGCATGGCGTGCAGCTGGGCTGTGCCCTACGCCTGCCTGGGACTGGTGGGAATTGCCGTCACCGGGGTCCCGATCAGTGAGCGTGATGTCGATCTGATCATCCATCACCTGCAAGGCGAGTGCGATATCGGCAAGCAGCAGGGCTGTTACTACCTGGCCTGGACCAAAACCCAGCATCGCTTCGGCGCCATCGATTTTCAGGCTGCCCTGCAACTGCTGGCTCAGGCCTGCCTGAATCACGGTTATGAACCGGCCTGTCAGCCCTATTACCAGATGTACAACGCCTCGCTGCCGGCGGCCGGCTCAGCTCCGGTCGCGAAGCAGAGGAACTGGCTGCAGCGCAGCATCCTGTCGGCCATGGATGGGGTGACCCAGGCGCTGGCAGCTTTAGGCTCGGCGGGTCAGGTGTCCAGTGGCAGCTATTCCGGCGTCAGTGTCTATTCGCCACCCAGTTACGCGCCGCCCGCAGGTGGCTATTCGATCCAGGACAATGCTGATTTTGCCCGGTTCATCAGCTCGGTCAGCGCCTATGGCCAGAGCGTCAGTTGCCGGCCCGGCAATCCCTATTGTTAGCTGGATGTTCCCCCACGCAGCCGCGCCCTGAGGTCCGGTCGGCGTGGAGCATCCCGTCGGCAGCCGGCATCGCAAGCGCAGCTCGAGGCGGGCAGCAGCTGCAAAGATTCGTTTCGGATGCAGGCACCGCTGTGGCCGACCCGGGATGGCGACTATGCTCGGGCATCGACTCACTGGCCGCCGATCTTCCCTATGCGTTCATGGCTACGATTACGCTGGCGCGCACTGCGCCGCTTGCTGAGCCCGGATGGATTCGCACTCGCCACCATCTGGGTGCAGCTGGCTGCCATCTTCGTCGGCAGCGCGCTGCTGATCCTGTTCATGTCCTTGCTGATCGGCGATCTGTCGACCAGTTATCGCTGGTTCGCCGATCCATCGAGTTACGCCGATGCCGAGGGCTGGGCGCAACTGCTGTTTGGCCTGGTGCAGGTGCTGTTCGGGTTGATCCTGTTCTCCTTCATCATCTCGGTGCTGTCGGCTTCGCTGGAGCAGCTGATCGAACGCATCAAGGGCGGCACGCTGCCCTACCGCAAGTCCGGACATCTGCTGATCGTCAACTACAACGTCAAGCTGCCGCTGATCCTGGACGAGATCAATCTGCGGGCGCAGCGTCTGGAGCGCACCGAGGATGTGGTGCTGCTGTTTCCCGACCGGGCCACGGTGGATCAGTTCTGCGAGCACATGGAAGCGGAGCGCTGGCGGCAGTTGCAGATCTACGTGCGACAAGGAGATCTGTTGCACTGGCACACCTACGAGAAGCTCGGTGCGCTCAAGGCGCTGGGCCTGGTGATCCTGGCGCCCGAGGACGAGCCCGATGAATTTGCCCGTGACAACCGCAATCTCAAGATCCTGACCGCGCTGATCAACGAACAAACCTTCATGCACCACCTGCTGGAACGGCAGGCGGCCAAATCGCCGGTCAAGTGTTCCATCGAACTGTCCAACCAGACCTACAGTCGCGACATCGCGCTGGCGCTGACGGCGGTTCAGGGGGGCTCGCTGTTTGCGGTGACCACACCCGGCGATGTCATCGGCAGCGTGCTGGCCCGATCGATGGTCGACATCGTCTACTACAAGGCCTTCTTCGAGCTGCTGTCTTTCCACGCCTGGAATGTGCAGTTCGTCGATCCGGCCGCGGTGGGACTGGAGCAGCGGGCCCCCGGGGTGGCCTTCGAGCAACTCATGCTGGGGATTCAGGGCGGCACACTGGTCGGTTACTCGCGGCTGGATCGCTACGGCCATTTTGATCTGTCCCTGTGTCCTTTTGGCGAGGCGATGCAGGCACATGACTGGTTGATCGTGGTGACCCGCGATCAGCGCAAGCTCCGCTACGTGGCCCCTGCCGCGCAGGCGGAGTCGCAGACCGATATCGCCGCCATCCGGGTGCCGAGCGAGATCGTCAATCGGCGTCTGTGCGTGATCGGCAGCACCTGGCCGGTGGCCGCGCTCGAACATTTCATCGACCAGCCCAGCCGCGATTTTCTGCATGCCGCGCATTTCGATTTCGATGATCCGCAGCGCTACTTCGAGCCGGAATTCGTGGCTTCGCTGCGCATCGAAAACTATGACCACATCGTCATCAACCTGCCCGACGAGCTGGGTTTCCGCCTGACGCTGCTGCTGCTGTCGGCCTCCGAGGCCGATGATCCCTTCCTCGAAGCCATCATCACGGTGCTGACCGATCCGGTCATCGAGGAGCTGCTGAACAAGAACGTGCGCTATCGCAACACCGTGCTGTCACACAAGCTTGCGGCCAAGTACATCGCCCAGCTGTCCTTCCAGAAGAATCTGGAGAAGTTCTTCGCCGAACTGGCCATGCCGAGCGGCGTGGAGTTCAACCTGCTGAACATCGGCGAGCACATTCCAGCCGAACTGGTCACCGACGAGGCGCGGCTGCGGCGCCTGCTGGCGGCACGCAAGCTCGTCTACCTCGGCGCCGTAGGCAGCAGCCGCAAGGTGCATTTCGACGATGGCCATCTGGCTGGCGCCCGGCAGCTGCTGGTGCTGGGGCATGGCACGGTCTGAAGCCAGGGGCTGCGCGATCCTGGATCAGCTCACTCCTGCCGCAGCGCCACCAAGGGCGGCATGGCGGCCGCCCGGCGCGCGGTCAGCCAGCAGGCGAACAGGGCCACACTGCCGAGCAGGGTGATGACCGCGATCAGGGTCAGAGGATCGGCGCTGCTGACGCCGAAGAGCTGCGACTGCATGAACCAGGACAGGGTCAGTGCGCCGACGATGCCGATCCCGAGTCCATAGCCGACGATGCGCGCGCCCTGACCGAGCACCAGCCGTTGCACGTCGCTGGCACGGGCGCCGATGGCCATGCGCACGCCGATTTCGCTGGTGCGCTGCTGCACCATGTGCGAGAGCACGCCGTAGATGCCGATGATGGACAGCACCAGGGCGACGACCGCAAAGATCAGTATCAGCACCATGGGTGCGCGGCGGCCTTCCATCGAGACGGCGATGCGCTGGTCCAGGGTCTTGATGTTGTGCACGGGTTGCAGCGGGTCGACCCGGAGTACGGCTTCGCGCACGGCCCCGGCCAGGCCGTCAGTGGGCAACTGGGTCTTCAGGATCAGGAAGCCCTCGCTGGGCGCTTGCTGGCGGTAACTGAAGTAGTAGCTTTCCTTGGTGACCTCATCGGTCAGGTTGATGTTCTTGATGGTGCCGACCACGCCGATGATGGTCCAGGCCTTGGCTTCACCCCGACCGCCCCAGAGGATGCGCTGGCCCACGGCATCGCCCTTGGGGAAGTATTTGCGTGCCAGCACCTGGTCGATCACCACCACGCCATTGGCCTCGGCACTGTCGGCAACCTCGAAGGTGCGACCCTGCAGCACCGGGATTTTCATGGTCGCGAAGAAATTCTCGTCGACGATCCGGGTGTATCCATGCGGAGCGGGCTGGCCCTCGCCGACTTCCCGGCCATCGATGTTGTAGGACGAGGTCCAGTTGCTCTGGCCGAAAGGCAGGTTGCTGACGAAAGCGGCGCTGCCGACGCCAGGGATGGAGCCGAGTTCCGCCAGCGCGCGCTCGAAGAACTGGCTGCGCTGCGGATCTTCGCCGTAGCGCTTCTCGGGCAGGTCCACCTTGGCGGTGAGCATATTGTCCCTGGCGAATCCAGGATCCTGTGACTGCGCGCTCCAGAAGCTGCGCATCAGCAGGCCGGCGCCGACCAGCAGGCTGACCGCCAGGCCCATCTGCGCCACCACCAGGATGTTGCGGGTCAGGCGCGCGGTGCGGCTGCCGCCCATGCTGCGGCCGCCTTCCTTGAGCACTTCGTAAACTCGCGCATTGAGCGGCGACAGGGCCGGCATCAGGCCAAAAAGCACGCCGGTGGTGGTGCTGAGCAGCAGCGTGAACATCAGTACGGACGGATCGATGTTGATCTGGTCGGCCAGCCTGTTGCCGGCCAGGTTGAACACGTCCAGCAGGTGCAGGGCGAGATAGGCCACGACGATGCCCAGCGCGCCACCGATCAGTGACAGCAGCGTGGCCTCGGCCAGCAGCTGTCGGGCGATCCGCCAGCGGCCGGCGCCCATGGCCGTTTTCACCGACAGCTCCTTCTCACGGGTATGGACCCGCGTGAGCATCAGATTGGCCACATTGGCGCAGGCGATCAGCAGCACCAGTCCGACCACCGATTGCAGCAGAAACAGCACTGGTTTGAGCTCGCCCACCCACTGTTCGCGCAGGGATTTGGCGGCGCCGTAGAAACCGCCATCCCGGATGAAGCTGGCATAGCCGGCCGCGCGTTCATCGGGCTGGCCGGCAATGCGCTCAGCCAGACTCAGGGCGTTGGCGCGCAGCTGTGAATTCAGCTGCTCGACCGTGGCGCCCGGCGCCAGGCGGCCGATGGAGCCGGAATATTCGTTGCCGCGTTCGTCGTCGCTGCGCTGCTCCGGCGTGAACGCAAACGGCACCCAGAGCTGTGCATCCTTGTTGGGGAAGGCGAAGCCCGCCGGCATCACGCCCAGGACCTTGTAGCTTTCACTGTTGAGCATGATTTCCTTGCCGACGATCTGCGGATCACCGGCGAACAGGTTCTGCCACGCGTTGTGACTGATCACGGCCACATGATCCTGGCCGATGACTTCCGCCTCCTCGCCGAAGGTGCGCCCCGTCGCCGCACCCACGCCCAGCGTGCTGAACAGGGAACTGGTGGCGCGAATGCCGATCAGCCGCTGTGGCGCGCCCTCATCGCTGAGATTGAAGCTCGACGGGCTGTACAGCGCCAGATCCTCCAGTGCCGCGATGTCGCGCTTGCGGTCCAGGTAATCGGGGATCGAGGTGCCGGCGTCGAACAGGTTCATCTTCGGGTAGACGTTGTAGACCTGCACCAGATGCTCGCCATCGGCATAGGGCAGGGGTTTGAGCAGCAAACCGTTGAGCACGCTGAACACGGCCGTGTTGGCGCCGATACCCAGCGCCAGCGTCAGGATGGCAGCGACACTGAAACCGGGACGCGCAATCAATGCGCGCAAGGCCAGTCGCAGGTCGGAAAAGAATCCTGAAAGCATCATTCGATCTCCTGCGAGGTGCACCATGCCGGGCTGCTGGCCAGAGCGACGGCGCCTCGATGTGGCTGCGGTTGTCGACCACGTTAGTGAAGGTTCTGTGACCAGGCTCAGCAGGATGCGTGCCAGCTTGCCCCAGGTGGCAGACGTGCGGCCTGCACAGGGTCCTGTCGGTCAGTTCCCCATGCCTGCAGGCTGGAGCTATGTTCATGATCCATCAGCAAATTGTGCAGACTCTGGCGAGCGACGATCAGCGCCGGCCCTGGTCGTGGGATCGGCGTGACCGGCACAGCCACCTGCTGTCTGCAGACCGCCGATGTGCGGATTCGAACAATGCGTGCGAGAACGGGCACCGCTGCGGCGGGTGCCTGTGGGAGCGGATTCATCCGCGACCGGTGTTCCGGAGATCAAGGGCTGTCGCGGACAGAGTCCGCTCCCACAACCCACAACCGACAACCGACAACCGACAACCGACAACCAACAACCGCTCTAGCCCCCTTCCGGCACCATCTTGATCGCACCGCACGGACACTCGCTGACACAGACGCCGCAGCCTTTGCAGTAGTCGTAGTTGAACTCGAAGCGCTTGCCGGGGCCGAGCTTGATCACGGCGTTGTCGGGGCAGACGCCGTAGCAGTTGTCGCATTCGAAGCAGTTGCCGCAGGACAGGCAGCGGCGGGCTTCGAACAGCGCGGTCTGCTCGTCCAGGCCGCCGCTGACTTCGTCGAAGCTGGACTGGCGCCGGATCAGATCCAGTGTCGGTCGCACTTGCTGCGGGGCCTCGGAGTAGTACCAGGGGTTGATCTGCTCGAACTCGGCAATTTCATGCTTTTCCGCTGGTTGATAGCTGTCGCCGCGCAGCCAGGCGTCGATATGCCGGGCCGCTTTCTTGCCGTGACCGACAGCCACCGTCACCGTGCGCTCGGAGGGCACCATGTCGCCGCCGGCGAAGATGCCGGCATGTCCGGTCATCATGTTGCTGCCGACTTCGACCACGCCGTCCTTGATGGCCAGACCCGGTACACCATCGAGCAGGGACAGATCGACGTCCTGACCCAGCGCCAGCACCACGGTGTCGGCGGCCAGGGTTTCGAATTCGCCGGTGGGCCGCGGAAAACCCTCGGCATCCAGCGCCATTTTCTCGATGGTGATCTCGCCCTCGGCGGCCTGTTTGATGGTCGACAGCCATTTGACCATCACGCCTTCGGCCAGGGCATCCTCGATCTCGAAATCATGCGCCGGTGCCCGATCGCGGGTGCGGCGGTAGACGATGATCGGTTCGGCGCCGAGGCGTTTGGCGCTGCGGGCCACATCGATGGCGGTATTGCCGCCGCCATAGACGATTACGCGGCGCCCGAGCATGGGCTTGTCCTCGCCTTCCATCGAGCGCAGCACCGAGACCGCATCGACGATGCGCGCAGCGGTGCCGGCCGGGATGTAGGCGCGCTTGCCGATATGGGCGCCCACGGCCAGGAAGGCGGCGTCGAAGCGGCCGGCCTGCAGGATGTCCTGAATCCGGTCGACCTTCGCATTCAGGCGCAGCGTGACGCCGAGATCGAGGATGCGCTGCACCTCCGCTTCCAGCACCTCGCGCGGCAAGCGGTATTTGGGAATGCCGAAACGCATCATGCCGCCGGCCAGCGGTCCGGCTTCGTGGATCTCCACGGTGTGCCCGGCGCGGGCCAGGTGGTAGGCCGCTGACAGGCCCGAAGGCCCGGCGCCCACGATCAGCACGCGTTTGCCGCTGGCGTGCTCGGGCCTGGCAAAAGCCCAGCCGCGTTTGATCGCCTCGTCGCCAAGAAAACGCTCGGTGGCGTTGATGCCCACGGCCGAATCGACATACTGGCGATTGCAGGCGTTCTCGCAGGGGTGGTAGCAGACCCGGCCCATGACCGCCGGCAGCGGATTGTCCTCGGTGAGCACGCGCCAGGCCTGCTCGTAGTCGCCGGATTCGGCGTGGAACAGCCAGCCCTGGATGTTCTCGCCGGCTGGACAGGCGTTGTTGCACGGCGGCAGTTTGTCCACGTACACGGGCCTGAAGGTGCGCCAGGAACCGGTGTGATTGGCCAGCGAGGAGCCTGGATCCAGGGTAATGGCAAAGGGCTTGTCCATCACACGCCCTCCAGCAGTCGATATTTGCGGATATTGCGATCGGCCTGCGCCTGCAACTGCAGCAGCGGCCCCGGATCGGCACCCGGCTTGAACAAATGCGCATAGCGCTTCTGCGGCTGCAGATAGTCCTCCACCGGCATCTGCTTGCGGATCTTGCCCACACTGGTGATCTCGCCGTTTTCGGCCTCGAAGACCGGGAACAAACCGGTCTCCCTGGCCAGCCTGGCCATGCGGATGGTGTCGCAGGCGGCGCTGCCCCAGCCCAGCGGACAGGGCACCAGAATGTGGATGTAACGGGCACCGCGGATGCCCATGGCGTGCTTGACCTTGGCTTCCAGATCGCGCAGATCGGCGACCGTGGCCGTGGCCACGTAGGGGATGTCGTGGGCCATGGCGATGCTCGGCAGGAACTTGCCCTGGCCGAAGACATTGCCAGGTGCCGGACCCACGGCCGGGGTCGTCGCCGTGCGCGCAGCGGCGGGCGTGGCCGAGGAACGCTGCACGCCGGTGTTCATGTAGCCCTCGTTGTCGTAGCAGATGTAGAGCACATCATCGTTGCGCTCGAACATGCCGGAGAGGCAGCCAAAACCGATGTCGGTGGTGCCACCATCGCCGCCCTGGGCCACCACCCGCACATCGCCACGCTCGCCCTTGGCGCGCTTGACCTTGATCGCCGCGGCAATGCCGGTCGCCACCGCCGCGGCATTGCCGAACAGCGAGTGGATCCACGGCATCTGCCAGGAACTCTCCGGATACGGCGTGGAAAACACTTCCAGGCAACCGGTGGCATTGGCCGCAATCAGCTGGCCATCGCAGGCTTCCATCGCGGCATCGATGGCATAGCGTGCGCCCAGCGCCTCGCCGCAGCCCTGACAGGCCCGATGCCCGGAATTGATCGAGTTGTAGCGCTTCTCCTTGGATTGCAGGCTGCGCTGATCCGGCTCCAGCAGGCGATTGCCGACCGTGAAGGTGCCGGTCTGATAGAACTTGACGGGCTGAAAGCTCATGAGCGTGCTCCGGATTGGACTGGCGCTGCCTTGCGGAAACGTCGCGGGCTGTGATGAACAGCTTTGGCCGCAAAGGACGCGAAGGAGAAGCAGAAAGGACGCGAAGGAAGGCACTCACCGTCGGCGGCATTGCGTAGCCTGAAGTGCGCGCAGCGCTCTCCGGGCGGTGACGCGACAGAGCCCCGGTGAGCCGCTGCGCGGCACATCGGGCTACGTGCTGCATCACATCGACAAGCTGGCGTCATTGCGAGCTACCTTTGTCGGTTGGCCTAGGCTCAACTACTAGGAATCCGGTTGTGGGGTAGCGCGGCTCCGGCGCGCGGAAGATCTGGGTGTGCGCCAGTGATGATCGCGCCGGCGGCCGCGGCTTTTCCCGCCGGGCGCCGCGCGCTTGCTGTCGCCGCGCCCAGCCCGAGCGGTCGGGCGCGCGGACCCGGCCTACCTCCCGTGGGCACAGGCTTGTCTGGACGCTTCTCCGCTCCCGAAACAATAGCGTCCAGACAAGTCTGGACCTACAACCGCTCGCGGTCCGCGGGTTGATGGCGCCGGTGCCGTTTCGGGGCGCAACCATTGACTCGCAATGACGCCACATCAACCACCCGGCCAGTGCAACTGGAGCTCCCATCCGATCTGACTCCTTCGCGTTCTTTCTGCTTTTCCTTCGTGTCCTTGGCGTCCAAGGCTTTTTCTCCGGCTTCGCCGAAGCCGTCGGTCTGGCCTCAATAGTTCCGCGCCGCCACCACGCCGGCATCGCGCAGCAGGGCCTCGGCCACCGGGCCGCTGCGGCGTTGCGCCTTTTCGCGTTCCAGTTGCTTGTTGACCGCCTTCCAGTCGAGATCGAGGAAGGTGGTGCGCTCCAGTTGGTCGGCTTGTGCCTGCAGCAACATCGCTTGCAGCGAGCGCCGGGTGATGGCGCGGCCGCCAAGGCCGGCGATCACGGTGTAGCCGAGCAGCCCCATGCCGGTGACGGCCATGCGTACATTGACGGCGAGGATGCCGCCGACGCCCACGGCCAGACTCTTTTCCAGCACCACGAAGCGCTTGCACCGCGCCAGCGCCGCAGCCACGGCGGCCATCGGGAAGGGTCGGAAGCAGGTGATGCCGAGCACGCCGATGGCGTGACCGGCCTCGCGTAGCTCATCCACCGTGTCCTTGATGGTGCCGAGCACCGAGCCCATGGCGATGATCACGGTCTCGGCGCCCTCCAGCCCATAGCCATGCAGCAGGCCGCCGGATTCGCGTCCGAACACGGCCTTGAATTCGGCGGCGTAACCGGGCAACAGGTCCAGTGCCTGCATCTGCTTGGCATGCGCCAGATAGCGTACTTCCATGAAGGCCTCGGGGCCGACCATGGCGCCCATCGACACCGGATCGTTCGGGTCCAGCACCTGACGCGGCTCGTAGGCTGGCAGATAGGCATCGACCTGCGCTTGCGTCGGCATGTCCACGCGCTCGTAGGCATGGGTGAGGATGAAGCCGTCCATGCACACCATGACCGGCAGGCTCAGCTCTTCGGCCAGCCGGAAGGCCTGGATGTGCAGATCCAGCGCTTCCTGATTGGTCTCGGCAAACAGCTGCAGCCAGCCGCAATCGCGCATGGCCAGCGAATCGGAATGGTCATTCCAGATGTTGATCGGCGCGCCGATGGCGCGATTGGCCACGGTCATGACGATGGGCAAGCCCAGCCCCGAGGCATTGAACACCGCTTCGGCCATGAACAGCAGACCCTGCGAGGCGGTCGCCGTATAGCTGCGGGCGCCCGCGGCCGAGGCGCCGATGGCCACCGACATCGCCGAGAATTCGGATTCGACATTGATGAACTCGCATTGCTGCAGCGAGCCCTCCTTGACCATCTCCCCGAGGGCTTCGACGATGTGGGTCTGCGGCGAAATCGGATAGGCGCAAATCACTTCGGGCCGGCACAGGGCCACGGCTTCGGCAACCGCACGCGAACCTTCGATCTGCTTAAGCATGACTCACGCCCTCCAGGGCTTCGCGGACCCGCTCGTAGGCCTCGGTGGCGGCGGCGACATTGCCCTCGGCGACCTTGCCGGCGAATTTCTCGCGGATGGCCTTGCACACCGACTCCAGCTGGATCACGCCCGAGATCGCGGCAAAGCCGCCCAGCAGCGGCATGTTCGGCAGCGGCCGACCCACATGCTTCAGCGCCAGATCGGTGGCCGATACGGTGCACAGGCGCTCGGCCCGATGCGCCGCCAGAAAATCTGCAAGGCCGAGCTCGGCGAAGCTCTTGTTGGTGTTGATCAGCACATAGCCATCGGTCTTGAGCCCGGCGAAGCAATCGATCTGATGCAGCAGGGTAGGGTCCTGAATGATCAGCGCATCAGGCTCCATGATCGGCTCGCGCAGGCGGATTTCCTTGTCGTCGATGCGACAGAAAGCCACCACCGGGGCACCGGTGCGCTCGGAGCCGAAACTGGGGAAAGCCTGGGCGTGCCGGCCCTCGTCGAAAGCCGCGATCGAGAGCATTTCCGTTGCGGTGACCACGCCCTGTCCGCCACGACCGTGGATGCGTACCTGGAACACTTCCCTCTCCCCGACTAGCCTTGTTCGCATGCGCGGTCCCGAATTCGGGAACCCGCGCTTGCGCCCAGTCTAGGCCGCTGAGAATCGTCGACCTTGATCAGGATTCAGCTTTGGTCCGGCTCACCATTGACGGTGTGGCTGGTTGATTCTGGTCAAGGTGGCATTCGCCATTTGCGCTTTAGATGGTGGCGGATTCCCTCGATGCGAGGTGATCGCCATGACAAAACATCATGCCGCTGCAGATTCCCTGGTCTGGGAGGTTGAGGTTCCGCTGCTGAACAACCGGATGATCACCGGGGCGCTGGTGAAGGTGTTTGCGCTGTCCGCGGCCATTGGCGCCAGCATTCTCAGCCTGGTGTTCCTGACCCGCGGCGAATACCAGTCCATCGCCATGATCTGGCTGGCCTTCGGCGCCGTTGGCCTCGGACTGATCCTGCTTTCGCTGCTGATCATGCTGCTGGTGTTCGGCAACCGCATGCATTGCCGTATCCGCATCGATTCCAGGGGCGTGGTCTTCGAGATCATCGATCGCCGCGCCCGAAGCGGCAACCGGCTGTTGCTGCTGCTGGGCCTGCTCAGCGGTCGGCCCCAGGCAGCGGGCGTGGGCATGATCGCCGCTGCCGATGAGGTGCGCAGCCTGAGCTGGAGCGGGGCCTTCCGGGCCGAGTATCAGCCCGATCGATTGGCGGTCGTGTTGCGCAACAGCTGGCGCCGGTTGCTGATCGTCCATGCCACAGCGGACAACTACCCGGCCGTGGCGGCACGCATCCGTGCCGAACTGGCAGCGCACGGCACCGAAGCGCGCTTGCCGACCCGATCACCGCTGCGCGGCTATCTGCTGCAGAGCGCGTGGGTGGTGCTGGCCTGCGTGCCGCTGTTCGTGCTGGTCGAGGAATTCGATGTTTCACTGATGCTGCCGCTGCTGCAGCTGTGTTTCGGGCTGGCCACGGTGTGGCTGATCGGCCTGTTCGGCTATGTGCTGATGGCGCTCGACCTGGTGATCCTTGGCGTGTTGCTGGCCGGCGCCCTGAGCGTGCGCGAATCATGGCTGCATCGTGGTGAGTTCTACGCCAGCTGGACTGTGTACTCCGATGCCGACTGGGCGCTGCTCGCCTTGTCTGTGGCAGGCATCGTCGTGCTGGCGGTGATCGGCTGGCGCGGTGCGCGTGGGCGCGCGCCCGGTGTGCTGATTGCTGAGACGCAGGAGTGAGGTGGGGATGATGCAGAACCGCTTTTGTGGATCCTGCGGTGCTCCCTGGGTGCCCGGAGCCAGATTCTGCGAGCGCTGCGGCGTGCCCATGGCAGAGCCCGCTCCGCCCAGGGTCACGATTGCACCTCTGCCGCCGGAACCGGAGCCATTGCCCGCGGCCAGCCCGGCGCCCGCACGAACTGCGGCTTCCGGTGCCCTTGCCGGAAAGCTGGGTGTGCTGGCGCTGGTCATTGCGGTGGTTGCGGCGGGCCTGGTGCTGTGGCCACGGACCTCTGAGGTACCACCAATGACAGTGCCGGCCAATGCCACGATGCAGCCCGAAAGCGGCGCTGCCCGACCTGCGGGGCAAGCCTCACGCGCCCCAGTGACGCGCCAGACCATCGAGGCGCTCAAGTCCGCAGTCCAGGCCGCCCACCGCGCCGAAGTTGCTTCGATCATGGCCGGCGGCGAGTCCTCCCTCGAGCAGCGCAGCGCTTTCAACGATGCCCTGGGTCGGCTCGGGCAGGGGCTGTACCGTCACCACGTCGAGGACGGCAACGGTGATCTGCAGGCGGCGCAGAGCGAAATGCGCCACTTTCTGGGAAGCCTGGACGACAGCGGCTTGGGCTTGTCGGAGCCGGTGATCGATCTGGGAGTGGCCAGTGTCGCTCCCTGAATCCTCGACTGCGCCAGCCGCTGCGACCGGCGCCCGGCGTGGCTCGGTCTGGCTGTCGGCACTGTTTGATCCGGCGGGCTTGATTGCTCGTCATCTGGACGGTTTCGGTGTGCTCCCGGCCTTGGCAATCTCCGGGCTGGCTTTCGGCACGATTTCGCTGCAGGCGGCTCTGGATCTGGCGCGCACCAGCGCCTGGGACAGTTCGGCGCTGGCGCTGCTGGTGCTGCGGGGAACTCTGCTGGGGACGGCAGGCGTGGCGCTGGTGGGGGTGGCGGCATGGGTGCTGTCGCGCCCCTTTGCCGCCAGTCAGGGTCTGGGCTGGACCGTGCGTGCCTTTGGCGGTGCCTATGGCAATGCCCTGATCTACGGCTTGTTCGGCCTGGCGCTGAATCTGTTTCTGGGCTGGAACACGGCGGTTTCCTGCGGCGTCACCGGACTGTTGTGGGCGCTGGGGCCCATGTTCAGCAGCCTTAGAGAGTTGACCGGGCAGCGGACCGGACTGGCAGCCTTACTGGCAACGGTGTGCGGGGCGGCGATGTTGTCTGGCTGGGTTCTTCTGGGGGTCGGACCATGAGCGCCGGGATCCCTGTTGGCACACCCGCAGGGAAAGCGTCGCGGGTCGTCGCGCTGGCCGTGTTCGGGGGGCTGAGCGGACAACATCTGGCATCGTCGGCGGGGGTGATTGTGGCCAGCGCGCTGGTCGCCGTCGTTGGCGGGGGGATGGTGATCGCTGTGATGCAGCATCTGCTCTCTGCGGGCAATGCCAGGTTACGTGCGGACCACGGGGAAGCCGCGGTGGATCGCGCCGTCGCCAACGGCTTCGTCATGCTGCTGCCCTACGCGGTGCTCGCGCTGCTGGCTGAATTGCTGTTCCACTGGGAAGCCGTGCAGGCCTGCATGGCCAGCGGCTTGATGACCGCTGCAGCCCTCGCCGCCAGTGAATTGAGTGCGCTCGGAGGGCGGCCGATCTACAACACGGTGCTGCCGGCGCTGTTCATGACGGCGCTGTCTGCTGCCTGGATGGTCCTGTCGACCCTGGCCATCGCCTGGTTGCCGTCATGATGTCGCTGCTGGTTTCCACGCCCGGATATCTGCTGGCCTTGCGCCGCTGGTTCCAGCTTGCTCTGGTCACTTCGCTGCTGTTTCTGGGCTTGTTGTCCGGTGCTGCCGCAGCGCAGCCGGAGGAACGGGCGATTGCCGACGCGATGGCGATGATCAAGGCAGTGCCGCAGTCGGGCCGGCGCGTAGCCATGGCCGGCGAGGGCAAGGCGGTCTACAGCCCCTTCGTCCTTGGCAGGTCGGGCGCATCTGACTTCAGTACCCGCGCATTCAGCGTCATGCTGACCGGGCCGATGGAGAGCACCGATGCTGAACAGGCACGCTCGCGAGGAGCGGAACTGATGGCCCCGTGGGACGGGCTGGTGAAGGAACAGTGGTCGCCGCTCGACCAAGGTGGCAGTGACAGCGCAGTCGTGGATGTTGATGCGTCCGGCAACGCCGTCATGGGGCCATCGCTGGCCATGCCCGCTTCGATCATCTGGACCTGGGCCTATCCTCATCATGTCGCCAGCGTCTCGGTAGGCTTTGCGCTGGATGAGGGGGCGATATCCCAGGACCGGGCTCGCGCGGAAATTCGGAAAATCGCCGAGGCCCTGCACCGCGGGGTCGTGGCCCAGGGACTGGCTGCAGGCGGCGATTCGTCTGCTTCAGACAGCTTCCGTGCTGTCATCCGCGTCCCGCCACTCGAACCCGGCGAAGTCCTGTCACCTTCGGTGGACGTGCTCGACAGCCGCGGTCGCCCGGCCAGTGATATCCGCGGCGTGGCCTGGCTGATCAATGGCAGGTTTGCCAATTCGGTGGTCTGGGATGGCCAGCGCACCACCATCGAGGTGCAGGTCAGCGTGGCTGGCAAGGCGATCACGGAGCAGATCGTCATTCCTGCCCATGATCCTTCCCGGCCGATGGTGCCGGCGGCGCCGGTGCCCGGGCTGGGACAGGTCGGCCCCTTGCCGGGACCGGCGAATACCCAGCAAACCCTGGTGGGTGTGCTGGGACCGCCACTGATCGGGCTGCTGGGAAGGCTCCTGTCCGGCTTGGGTAGTGGCAAGCCGCGGCCATTGCCGCCGAAAACTCCGCCGCCGAAGCCGGCGAAGAAACGCCGCCGCACCCGCGCACAGGATCGCCCCGATTCCAACAGTGCGAAGGACGGAGCCGAAGCGGCCAGGACTGAAGCCCCATCCGACAGCATCAGCCGAACGCTGGCGCACCTGAACCAGGTGGCGCGGACCACTGGTAACCAGGAACTGGCGCAGGCCGTTGCTCAGGCGCAGCAGAAGGTGATGGGCCCGGATGGAAAGCCCAATGCCGAGGCCTGGAAAGAAGCGCAGAAGGATATTCGCACGGCCCTCGAGAAGCTCGATCAGGACATTCCGAAACCGAACTCGGCCACCTGGGACGCCGGTGGCGCCTTGCTGGGCGCCGGCGGTGAACTCCTGGTGGGCGTGGGCAAGGGCGCGGTGGGACTGGTCAAGGGCATCGGCAGTTTCTTCGGCAACGCCTGGGACGGCATCAAAGCCATCGGCGAGGCCATTCTCAATCCTCGGACCTTCGAGCTGGGCCTGCGCGAATCCTTGAAGGAGTGGGGCGCGAAGAATCTGCAGGCGGAGAACAAGGCCATCCGCGAAGGGCTGCGCGATGGTCGCTATGGGGACGCGCTGCTGGGCATAGGCCAGGCCATGCTCAAGACCGCCTGGAACCCGGTCGAGAAGCTCTGGCATTTCGTCAAGACCGAGATCCTGCCCTGGGACGAACTCAGTTCCTTCCGCGATCCGCACGCCTCGCTGGAAGAAAAGCTCTGGGCAGTGCCGGCAGCCGCGATCAAGATCGCCGGCATTCTGGTCGGTCTGGAACAGCCCACCACCAAGCCCTCGACCCGATGGGGCACGGCTCTGCACGATGCGGTCGACCGCCACGCGGCACGCACGCTGGCGAATGCATCGGCCGAGACCGCCCGAACCGTGGCCCAGATCGAAAAGCGCATCAGCGATCTGGAGCGCGCGGCCCAGGCCAAGCCGGGCAATGCGACCGTCCAGCAAATGCTGGACCGGAGCCGCAAGGCGCTGACCCATGCCCAGGAGCTGCAGGCCAGTACCCGGCTGGCGCATGAGGCCGAGTTGCTGGCGCGCAAGGCCATGCGTGGTCAGCCCGCCTTCCAGAATTTCCCGCAGGCGCAGAAGTTGCTCAAGGACAATCCGGAGCTGGCTGCGGTCATCGACGACGCCATTCGTGCCAACAACGGCGGCACCGCCCTCTACGAGCTGCGTGCCCGCGGATTGATCAGCCAGGACGCGCACGCCTTGATGACCGCGCGCAAGCTGCAGCTGCAGGATCAGGCGGTGAATCAGGCCAGTCGCCGGGTGATCGAGCAGGAGGCCCGGGCGCTGCAGGCGGCAGGGCAGCCGGTTCCGCGGCGCTTTGACACCTTCAATGCCACCCAGGGCAGTCGCTCGCGTCTCTCGGGCTCCAATATCCAGGCGGATCTGGACCAGACCGTGCTGGGTCTGAAGCACGTGAGCCGCGAAGAGGCCGAGCAGATCCTGCGTGAGGAATGCAGGAGGCTGGGCATGACCCAGGAGCAGCTGGACATCAACATCTACCGGCCGAGTCAGGGCCTGATGGATGCACGCGGAGCCGCGCCCAACGCCCAGATCACGCTGGAAAACATCGGGCAGAGCACCGGCACGGCCGGCCACCATCCGGTTTACGTCGGCAAGGATGGCTCCATTCGAGTCGGCGACCACGTCGCCACCGCGCAGGGCCGCGAGGGCGTACTGGCTGGCCGCCGCAACATGCAGCCGCCACCGGGCATGACCCGGGAACAGTGGTTGAACGAGGGCGTCTGGGAAGGCCACCAGGGTGGTGCCGTGCAGATACCGGCCGAACAGTGGCCACAGGTGCGCGCAACCCAGGTCGAGGGCATTACCCACGCCTTTGAACGTGGCGATCTGAACCAGATGGTCAAGTACGCCAATCGCGGACGGACCGTCGGGCTGGGCATGGACGAAGCCACCTCCCGCATCGTGCGCGCCGTCGCTGGTCAGAAGGACCCGGCCATCGCCGCGCGCATGCTGCGCGAGGCTGGCATCCATTCGCCAGCCGACCTGATGCAGCGTCTGGGCTTGAAGCACTGATGACTAGGGGACAGCGATGAGCGTGAGCACGAAGGAGGAGATCGGGCACAAGGTACTTTCGCGGCGCGCCTTGAAGGCACTGGCCGAGCTCGGCGATCTGAACTGTGGCCCCTTGTCGCCACTGGCGCGGGTGTCGGCGCCGGCCGGGTCCGCCGACCGCGACGGCCTGATCGCCGCGCTCGAACGGATGGATGGCGCCTGGGAGTCCTTGATGCCGGCGCTGCTGGATCCGGGGCTCAGCCTGGGTGTGATCGTCGCCGATCGCGACGACCAGCGGCTGGGGCAGTATCTGTGGGTCGACCCGGCAGGGTTCGGACCCGGATTCCAGGTGTCGATCGCGCCCGAGGAAATCGTGCTCCAGGGCCCGCTGAGCCTGGAAGATGTGGAACTCTCTCTGCTCGAAGCGCTGGCTCCGGGTGGTGTCGCCGAGATTCCGCCGGAACGCTACACGCTGAGCGCGGATCAGTTCTGGGTGCTGCTGGCGGTCATCGATGCCCTGGGCACCGCTGCCGCCCTGCGCCAGGCGGCGCGCGTCAGCGGACCGCCGCCCGGGCTGAAGATGGCCGACATTCTCGACAGCTGGAAAGCGGGGCTGGTGCAGTCCAACCCGGGCTGGGCGGTGTCGCTGCTCAGACTGCTGTCTCCCGAACAGGTGCCGGCCGATTTTCACACCAAGCTGGACCGGGTGCTGTCCGAACTTGAAGCGGCAGGTCTGCTCAGCCGCCTGGCCGGCAACACCGACGCCGCCCGCGATCAGATGATCCTGTTGCGCGAGGGTCTGCAGCTGCTCTGCCGCGGATTGTCTGCCGGTGGCATCGGATTTGGTTTCGTCCGTTCCGAGCTGGCCGCATCGAATCAGGTCGAAGTCACGACGGGCGCCGGCTGGCGCACACCCGGTGGTTTCGTCCTCGCCGACGTCAGTGCGCTGGCCGAGAATCGGGTATCGCTGTTGCTGATCGGCCCGGCCTATCTGGCGCAGCTGATTGGTGACCTGCTGGGCACTCGCACAGCAGCACAGAGCGACACGCCCGGAGATGCCGGGATCGACAGCGCCGACCTGATTGAGCGTCTGCGCGGAGCCAGACCGGCGGGAGCGCGACGCAGGAAGTCGACCCGGACTGACGGATGCCCGGCCTGCGGCGCTCCCACCCGCCCAAGTGCCCGCTACTGTGGCCAGTGTGGCAAGCCTCTGGCTTGAACGCAGGCAGCGGTCCAGATTTGTCAGGAGCTTGTCACCTCCAGAGCGAGCGCTCTTGTAGGTCCAGACTTGTCTGGACGCTCCCGCGTGACCGGACTCAAAGCGTCCAGACAAGTCTGGACCTGCAGAAGCGGCGCCCTCTTGCGATTCGCCTGCAGCCTGCGGCTCAGTTGCCCTCGAAGCCGTTCTGGAACAGCGCTCCGGCGCTGCCGAGGCTGCCATCGGGATTGATGTTCTGGGCGTGGATGTCGCCGCCGCCGGCGGCACTCGCGGTCCAGGCGTAGGCGGCGTAGCCACTGCTGCTGATGGCGCCGGTGAGGCGCGCAACGCTGTTCGGTTCGGTGCTGAGGTCAACGATGTTGCCGGTCCAGACGAAATTGCCGTCGCTGCCGATACGGGCGGCACGGATGGTCTGTGGATCGGGCGCCGAACCGCTGGCCCAGGCGGCATAGAGACCACCGGCAGCCGGCAGGGCGGTCATCTGCGTCTGGTCGGTGCCTGCCAGCGGCACCAGCACCTTGCCGCCAGCGCCCCATTGCCGAGCGCCGCTGGCGTCGATGCGCTGGGCGTAGACGCCGATCTGGCTCTGCGTGGCGATATCGGTCTCGCGCCACAAAGCGTAGATGTCGCCACTGGCCGGGTCAAAGGCGCCGCCGGGCGAGACGTGCGACTGGGCAGCGTTGGTCGAAGCCTCGATGCCGTTCTGGGCGAAGGCAGCAACCCCGGAGGCGTCGATGTGTTGTACGCGGACGCTGCCAGCGCTGACGCCGACGATGTACCACACAAAGACCGCGCCGCCGACGCCATCGCTCAGGAAGGGCGGGAAGTAGCCGAACTGCAGCGCGCCACCGCTGCCATCGAAAACCTTCACGTGTCCCGCATTCCACAGGCTGGCGCCGTTCGCGGAAGCCAGCTTCTGCGCCCAGTACTGGCGACTCTGGGCCGACAGTTGCGCGGACCAGGCGGCAATGACGTTGCCGGCATGGTCGCCACGCAGATCGGCGAGGAAGAAGAATCCCATCGGTGGCACGATCGACACGCCGCTGCCCGCCCACAGCGGCGCACCGGCGGCGCTCAGCTTCTGCACACGGATGGCGCCGGTGCTGTCGGACCAGGCCACCGCGGCGTTGCCGTCGCTGGTTCCGGTGATCTTGGGCGAGTTGGCATCGCTGGCGTCGGCCGACACGAACACACCGGGACTGCCCCACTGCGGGGTTCCGTTCGGCGCGACCTTCTGCGCCAGGATCTGGGCCACGCCGCCGCCATCGCGATAGCGGAAGGCCAGCAGCGCGTTGCCGGCGCTGTCGATGCCGAGGCCGTAGTCCTGGGTCGAGCTGAAATCGCGGGTCGCCACCAGCACCCCGTTGTGGGCCCATTGCTCGTTGCCGGCGGCATCCAGGCGCTGCAGGCGCACGCCATAGCCGCTGCTGCTGTCGAACCAGCTCAGATAGAAACCGCCGTCGCCGGTGGCGACCATCCTGGTCTGCACCTGTTCGCCGCTGTTGTCGGCGATCACCAGATTGCTGGCCGGATTGCTGGACCACAGTGCGAGCGCCGGCGTAGTTGCCAGGAGCAGCAGCAAGGCGAGGGCGTGGCGTGGCGACAGCATGGCAAGCTCCTGCGAAAGGTGGTCTGCAATTGGCCAGTGGCACCGATTCGTTGCCGACATTGCCCGCACACCATACTCCGCGCAGCGCGGTCGCCAGCCGATCAAGCGTAGCGGACTGTCACGGCCACCAGGCCGACGACTCCCGCTCGTCGCCAAGTTGCGTGACTCGGTCTATGTTCGGTCGACCGACGACTGACGTGACCCGACATGACTGCAGACGGCAGCTGGCTGTCCGACCCGATGTACGTGCTGGCGATGCTGCTGCTGGTGGCCGCGGGCGCCGAGGCGCTGGCGCACACGCGCCTCGGCCGGCCGCTCGGCGGAGCACTGCTGGCGATCGCGCTGGCGGCGGTACTGGCCAACCTCGGCATCATTCCGACGGCCTCGAATGCGCCGCCGATGTACGAGCAGATCCTGGCGGTGGGGGCTTCGATATCGATCTTCCTGATGCTGCTGGATGTGCATCTGGCGGCCTTGAAGCGTGCTGGCGCAACCATGCTGATCGCTTTTGCCATCGGTGCCCTGGGCACCGTGCTTGGCGTGTTGCTGGCCTTTTACCTGACCGGCGCCAGCGAATGGCTGGGTGAATTCGCGGCGCCGATGAGCGGCATGTATGTCGCCACCTACATCGGCGGTTCGGCCAACTTCAATGCCCTGGCCCTGCACTACGGCGTGGTCAACGAAGGCGTGCTCTATGCCGGCGCCAATGCCGTCGACAATGTCGCCACCAGTCTGTGGCTGATCGCGCTGCTGTCGCTGCCGCGGCTGGTGCGCCGCTGGATGGGCTCGCGGCCATTGTGTGCTGATCAGCGGGAGCCGGAAGCCGGCGCGGTCGCTGCGCCGCGCCAGCTCAGCCTGGGCAGTCTGGCGACCTTGCTGGCCATGGCCTTCTTCGCCTACTGGCTGTCCGGCCTCATCGCAACAGCGCTGGCAGGCGCTGGTTGGTCGGTGCCGACGGTACTGATTCTGACCTCGATGGCGCTGCTGGCGGCGCAATTGCCCCTGGTGCAAGAACTGGGTGGGGCGCAGCTGCTCGGCACTTATGGCGCCTACCTGTTTCTCGCAGTCATCGGCGCCTATTGCGATCTGGCCTCGCTGATCGAACTGGGCCGCATCGGGGGCTTGCTGATGCTGTTCGTCGGCATTGCCGTGCTGGCGCATGGACTGGTCGTCTTCGGTGGCGGCGCCCTGCTACGCTTCAGCCCGGAAGTGATGGCGGTGGCCTCCTCGGCCAACATCGGTGGCGCCGCAACCGCGCTGCCCATCTCCAACGGCCTCGGTCGCCCGGATCTGCTGCTGCCCGGCATTCTGGTCGGCAGTCTGGGCAGCGCCCTGGGCAGCTATCTGGGCTTTGCCATGGTCTGGCTGCTGGCGGGCTGAGGGACCCAGTGCAGTCCGGGCAGCCGACGGCGAGGGCGTAGCTTGCCGTGAAAGTCGTTCAGGCGAGAGCTGTCGCTCCCTCCCCGATGTTCGGGGAGGGCTGGGGAGGGGTTAGGCAAGAAACCCTATGCCCAACCTACCGGCCGGGCTTGTGCCAGGCTCAGTACGACAGCCGGTCAAACTCGCGGATGTTCTCCAGCAGACGATAGACGTTGTGCTCGACCTCCGGGCGGGAGCGGGCAGTGGACAGCTTGCGCATGCTGTTGACGATGGCGATCCACCAGCGCATGTGACTGGCACTGAGCTGGGCTGCGACCGGCACCAGATCGCGGGCCAATGACAGCGTTTCCATGCTTTCCTGCTTCAGCGCCAGCATGTTCGGCAGATCGATCTGTACCAGTTGCATCTCGCGCATGAAGCGGGGAACGATGCCGATATCGCGTTCCAGCTGACCCGGGGCTGTGGGTTCGGCATTCGGCGGCAGGAACGCGATGTCCAGATTCGACAGGATGCCGCGCAGCGAGCCGCGCAGGCTTTGCCACAGTTCCTTGCGACGGGCGCGCTCGCGTGAATTCTGGATCAGGGTCAGCAGCCCGACCAGGAAGAAGCCCTCGATGCAGAAGCCGATCAGCTCGGGCAGCAGGTTGTCGTGAAACGGCCCCTCCTGTCCGGGCGTGAAGAACAGCAGCAGCAGGCAGATGCCACCGATGCCGAAGATCGCCATCGGCGCAATCAGCATCGCCCGACCGCTGCGCATCACGCGTCAGTGCTCCGGTCGCTGGCCAGCGCCTCGATGACCCGGGCGATCTTGCGCGCCTCCTGCTCGGTCAGATCCAGCGGCAGATTCTGCACAAACACGCTGGTTCCTTCGCGCAGCGGGATCGACACGATGCCGGGTGCCCAGTCACTGGTGGCCAGCAGGGTATCCTCCAGCGCGCGCATTTCCTGTAACCGCTCCTGCGACGTGCCGTCACCGCGGGCGCCGCGCTTGACCCGGTCTCCGCCCACCGAGGCATAGGACTTCGGGTTCTGCACCCAGGCCAGGTAGTCGACCAGGGTGGCTTTCAGCCGCTTGTTGTAGAGATCCAGCACTTCGGGCCTGACACTGCTGTCGCCGATCTTGTGCAAACGCCCACAGAGCTCGTCGACGTCTATCAGCCGCAAATCATTGCGTTCGACGACTGTCAGTTCTTCCTGCACCTGCTCCAGGGCCTGGCCGCGGCTCTTGGCCACAGCCGGATTCAGCAACCCGGCCACCGGCGCCTGGCGCAGGAACTCGTGCAAGCGATCGAGCGTGTAGGGGTTGTCCGACATCGTGGTTGTCCTGAGGTGTCAACAAGCCAGCAGCGCGCGAGCCGTCGTGGCCGGGCGATTATGGCCGGTTTGCTGGGCGAGGTGCCGCGCTGCGGCGCCGCTTTGCTGTCACAGCAGATCAACAGCGGCCGCGCAGGCGCGCGGCCCTCCACAGAGCCGCTCGGTGCCTGCCGGGGTTCTTGGCCTCGGAAAAGCGCAAAGCAGGAGCGCCGACTGCAAGTCGGCGATCCCGGGTAGCCGCCGGGATCGCCGAGTTGTACTCGGCGCTCTGGTTCTTGCCTGCGGGCCACCGAATTCTCCCTCGTCATGCGTTAGGATTTCGGCTCGCTCGCGCCGGCCATCTGCCGAAGCTGTGCCGGTCATGATCGAGCTTGATTGCAATCGCGCTGACCCAGGATGTTCATGGCCACTGATTCGATCCATCAGCCCCATCCCGACCGTTACCAGCAAATTGGCTATCGGCGCGCTGGCCGCAGCGGCCTGCAGCTGCCGGCGATTTCGCTGGGCCTGTGGCACAACTTCGGGGCAAGCCAGAGCGTGGCGACCGCCCGGGAACTGCTCTGCCATGCCTTCGATCGCGGCATCACCCACTTCGATCTGGCCAACAATTACGGCCCGCCGCCGGGCTCCGCGGAAGAGACTCTGGGTGGGGTGCTGCACGGCCCGCTGCGCGGCTGCCGGGACGAACTGATCCTGTCGACCAAGGCCGGCTACCGCATGGGTCCGGGACCCTATGGGGATGGCGGGTCGCGCAAGTATCTGCTGAGCAGCCTGGATGCCAGCCTGCGGCGAATGCGCGTCGACTATGTCGATGTCTACTATCACCATCGGCCAAGCTCCGACGCACCGCTGGAAGAGAGCATGGAGGCGCTGGCGACGAGCGTGCGCAGTGGCAAGGCGCTGTATGTGGGTTTGTCGAACTATCCGCCGGAGCTGACGGCCCGCGCCTGTGCGCTGCTGCGCGCCAGCGGTACGCCATGCGTGCTGCACCAGCCGCGCTACAGCCTGCTGGAACGGCAGCCGGAGCGGGGCCTGCTGCAGACCCTGGAGGCCGAAGGCGTGGGCTGCATCGCCTATTCGCCCCTGGCTCAGGGCCAGCTCAGCAACAAGTATCTGGATGGCGCCATTCCCACCGACTCGCGCGCAGCCATACCGGGAGGATTCCTGCCGCCCAAAGTGCTTACCGCGGAACGGCTGGCGCATCTGAATGCGCTGAATCAGATCGCGCAACGGCGCGGCCAGTCGCTGGCGCAGATGGCAGTGATCTGGCTGCTGCGACAGCCGGCATTGACCTCGGTGCTGATCGGCGCCAGTCGCGTTGGCCACATCGACGAGGCTGTGGTGGCAGCGGGAGCGGCCCCGTTTGACCAGGACGAGTTGGCGGCCATCGACGGTCTGCAAGGCTGAGCCGCCAGGAAGTGCGGGCTACTTCAAGCTGCGGGTCGACGAGTTCCCTGGAGTCGTGATCGCCCGGTTCCGGGCGCGGAACCGGGCGATCAGCCTCAAGCTGTTCTCACTGCGCAGGTCTTCGATTCACCTTTCATATTCGCTGTCGTCTTCGTCGCCGCCACCGTCGTCCTCACCACCGTCGTCCTCAGCGTAGTCTTCCTCCGCGCCAGCATCTTCAGCCTCGTCTTCGCCACCGTCATCGGCGTAGTCCTCGCCGTCGCCGTCGTCGGCGTAGTCCTCGCCATCGCCGTCATCGGCCGAGTCCTCATCGTCGCCGTCGTCGGCGTAGTCCTCGCCGTCGCCGTCATCGGCCGAGTCCTCATCGTCGCCGTCGTCGGCGTAGTCCTCGTCGTCGCTGTCATCGGCGTAGTCCTCATCGTCGCCGTCATCGGCGTAGTCCTCGCCGTCGCCGTCATCGGCCGAGTCCTCATCGTCGCCGTCGTCGGCGTAGTCCTCGTCGTCGCCGTCATCGGATGAGTCCTCATCGTCGCCGTCGTCGGCGTAGTCCTCGTCGTCGCCGTCATCGGCGTAGTCCTCGCCGTCGCCGTCATCGGCCGAGTCCTCATCGTCGCCGTCGTCGGCCGAGTCCTCATCGTCGCCGTCATCGGCCGAGTCCTCATCGTCGCCGTCGTCGGCGTAGTCCTCGCCATCGCCGTCATCGGCCGAGTCCTCGTCGTCGGCGTCATCCTCATCGTCCATGTCGTCGTCGCTGCCGCCGGCCATGGACTTCTCGTTGCCATCGTCGTCGCCTTCGTCATCATCCAGGTCATCGCCATCGGCCTCATCGTCATCGGCCATGTCCTCGGCCTCGTCGTCGCCGAAGTCGGATTCATCGTCGCCGAGGTCGGATTCGTCGTCGCCAAGGTCGGATTCATCGTCGCCGAAGTCGGATTCATCGTCGCCGAGGTCGGATTCGTCGTCACCGAGGTCGGATTCATCGTCACCGAGGTCGGATTCGTCGTCACCGAGGTCGGATTCGTCGTCGCCAAAGTCGGATTCGTCGTCGCCGAGGTCGGATTCGTCGTCGGCTTCGTCCACCATGCCGTCGTTGTCGTCGTCCTCATCGATGGCGTCGTAGTCACCGTCGCTGTCGCTGTCGACGTCGACATAGAGGTCGCCCTCGTCATCAATGTCGATCAGCGCCTGGCCGTTGTCACCCACTTCGAAATCGTCGAACTCGTATTCCTCCGAGTCCTCCTCGTCGACGATCTCGGCGCGCAGGTCGAAACGATCGATGCCCGGGTCGTTGTTGCTGAAGGCGATCTTGCCATCATCGGTCTCGCGCGCGCCGAATTCCCGGCCTTCGCTGAGTTCAAATCCGCTGACTTCGTAATAGCCATTGGCGCCAGCACCGGCACCGCCGACGCGCAGGGTGGGTTTCTGTGAGCCGCCGGCCTGATAGCTGAAGTTGTCGGGTTCTACGCTGAAGCTCTCGGTGGCATTGGGTCGGATCACCACATCGCTGACTTCGTAGACCTTGCCTGGTCCGAAGACCACCAGGTCGGTGGTCGGTCTGGTAGAAGGCTGACCGTCATCGACCAGCCGCACATCGTATTCCTGATCCTTGGGCAGACTGACCACGCAGCCGCGAGCGCCGCGGATACGGCTCATGCTGGCGCCCGTGATCTGGTTGTCGACACCGGCCGCGCCCATGCGCACCTGTTGCTTGCTGCCCTTGGAAACCGCCTGAACCTGGGTGCAGCGGCTGGACGTGACCACCGTGTAGCTGTCGGAGGGCACAGCAGGCTGAAGGTTCTGCGCCGGGCGCGGCGCGGGGCGCTGAGCTGGCGGCGCAGGCGACTTGGGTTTGGCGACCGCTGGCTTGCGCGGTTCCGGCTTGATCGGTGACTTGGGTTTCTGTGCGCCTGGCTTGGGTGGTGCAGGAGGCCTTGCACCCGGCTGCGGCGCCCCGGGCGCAGGCTTCGCTGCGGGTGCCGGCGTTGCCGGTTTCGAGGCCGGTCGGGGCGCGGTCGGACCCGAGCAGAACGGACACTTCAGCGGCTGTTGGCGGGCCGACAGCATGGTGACTTCGAAGGTGCCCCTGCTGCCCTTCCAGGGCGCGGCCGCTTCGGCCGGATTCAAGGCTGCACCCAGATAGACCCACTGATCGCGCGGGATATCGAAATCGATGTACCTCTCGGCACCGGGATAATTGTTGTCGTAGATGTACACGCGATAGAGCCCGGGACCGGTGGAATCCACGCGATAAGGCGTGACCGCATGGCCGCCGTCACTGTAGTAGAACCCGACCGTCGGGTAATCCTTGCCAGCCTTGAGCGACTCGATCAGTCGGTCGACCAGCTGCTGCAGCGTCAATTGCAAGGCAGATTTCGAGGCCGAGCTGACCGGTTCCAGGAACTGCATGGCGAAGTAGGCAGAAATGCTGCGCATCAGCACTTCGTTCTTGGGTGCCAGCGCAAAGGTCTCCTTGGCACCGAGTGTCTGTGGCGACTCGGCCTTGGTGTAGAAAGCCGCGCTGAGCACCGCCATGCCCTCGCAATGGCCACCCTCGCTCGACTTGTTCATCTTGTCGATCCACATCTTGGCGCCGGGGGTGGGCACGCACAGCCCATTGGTCCGTCGCGCACAGACCTGGTCGCCAAACAGGATGGCGGCATCTTCGGCCGTCAACTTGGCGTGCGGGTGCTGGTTTCCGCCCCAGTTCGGAAATCCGAAACCATTGGGTTTGGGCCTGAAGCCGCTGTCGGCCAGCACCTTGGCCTGATCTACACGCTGTGCTGTCGCTGGCATGATGCCTAGCGCCAGCAACAGTCCCAACAACGCCGTCAGCTTGGACATCGTGCCTCCAGAGGTGTGGCCACACGGGCAGCGCCGTGACGCGTCGACCAGGTCCGCGCGCAGACAATCGGACTGGAAACCGGAAAGCATCGACAGCCTTAATCTAGCACCGCAGCTGAACCAAATTTAAACGGCGGCTGGGCGCCGTCAGTAACAAAATGTACGACGCACTGCGCCCGGGACACTGGCGTTCTGAGCCATGATGACGCACCGCTCGGGCATCCACCGAGCACCCGCCCCGGAGTTCCAGGCCTTGATTCGGACTTCTCTACTGACATTGCTGACGATGATGGCCTTCGCCGGCAATTCACTGCTGTGCCGACTGGCCTTGCGCGAAACCGCCATCGATGCCGCCAGCTTCACGGCCATCCGTCTGCTGTCCGGCGCGCTGACGCTGGCGCTGCTGGTCTTCCTGTTCCACCGTGATCGACCCGGTCGCGGCAGCTGGTTGTCGGCGGCGGCCTTGTTTGTCTACGCGGCGGGCTTTTCCTGGGCCTATCTGAGTCTGTCCGCGGGCACCGGTGCACTGATCCTGTTTGTCGCGGTGCAGACCACGATGATCGGAGCCGGACTCTGGAAGGGCGAGCGCCTGCGCGGATTGCAGTGGCTGGGTCTGATGCTGGCGCTGGGTGGGCTGGTGGGCCTGCTGCTGCCGGGGCTGGCGGCGCCACCTCTGATCGGCGCCACCTTGATGCTGCTGGCGGGCATGGCCTGGGGCATCTATTCGCTGCGCGGACGGCAGGGTGGCGATCCGACCCGGGTCACGGCCGGCAACTTCCTGCTGGCCTTGCCGCTTGCACTGTTGCTCAGCCTCGTCAATATCGAGCACGCCCGTTGGGATCTGACCGGTGCCGGATATGCGCTGGCCTCGGGTGCGCTGGCCTCGGGCCTGGGTTATGCCCTCTGGTATTCGGTGCTGCCGGTGCTGAAATCGACCACGGCGGCGACGGTGCAGCTCAGCGTTCCAGTCATCGCTGCGCTCGGCGGGCTGCTGTTCCTGGGTGAAGCGCTGACGCCGCGTCTGCTGCTGGCATCGGCGACGATCCTCGGCGGCATTGCGCTGGTGATCCTGACCGGGAAGTCTGCACGCTCCCACTTGCAGAGCGACACGCGCTAGATTGGCACCCTGCAACCAGCTCAGGAGTCGAAGCTGCTCATGCATGAGGTTCATGGTTCTGGAAGCGTGGCTGGACGTCGCTGGGCTGGGGTCCTGCTGCTGGCCTTGTCGTGCTTGCCGGCGCTGGCCGTCCAGGCCGCACCGGCGGCCGGCAAAGCCTGTTTTGCCGATGCGCTGGTGGATCCGGTGGGCCAGGGTCTGTACCCGATACTGGCCCAGACCGATGAGCTGATCGCCATCGAGATGCAGGATGGTGCCAGCCCGCAATCGATCTATCTGCTGACCCGGCAGATGGTGCTGACCGAACGCATCCTCCGGCGCTCACTGGGCCGCGGCACCGATTGCAACGCGATCATCGACAGCATCGGCAGTGAGTACGCGATGCTCAAACGCAGCTACGACGCCTTTGCCCAGGGCAGCCCGCAGGAGGGCATCGAGGCCGTGGCTTCACGGCGCTCGCAGGCCTTGCTGCAACAGATCCGGGATCGCCTGGCCCAGACCGACGCTGCAGTGCTGCAGCTGCTGCACAAGCCTTAGGCCCGCAGCCCCGCGGCTGTCACGTAGCCCGCTGCGCGGGCAACGTGACCTGCCTGGGCTGCCGCGCGCCGGCGGCGACCCTACTGCTCCTCGAACTTACCAAAGTCCTTGAGCTCGGCCACTACCGACTTGTCGCCGACGACGATGATCGACTGGGCCTTGGGGTCGAAGTACTTCTTGCCCATCGTTTGCACCTGTTTGGCGTCGACGGCGCGGATTTTCGGCACGTATTCGCCGAGGAATTCCGGCGGCAGGCCGACCAGCCAGTTGCTGGCGAGCGTGGAGGCCACCGAGGCCTGCATCTGGTTGCTGATCAGGTATCCGCCAGCGACGTAGCGCTGGTTCATCTGCAACTCTTCCGCGCTGACCGCCTCACTGCCGATGCGCTGGTATTCGGTCAGGAATTCGCCCACGGCGGCGCCGGTGACTTCGTTGCGCACATCGGCCGAGGCGATCATGCCGCCGCCGGAAAGTCCGGCGCGATAGCTGACGCCGGCGCCGTAGGTGTAGCCCTTGTCCTCGCGCAGATTCTGCATCAAACGACTGCTGAAACCGCCGCCGAGGATGGTGCTGGTCAGTCGCAGCGGTACATAGTCAGGGTGCGAGGCGGGAATCGACGGACTGCCGATGCGCACGCTCGATTGCACGCTGCCGCTGCGATCGAGGTGCACGAAGGAGGGCTTGGCTTCAGTGCGGGCCATCGGAATGGCGGCGGCGGCCTTGCCTTCGACCTTCCAGTCGCCAAAGGCTTCGGTGGCGTACTTGAGCGCGGTGTCGGCGTCGATACGACCGGTGATCACCAGCAGTGCCTGATCCGGCCGCAGCCGCTGTGCGTGAGCGGCCTTCAGCTGGTCGCGGGTCACCGCATTGATGCTGTCCTCGGTCGGCTGCGTGCGCGCATACGGATGATCGCCATAGACAGCGGCCGAGATCGCCCGTTCGGCGCGGAAACCGGGTTGCGCTTCGGCGGCCTTCAGGCCCTGCAGGGCGTTGGCCTTGGCCAGCGTGACTTCGTCCTCAGGAAAGCTCGGCGTGCGCGCGACCTCCGCCAGCAGCGCCAGCATCGACTCGGCCTGCGAGGCCAGCGCATTGGCCGCTACGGTGAGTCCGTCGTTGCTGGCGTAGGCACCTACCGAGCCGCCATAGGACTGGGCGGTCTCGGCAATCTCCCGGGAACTGCGCTTTTCCGTGCCTTCGTTCAGCATCGAGGCCAGCGTGGAGGCAAAACCGGGCATCGAAGCCTCATCGGCGGCGAGACCTGCGCCCTTGAAGCTGAGTACGTAGTCGACACGGGGGATGCCCTCGCGCGGCACCACCCAGACGGTCAGGCCATTGTCCAGCGTGCTTTGCGAGATTTCCGGCACCGGCAGCGGCTTGTCGGCGCCGTAAGCCGGCAGATCCTTGGGCAGCCCGGTGCTGGCCTGGGCGACGGGGCTCAGCAGCGCGCCGATCAGCAGTGCAATCAATGTACGGGTCATGGCGGGCTCCTCAGTTCTGGGTCGCGGGTGCGGCGTCGAGCATCGCCGCCGGCTTGCGGTCGATGACCGTGCGATTGGCAGCGGTCAGGTACTTGGCGGCGACGCGCTTGAGATCATCGGAGCTGACCGCTTCGATCCAGCCGGGCACCTGATTGGCGACATGGGCATCACCCCACAGTGCCTGGAATTTGGCCAGATCATCGGCGCGACTGAGAAAGCTCTCCATGCCGTTGTTCCAGTCCGAGAGCATGCTGGTCTTGACCCGCTGAAGTTCCTCGTCGGATACACCATCCTTGACCACGTCCGCGATCAGCCGGTCCATCTCCTGGATCAGATCGTCCGAGCCGATATTGGGCTTGTACAGCGCGAACAGGGTCAGCAGCGTCGGGCCGTCATATTCGAAGGGTCCGGTCAGGCCGAACAGAAAATCCATGTTCAGCGCCATTTCCTTGCCTTTGACCAGGCCCTGGTACATGCGCGAGGCATCGCCGCCGGCCAGCACTTCGGCCAGCACCGCAAAGGGGGCCTGATCGTCGCTGCCGCGGTCGGGAATCTTCCAGGCCACGGCGACTGCCGGCACCTGCGCCAGGGCATCGGACTGGGTGATGCGCTTCTCTTCGGTGTTGAGCGGTTCGGAAACATCCGGGCGCGGCGGTGTCGGCCGGGCTTCGATGCCGCCGAAGTACTTCTCGATCAGCGCGAAAGCCTGCTCGGGCGTGACATCACCCGCCAGACCGATGACGGCATTGTTGGGGCCGTAATAGTCGCGGTGGAAGGCACGTACATCGTCCAGGCTGGCATTTTCCAGGTCGACGAAACTGCCGTAGCCATCGTGGTTGTTCTCCCATTTCTGGAAGGCCTGCTGGCTGATGTCGATCCACATGAAGCCGCCGTAGGGCTGGTTCTTGACGTTGACCCGGATCTCTTCCTTGACCACATCCTGCTGGTTCTTCAGGGTCTTGGCATTGAAGTCCAGGGTCTTCATGCGGTCGGCTTCCAGCCACAGGATCGATTCCAGCGCTGACACCGGCGCAATTTCGATGTAGTTGGTGTAGTCCGGCCGGGTCGAGCCGTTGTTGCGGCCGCCGCCGCCGGTGATGACCTTGTCGAACACGCCTTCGCCGGCGTTGGGCGTGCCCTCGAACATAAGATGCTCGAACAGATGGGCGAAGCCGCTGCGGTTCTTCGGCTCCAGCCGCATCCCGACCTTGTAGACCATGCTGACGCCGACCACCGGCGCGCTGTGGTCTTCAGAGACCACGACCGTCAGGCCGTTGTCCAGGGTCTTGACGGCAATAGGGATTTCCCAGGTGTCGCTGTCAGCCGCCCATACCGGTGTGGCAAGGGAGAGGCTGACCAGCACGGTCAGCAATGAGGGTAAACGCAGGGTAGTCATGGGCAACGCTTCGAACCATGGCAGGGGCGAGGCCGGCAAGGCTACCTGCGCCTCGCTGTCCCTGCCATGGCCAGAAGTCAGGTGTCCCTACAGCTCAGTAATGGTCGAAGACCTCCTGTAGCAAGAAGATGCCGACCTCGTTGACGGTGGGCGAGCTGCAGCGGCCCTTCACGGCGATCTCTTCGTTCCCCCGGCACTCGCCTTGCGGCCCTCGGCGACCCGCCGCGCTGCTCAAGCAAGCTGCGAGTGTGCCCTCAGAAATTCAGCCAGGTCCTTCGCACTCGGTGCTGGCTTGCGGGTGAAGGCAAAGGCATGTTCGTCGTCCAGCACCCGATCCAGCCATATGCCCGCGGCCGCCGGTGGTGGCCGCGTGCTGCCGAGCCAGAGCGCCGTGTCGGCCGCGTCCGCGGCTGTGCGCAAGCGGCTCTGCAGCGTGGCCCGAAACCAGGGCAGGGAGCTCTGCACGCCTTCGGTATCGACCCAGCCGGGATGCATCACGTGCACCTTGGGATGGCCCTGCCATTGCTGGTTCCAGTGCCGGGTCAGCTCGACCTGGGCGCGCTTGTGCTGGGCGTAGGCGGCCATGCCGTCATAGGCGGCGGGATCGGGCGTCAGTGCCTTCAGATCGAGGGCGGCGCCGTACATGCCGCCCGAGCTCATGTTGATGATCACGCCGTCGGGGTCGATGGCGCCGGCCTCCACCAGCGTTTCGGTCAGCAGGTAGTGACTCAGCAGATTGCTGGCCAGCGACGATTCCAGCCCTTCGGCGGTGCGCTGATACTGGTTCAGCAGCACCCCGACATTGTTGACCAGTACCGTGATCGGAGACGACCGGCCGATCACCTTGGCAGCGAAGCGGCGGGTGTGGACCAACAGCGAGAAATCGACCGGCAGGACTTCGAAGCGTTCGGAGTTCCCAGCATCCGCCCGCAGCGCGTCCAGCTTCTGGCGATTGCGGGCCGCCGCCAGCACGGTGGCTCCGCGCGCATGCGCCTGCAAGGCGATCGCCCTGCCGATGCCACCGCTGGCACCTGTGATCAGCCAGGTCTGACCGCTCAGATCCTGATCGTAGTCCACCCAGTCAGCGCGCCGCCGCCTGAGGCCGGCGACGCTGAACTGGCCATAGAAGCGGGCGTAGAAAAACAGGCTGGCGAGGGCTCTGAGCATGCGCGCAGCATACGCAGGCGCCGCGAAAGCGATGTCTGCAAGCTTGCTGGCAGGCCGTGGGACTTGGTTCGCCACTCACCGAAGGCCAAAAGCGCCGGAGTGAGGTAGCGCGGCTCCGGCGCGCGGCGGATCGAGTCGTGCCTCAGGGCACTTCGCGCCGACGGCCGCGGTTGCCTGCTGTGGAGGGCGCCGCGCTGCGGCGCCGATTTGGGCTGACAGACCACCAAAGGCGGCCGCGCAGGCGCCCGTCCCTCCTCAAGGCGGCTTCGACCCTGGTCGCCGTGCTGGCTCACCGCAACTCCCGGCCTACTTGATTTCCGACAGCAGCCGTGGGTCGGTCACCAGTTGACGCACGCCGTGGGCGTGGTCTTCGTCGAAGGCATTGCTCTCGCACCAGCGGCCGACGCTGTTGATGTCCAGCTTGGCGCACATCGGGCGCACGCTCCAGGACACCTGCAGTGGCGAGCACAAGGCGTCGTTGTACTTGGGTCCGGTGGTGGAACCCAGGAACTGCACGGGTGTGCCGGTGCCCTGCGGCAAGGCCTTGGCCTGGTGGTAGCCGTTGATGACCGTGTTGCCGTAGTCGAAGGCGTCCATGCTCAGGGCAGCGCTGTCGTTGACCAGCGTGAAGACCTGGGTTTCCACGCGCAGTTGCGGATTGGCGCAGCTGTCCGACAGACAGGCCCCCAGGGTGGCGCCGGGTTTCACCTCGCAGGAGGAATAGACCCAGTGCACCTCGATGGTGTCGCCGGGCTTGAGTCCGTGGCAGATATCGCCGCTCGGGGCTTTCAGTTCGGCTGCTGACAGCGTGGTGCTCATGTTGCAGCGGTAGCCGCCGCCCATGCCCTTGTCGCCGGGGCCGGCGTAGATCGAAAAGTCCCTGGCCTTGTGCTCGGCATTGTTGTGGAAGTGCACATTGCACAGGTTCAGATGGGCGTAGTCCGGCGCCATCGAAAACAGGCGCTGGTTGCTGCCGCCAAGCTGGTCGATGTCGCGCGGGGTCTGCGGGCCGAAGCCGGTGCAGATCGCGCCTTCTGCGCTGGGTGTAGGCGCTGGCTGTTCGGCGACGGTGGCCGCGGGCCGCGTGGGCGCAGAGCCGCAACCGCTCAAGAGCATCGCAGCGACCAGCAGTGTGGTGTACCGGCTAGTTAGTTGAGTCATTGTGTATTGCTCCACAGATGCCCTGTTGATTTCGAGACCCTGGCTGCAGACCAGAACGGGTGTCGACGGATTCAACTTCAAGTGGCTACGTTGACGAGGGCAGTGTTTCGATACCGTGCTCGTTCTGTGTTGTTCTGGTGAAGGCTTGCAACGGCCGCCCTGCTTGAGTCATCGCCCGCTCCATTTGCCGGGCTGGCTGGTGCCTGAAGGGCCGACGGCTACCGTCGGGATCGACCGGCGACGCACGGGTGCCCGTCCTCAGGACCTGAGTTGGCGTGTAGGCAAGCTCGCCCGGCACTGCCAGTATCTTGCGCACTTTCGACCAGCCTTTGCTCGAAATCGGGTCAGCGGGCTGGTAACATTCGATGATCATTCACGCCATAGCCAAGGACTCGATATGACGCTGCGTCGTTTGTTGCCGGTAGCCGCGCTCGCTCTGATGGCCACTTCCGCCTCGGCGCAGGTGGTCGA
The DNA here is from genome assembly GCA_022841325.1 of Lysobacterales bacterium. GTDB lineage: Bacteria > Pseudomonadota > Gammaproteobacteria > Xanthomonadales > SZUA-5 > JADKFD01. Next base: position 16,006 of record JALHRS010000010.1, on the reverse strand, counting down.
TTATCCCTCCTGGGTCGCCGCCGGGCGTCCGGATGCCACAGGGGCGGGCACTCCGGTGGCCAGCAGTCGCGGCACCGTGGTCACCACCTTCACCACGCGGGCCGACTGGCTGGCGGCGAGTGGCGTGCTGATCCTGGAGAACTTCGACGGCGGTCTGACCGGACCGAATGGGCTGAATGCCTGCGAATCGCCGATGTCGAGCCTGTCGAATGATGATTGCTTTGAACCGGGCGACCTCATCCCCGGTTTCCAGATCACCAATGGCGTAGCCCCTACTGGCGGGGAGGGCGGGCCGGCTACACCGCTGGTGGTGTTGGGCGATGGCTTCATTGGCCAGCCGACCGCCGTGGTCGGTGCCATCACCTTTGCCGACTACACCATCGTTAGACCGAGCGAGGCCAACGTCAACGCGATGGCCTTCAATGCCTATAGCGGCTCAGGTGGGGGAACCCGCGGCGTTACCGGCGTGAGCGTACGTTTGTACGATGCCGCCAATGCGCTGATCGACACCTTGAACTATTCGACTACTGCCGGCAACGTTGCGGTCTTCGTCGGATTCATCAGCCCGGTGCCGGTGGCCCGCATGGAAGTCGAAGGCATAGGCGGCAGCGGTGAACTGATCGACAGCCTCGCTTTCGGCGCTCAGGTGCAAGTGGCCAATGTCGCCGTGCCGGTGGGTGGGATGGGCTTCAATTCGATGCTGATCGGTCTGCTGCTGGCGCTCGGCCTGGTGGTCATCGGTCGACAGAGCATCAGCTCGCGCTGATCAGTCCACGCAGCCCGGTCCTTGATCGGGCTGCGTAACCGCCGCTTGAAAGCTAGGCCGAGGGTGCCACGCAGCGGCTCCCCGATGTCATTGCGAGTCACCTGTGTTGGCATGAAACTGCCCACGAGCGGTGAATCCGCCGATTGCGCGTAGCCCGTTGTGCCGCGCAGCGGCTCAGCGGGGTTCTTTGCCGTCATCGCCCGGTAAGCGCTGCGCGCACCTCGGGATACGCCATGCGGCCTTGTGCTCGTCCTAGAGCGGCCCAAATGTCCCGGCGTGCGTGCGCATCCTCGACCCGCTCGCCTATTCCATCCCCCACTGGAACAGGCTGTCGCCGCTGAGGTCCAGCGTCATCAATTCTCCGTCGGCATTGGGGTGACGGGCGGAGAACACCGCCCGGGTGCCAGGGACCGGAAGTTTGGGGTAGAACTCCGGCGGAATCGGGCTGCGACGACTCGGTATCCAGCCGCACCCGGCACTTCAATGGTGTACGGAAGTCACGCGCCTGCAGGAACTTTGCAGGCCGAGCACTATCCAATCCTCCCTGCGAAACTCAGATGGCCTCGATCACGGATGATTGAACTCAAGTCGCTGACGCGCCGCTATCAGATGGGCAGCACCACGGTGATGGCGCTGGCAGGCATTGATCTGCGCATCGGCGCTGGTGAGTTCGTCGCCATTACCGGGCCTTCGGGTTCGGGCAAGTCCAGCCTGCTGAACCTGATCGGCTGTCTGGACAGGCCCAGCAGTGGTCACTATCTGCTCGATGGCACCGACGTGGCTACGCTGGCCGATGACCGCATCAGCGGATTGCGCAATCGCCAGATCGGTTTTGTCTTCCAGAGTTTCTTCCTGTTGCCGCGCTTGAGCGTGCTCGAGAATGTGCTCTTGCCCTTGCGCTTTGCTGATGCGCCCGACCCGCAGGCGGAAGCGCGCGCCCGGGCGCTGCTCGATCGGGTCGGCTTGAACGAACGCCTGGGTCATCGGCCCAGCGAGTTGTCCGGTGGCCAGCAGCAGCGCGCTGCCATTGCCCGGGCGCTGATCCGGCAGCCGGCGGTGCTGTTGGCCGATGAGCCCACCGGCAATCTCGATTCGCGCAGCGCCGCTGATGTGCTGGGACTGTTCGACGAACTGCATGCGGAGGGCCAGACCATTGTGCTGGTGACCCACGACGCCGAAGTCGCGGCGCGGGCGCTGCGGCATGTGCAGCTGCGCGATGGCGTGATCGAGAGGGATGATGCTCGTGGCTGAAATGAGTGATCGATTTCTTCAGCGCTGGCGACGTCTGGCCTCGCCCAGGCGACAGGGGCACGGGGCAGGGGGCACGGGCCCAACCTCGCTACCAAGGTCGGTCGTGCGGCGGAGTGGGTCCCCCGCCCCCTGCCGCCTGCCCCCGCCCTACTGTGGGAGCGGACTCCGTCCGCGATGGTTCCTGCTGATGGTGGTGCTCAGCGGCGCGGTGATGGCCCAGCCAGGCACCAGTCCGGCGGTCATCAGCGGCGAGATCTACGCGCTGGACGCGCAGCCGATCCTGACGCCGCCTTCCGATTCCTCGCCGGTGGTGCTGCGCAGCTTCGTGGCCGAAGGCGAGACGGTGCGCGAGGGCGATGTGGTGCTGAGCATCGACGGTGGCCAGGCGGCCAGCAACAGCCGTCAGTTCAAGTCGGAGCGCCTGCAGGCGGCGGCACGGGCCGACAAGGAGGTGGCGGCGCTGGAGGTGACCGCCATCGATGCCGAGCGCAAGCTGCGGACCTCCGAAGCGACGCTGGACAAGGCCAGGATCGATGCGGCCATTCCCAGGGAACATCTGGCGGCGCTCGACTTCGATCGTTATCGCGGCGCCTTGCAGCAGGCCGAGCGCGAGCTTGAGGTCGCACGCAACGAGTGGCAGGCGGCAGTCACCGCCGTGACCCGGCGTCGCGACGATCGGCAGATCGAACTGGCGCAGTTCGACGAGAAGATCGCCTACTGGGAAGCCCAGGCCCACGCCTCGGAAGTCCGCGCCGAGCGCGCTGGCGTGGTCGTGCATGGATTCGACAAATGGCGCGGCACTCGTTTCGACGAGGGTTCGTCGAGCTACCCCGGCCAGCGCGTCGGTGATGTGATCGGCGCCGGTCAGGCGCGTCTGGGTGTGCGCGCCTACGCGCTGGAAGTCGACCGTCGCGCTTTCAGCGTTGGCGATCCGGTGCAGCTGTATTTCGACTCGGCGCCGGGTACGGTGCAAAGCGCGCAGATCTCGCGGATTGCCGGCGCACCGCAGGCCAAGGCCGAATGGGGTGAGGGACGCTATTTCCAGATCGACATCGAGCTACCCGAGAGCTTCAAGCTGCCGCTGCGCTCGGGCAGCAGCGTGCGCGTGGTCAAGGGTGAGGCCTCGCCAACGCCAGCGGCGTTCGAGCTGGCGGCTACCCGTCGTTTCGAGGGCGAGATCGTTGCGCTGGAATCCAGCGCCATTTCGCCGCCGGCCATCGAAAATCTGTGGCAGCTGACACTGACCCAGCTGGTGCCGGATGGCAGCGCCGTGACCGAGGGCCAGGTGGTCGCCGAGTTCGATGGCAGCGATCTGATGCGGCAGCTGGCCGAGAAGCAGGGCAGCCTCAACGAAAAACGCTCACAGCTGGAGCGCCTGCGGCTGGAGCTGGCCGAACGCGAACGTACCGAGCGTATCGCCACCGCCGAGCAGGCGGCGGCGCTGGAGAAGGCGCGGCGCAAGGCCTCGCAGCCGGCCACGCTGCTGTCGGCGATGGCCTATCGCAAGCTGGCGATCGAGCGGGTCCAGGCCGAGGCCGAGATGGATATCGTGACCCGCCGCGAAGCACTTGCGGCACGGCAGCGCCAGGCCGAGCGCGAGGAACTGGAAGCCGGTGTCGATCTGCTGGAACAGGAAGTGGCCACGCTCAGCGCCGGCCTGGGTGCGCTCAGCATCAAGGCGCCGCGTGCCGGCGTGATGCTGCACCTGAGCAACTGGCAGGGCGAGAAGTTCGATGTCGGCTCCAGCGTGTTCCGCGGCATGGCGGTCGCCCAGATTCCCGATCTGTCTCGGCTGGCCGTGAGCATGCAGGTACCCGAGCGGCAGATCGAGCGCGTGCAGATCGGACAGAAGGTGCAGGTCAGTGTCGAGGGCGGGGCGGTGTCGGCGCTGTCGGGCACGGTGCAGGAAATTGGCCGGGTGGTGCGTTCGCGCTCACGGGCCAATCCGATCCCCGTGGTCGACGTGCGCATCGATCTGGAGCGCATACCGGAAGGCGCCAAGCTGAAGCCCGGGCTGCCGGTGCGAGTAGATCTGGAGGTCAAGCCCACATGAGATCCTTGCTGAAGGTCGGTCTGCTGTCTGCAGTGGCGGGACTGACTGCGTGCAGCGATGCCCCGGATACGGCCCCGCCGGTCGAGACCGTGGTGTCGGCGCCGCTGGAATTGCGGGTGGAAGCGCAGGGTGAGCTGCGCGCGGCCAGATCGACGCCGCTGAACGTGCCCGGCACGCAATGGGCCCGGCGTCAGCTGCTGTGGATGGCGCCCGAGGGCAGCTTCGTCAAGCAGGGTCAGACCATCGCCCGCTTCGCGGCGCCCCAGGGCAAGCTCGACCTGCAGGAGGCACGCGCCAATCTGCTGCGCAACGCCCTGGCGCGGCAGGGAAAGCTGGCCGAACTGGCGACCGGCTCGGCCAGGATCGATGCCGATCTGGCGCAGGTCGACACTGATCTGGGCATCGCCTCGCGCTATGCCGACGCCGACATGGATTTCTTTGCCCGCAACGAATTGCTGGATGCGGTGCAGGATCAGGCCTTCCTCGGCGAGAAGAAGGGCTTTCTCGGCTGGAAGCGCGATCAGACCGGTGAGCGCGGGTCCGCCGAACTGGCGGTACTCGACAGCCAGCGCGCCAGCCAGCAGCAGACCGCGCAGGTGCGCGAGGCTGATCTGGCGGCGCTGGAGCTGATCGCGCCCAACGACGGGGTGTTCATGCTCAATGCCGATTGGTCGGGCGAGAAGCCGCGCGTCGGCGCGGCGCTCTGGGCTGGTAATGATTTCGGCAGCCTGCCCGATGCCAGCGAACTGGAGGTGCAGTTCGCGCTGACCCAGATCGATGCCGCCGGCGTCAAGGTGGGGGCGGCGGTCGAGTTGCATCCGCTGGGCCGGCCCGATCAGAGCTTCAGCTCAGAAGTCAGCTGGGTAGCAGCCGCGGCGCAGGCCATCAGTCGCCAGAACCCGATCAAGTACCTGCGCATGCGTGCCAAGGTGCCCAAGGATCAGGTCGCGGCACTGGGCCTGGTGCCCGGCCAGTCGCTGGTGGCACGCATCTATGCGGTACGCACCGAAGTCGGAATTTCGGTGCCGAATATCGCGCTGCTGACCGAAGGCGGCGAGAGCCTGGTCGAAGTCTGGGAGGACGGTCAGCGCGTGCGCCGGCCGGTGCGTCTGGGCGAGCGCGGTCTGGCCCGCAGCCAGATTCTGGAGGGACTGGCACCCGGTGATGCCGTGATTCTGACCCCGAAGAGCGAGCCCGCCGCATGAGTGTCTGGCGTGAGGCACTGGATGAATTGGGTCGGCGCAAGCTGCGTACCGGCCTGACCTTGCTGGGACTGATCTTCGGCGTCGGCAGCATCGTCGCCATGCTCGGCGTCGGTGAGGGCTCGCGTCAGGAGGCGCTGTCGCTGGTCGAAGGCCTGGGCCTGCGCAATCTGATCGTGCGCGCGCTGCCGCAGGACAGCGAGGCCCTGCGCGAGGTGCGCCTGCGCAGTCTGGGACTGACCCGCGCCGATGCCGATGCGGCGCTGGCGGTGGTGCCCGGTGCCGACGCCATCGCCGCCGAGAAGGAAATCCGCACCCATCAGGTCTACAGCGATCAGGGCAGCGGTGATGTCCAGGCCAGTGCGGTGTCGGCCAACTACTTTGATCTGGCCAGTCTGAAGGTGGATCAGGGCCGTGCGCTCAGCAATGCCGATGAGGACGCCCTGAAAGCGGTGGCAGTGCTCGGTTATCAGGCCGCCCGCAGCCTGTTTCCGCAGGGTTCGGCGCTGGGGCAGTGGGTCAAGATCAACCACGCCTGGTTTGAGGTGGTCGGGGTGCTTGCCGACCGCGATCTGGCCAAGGACCAGTTCGAAGGCGTGCAACTGGGACTGGAGGCCAATCGCGTGTTCGTGCCGCTGGCCAGCGCCCGCGAACGTCTGCGCTTCCAGCCGATGGAGGACGAGATCGATCGCTTCTGGCTGCGCGTGGCCGACCCCGAACAGATCGTCGGCGGCGCCCAGGTGATGGCGGCCCTGCTCGATCAGCGTCATGGCGGCATTGCCGATTACAGCCTGATCGTGCCGGCACAGCTGTATCGCCAGCACCAGCAGACCCAGCGCATCTTCCGCTTCGTGATGGCCGCGATTGCCGGCGTCAGTCTGCTGGTGGGCGGCATCGGCATCATGAACATCATGCTCGCCAATGTGCTGGAACGCCGCCGGGAAATCGGACTGCTGCGCGCCATCGGCGCCCGCAAGCGCCACATCATCGATCAGTTCCTGCGTGAAACCGCCCTGATCTGCGGCATCGGCGCGCTGCTGGGACTGGCCTTCGGCGGTCTGCTGGCCTATCTGATTGCCACCTTTGCTGGCTGGCCGGTGGCCTGGGCGCCGATCCCGGTGCTGCTGTCCGCCGCCGTGTGCGCGGCCGTGGGGCTGGGATTTGGTGTCTATCCGGCGCGGCAGGCGGCGGAACTGGATCCGATCGCGGCGCTGCGCAGCGATTGAGCGGGATTCGGACAGTTGCTGGCCCGGTACATCCTGCCGAGCAAGCTCGGCACTACAAAGGCCTCGTACACCGCAGCTTCGGTAGAGCGGAGCTTGCTCCGCTGCTCTGGCTGGGCTTTGGTTCTTGCGCTGGTGACAAGCCCCGCTGAGCCGCTGCGCGGCACAACGGGCTACGGAAAGCGAATCCCCGGCTCTTGTAGCCCGCAAGCGCGCAGCGCTGTGCGGGCGGTAGCCGCGAAACGGTATCGTCGGTTCGTCCCTCAGTGATGCCCGGGGCGATCCAAACCACGACAGGTATGATCAGCGGCCAGCTTGCGGAGATGGCCTGACTGATGCCCCTGTACTTGGCGACACCGAAAGATGCGCGCCGGAACATACGGCGTGGGAACCCGCTGGCGGCGATTGCCATGTTGTCCCTCGGTGTCGGGCTGGCGCCAGCTGCAAGCGCCCAGAGCTCGCAATTGGCGGCAGACCCGTCGTGGTCGGCGAACCGCGGCGATTATCCCTGGAATTACCCGGGTACCCTGACCCGCAGTACCCGCGGCGCTGTGATCAATGGCGCCTGCGCCGCGGTCGCGGCCGTGCCGAGGGTGCTGATTGCCGGCGACAGCTGGGCCCAGTTCATGTGGGATGACGATGCCCACAACCGGATCTTCGATCGCTTCGGCCAGTCCGACAAGCGCGCGGTCAGTCGTTCGCTGGGTTCCAATCCGGGGGCTGGCTACAGCGGACCGGAGTACGCCGTGTCCGGCAGCGAGGCCCGCGAATGGGTCAATACGGCCAGCTATCCGTGGATCGCCAATGTCGTGTCCGAGCTCAATGCGCTGACCAGCATCGACACCGTGGTCTTCAGTCTGGGTGGCAACGATGTGCTCGCCGGCAAATCCGGTGGCGGCTGGTACAAGGACATGGATCTGGATGTGCCGGGGTCGGAAGCGGCATTGTTCCAGCGCATCCTGGCCGACAGCAGCAACATCGTGTCAGCCTTTGCCGCCGTGCGACCGAACCTCGATGTGCTGGTGTCCAGCTACGAGTACCCGAACTTCAATGTCTCGCCGCTGTGGTGCTGGATCTACGCCTGTCCCAAGCGCAATGATCTGAGCCGTGATCCGGCCAATGCGCTGGTCACGGATGCTGAATTGAACGCGCTCAATCTGGCGGTCGAATCGCGCCGCATCGTCTGGACCAATGCAAACCCGCGCCTTTATTTCGATCACGGCGTGGGCGAGATGCAGCATTACTACGGCGACGGCCAGACCGCGCCCGGGCTGCTGCCGCGTCCGGGTCAGCTGGCGCCGGACTATCTGCCCTTTCCGGGCGGCAATCCCAACCGGCCCAGTCTGCGCGAGAATTTCCGAGTCAGCTCGGGCATCCCTGCCGATCCGATCCATCTCGATCAGGAAGGCTATCTGTACAAGGTGGCGGTGCAGACCGAGAGCTATTTCTTTCCGCGCTTTCGCGGCGCGGTCAGCCTCAGCCTGAGCTCGCAGGGCGGTGTCTTCGATGGCTGGACCGACGGTGTGGCCCTGGGCACCGACAGCATCCAGGTCGGCGACGACGGCAGCCGCCTGCGCTACGGCATCGTCTCGGTCGACACCAGCGCCATTCCGCCGGGCGCCGAAATCGCGTCAGCCAGTCTGTATCTCTTGCAGGACAGCCGAAGCGGCAGCAATCCCTTTGTCAGCGGCAGCCTCGGCGCGCCGCGGGTCGACATCGCCGCCAGCTTCGGTGCGCCCGAACTGGAGCTGACCGATGCCAGCGCGCCGGCCACGGCCAGCGATGTCGGCTGTGCCATCGGCTCGGCCGACAACCCCTACGACGCGCTGCGCATCGATCTGACGCCGGCCGGATTGGCCGCCATCAATCGCGGTGGCATCACCCAGTTCCGGATCGCCTTCAGCCAGGTCGATTCCGGCGTGAACCGGGTGCAGTTCAAGGATGGCGATGCCGCACTCGCCGCTGCCGAACTGCGCCAGACCGTCGACTATGTCGATGAGCTGCAGCCTGACGGAACCATTCGTACTCGCACGGTGCTGGGCGGTGCGCTGGTCCACCGTGGGCTGGCCGAGGTCACCGGCAGTGCCAGACCCTTTCTCGATGTACGCTACACCGCGCCGCTGTTCCGGGATGGTTTCGAATGAGCACAGGATTCTGGTCCAGAGATCGCAACATCATGGCCGGTGCCTGCGCCCTGGTGGGCCTGGCAACCGGCCTGTGGCTGGCGCTGGGCAGCGCCGGTGACGGCTACTGGATGTTCCTGATCGCGGCGCCGCTGGCCGCATTCGGCACGGCTGCCTTGTGCTGGTGGTCGTTGCTGGAGAGACCGGGCATCCAAAGCCGAAAGCAGGCCGCCATCGCTGGTGTGTTGGCGGGTGTCGCGGCGCACTATCCCTGCTGGTGGTTGCTGATGCTCGGCAACTACGTGTTTTCCTTCGTGTCGACGGGCACCGTCGACAGCTCCGATGCTGGCCCCATCGGACCTCTGAGCGCCTTCTGGGCAGCCGCTGTGTATTCGATGTTCAGTCTGATCTTCGTCGGCTGGGTGACCGCGCCGGCCGGTGCACTGATCGGAGTGCTGGTGGCGCACTGGCGTTTTCGTCCGGCGGAGACGGCCGCGCAGCCGTAGGCTTGGACCAGTCCGGACCTTGCGCCGATTCGGGACGCTGCAGACTTCCTCAATCCTGTCGGATGGCCCGAGGGGATCGCGGACCCGCTTTGTGGAGGGCGCCGCGCCGCGGCGCCGCTTTGCTGTGACGAAGCTCAAGAGCGGCCGCGCAGGCGCGCGGCCCTCCCCGGAGCCGCACTCAATGGGCCACACGGCTCATGGCGCCACTGTGGGAGCGGCTTCAGCCGCGATTGCCTTTCACCCCACCGCCCGGACGCGCGGTCCGGACGGCGGTTCCGACAACCCACAACCAGCAACCGACAACCAACAACCAGCCTTCAGCGGGCCGCGTTGCTGTTCATGGTCGAGTTGCGACTGGCATTCAGATACTGCGCCGGATCGCGCATGCCGGCGGTGTGGCACTGGCCGGTGACATGGCCGCGATTGACGGCGCCCGAGAGCTGGCCCTTGGCCTGTTCGGTGGTGCCATCTTCCGGGTCACTCAGCACCAGATCGGTGGCGACCTGGCAGTAGTCGTTGGTGTACCAGTTGGTGAGCTTGAACGAGGTCGTGTAGTAATTGACCTTGGCGCGACTGCTGGTCGGAATGCCGGCCAGCCAGGAGCTGGCACCACTGTAGGTCAGATTGGCGTTGGAGCCGCAGGCGACGCCGAACCAGTTGCCCAGGGTGGCCAGGATGCCGGCGATATTGGTGCCCTGATAGGGAGAACCCACCGACTGGATCAGGCGGCTGCCGGTAGCGTTGTCGAGGCCGCTCCAGTAGTAGGTGTACAGATGCAGCGAGGCCGGGCCGCCCTGGCTGTGAGCGACCACGCCGAAGGAGTTCCAGGTGGCGCCGTAGTTCTTGATCAGGTTCGCGAACTGGTCGTGCGAGCGGTTCTGGTTGGCGTCGAGGAAGGTCGAGGCATTGGTGAACTGCGAGGCTGGCCAGACGCCGCCCGAGCAATAGCCATGAACCAGCAACAGCCGCGAACCGGTGCCCTTGTCGGCCTTCAGCGATCGCGGCCGCAAGCCCTGGGTCATGGCCTCATCGATCACGATGGCGCCGGCGCTGGACTTGACGCTGAAGCTGGGCACGCTCATCGGCAGGCGTTCGGCGCCTGCCAGCGTGACGAACACATCGGAATCTTCCAGGCGCAGATTGCGCAACTCGAACGGAGCCTGTGCGCCGGCCAGTGCAATCCAGCGCGTGTCCAGACCGAAACTGACGGCACCCTGATTGGCTTCGACCATACCGCTGACCCAGGCCACCGGTACGACGGCGCCGTTCTTGTCCGAACCCCAGACTTCGGCATAACCGCGATAGTGGCGACCGGCCTTCTCGCCAGCCACCGGCACGTTGAGGTCCAGACGTCCGGCATTGACCGAGTGGCTGGCGCTGGCCTTGGTACCGGCCAGTTGCAGCGTGGGCTCGACGATCGGCAGCAGATGCTCGGCGCTGCGCACCAGCGGTCGTCCGTAGCGATTGCTGCCGCGCACCGTTACCTGGGCCTGATAGTTGCCAGCCTTGTCGGCCAGGAAGTCGCCGCCGAAGATGCCATCACCGGCAGCGCCATCGGCATGCTTGCCGTCGTCAAACATGGCCAGCAATTGCACCTCGCCATCCGGTGCGGTCACGCGCAGGCTGGCGCTCGCAATCTGGCCGCCGGCCTTCGCATAAAGCAGTTCACCCTGCTCGGTCTGCGCATACAGGCTGGCGACCAGGCCGATGCGCTCGCCAACCAGCTGGCGCGTGTGAGTCTGGTAAGACACCAGCTGGGTGTCGGCCTGACCTTCAATCAGCACGTAGCCGCGCCGGGCCTGGGCATTGCTGCTGCTCAGTTTCAGATTCCAGGTGCCGCTTTCGATGCCTTGCAGGGCGTAGTAGTCGGCCGGGAACTTGGCCTCGTTCAATCCGAATTCGGACATCCGATTGTCGCCGGCCACGGCGCGTGCCGCCTTTTCGACGCGTCCGCCCGGCGAACGCAGCCTGGCGTCCCAACCGATATCGTTGCCGCCAAAGACCAGAAAACGCACCGAGTCCGATTCGACCGGCAGCGCGACTTCGGCGCCCCAGCCACCGGCCTTGTCGGCGACCATTTCGATTGGCAGCAAGGCGGCCTTCGAATGGATGGCGGCATCCGCCGGATTCAGCGGGCGCATCGCTGCGAATTCCGACGGCGGCCCGGCCAGCTGCTTGGCATCCAGTGCCTGAGCGTGCGAATCGATGGACGACATCCCCAGACAACAGCCGACAGCGGCGACAATCAGACGTACCTGCATGACACTCCCCCTCCCCAGGTGGACCAACAGAAAAGGCGCAGCCGCGTAGGCGACTGCGCCGGATAATTCAGTGGTTCAGGCCCCGCATGCGCTGTCGACTGGAACGTCGGCAGCCGCGCTTTCCCGATGCGATATCGTGAGGATGAACGAAGCGTAAATGCAAGCGGAACAAGTGACGCGGATTGTCAACAATGAGCGTGTCCGGTCCATTCAGGATTCGAGAAATGTCAGCCCGGCGGTCACGGTTATCTGCTGCAGGTTGCTGCGGGCTGCGAATCCTGGCGTGACTTTGGCGCTACACTGACGCCGTGCGGCCAGACCCTGCTGCCCTGAAGGCTGGTACGCGGACGAGAGTCGTGCTGCCCGAAGTGGATCGGGTGCTGATGGAAACGGGGGTTCGGTGTGAACAAGTGGATCTGTGGAGTGCTGGCAATCTGTCTGGCACAGTTCGCGTCGGCGCAGGACGCCGTCGAAGTTTCCAGGGATGTGGCCGACAGGGGTGGCCAGACCGAACTCGACACGGTTCCGCAAGAGCCCGCCCAGCCGCTGGTGAAGATCAGCAAGACTCAGCGCGCGCTGCTGGCGGAGAAGGCCCGCAACCTCGGGGAGCGCCGATTCGGCGATCCCGATCTGGCCGAGCAGTTCTTCGTGAACAGCCGCACCGGTCCGCTGGTCACTCGCGGTGCCAACCGCACCGCAGGTGTCGGCACTCTGAGTCCGCAGATGTATTTTCCGGCGCTGCAGCAGGTTCGCAAGATGCCGCGCATCTCCAGCGCCACGGGTCAGCGTTTTTCCGCGTTGTCCGGACCGCAGGACCCCCCGGTTGATCCCTATGCCGGCACGCCCCTCGATGCCCTGGGTACGTGGTCGAATCTGGGTCCGGCCAATCAGGGTGGTCGCACCCGCGCGCTGCTGATCGATGCCGGCAATCCGAACATCATGTACGCCGGCGGTGTGGCTGGTGGTGTGTGGAAGTCCACCGACGCCGGCGCCAACTGGATCACGACCACCGATCAGATGGCCAATCTTGCCGTGGTCACTCTGGCCTTCGATCCGGGCAACAGCAGCGTGATCTACGCCGGCACCGGCGAGGGTTTCGGCAACGTCGATGCGGTGCGTGGTGCCGGTGTGTTCAAGTCGACAGATGCTGGCGTGACCTGGTCGCAGATGGCGGCCACCAACAACTCGAATTTCTATTTCTCGAACAAGATTCTGGTCAGCCCGCGCAACAGTCTGCGCATCTGGGTCGCGACCAGTATCGGTGTGTACCGATCGACCGACGGCGGCACCAGCTTTTCCCAGGTGCTGAATGCCAGTGGCGTGGGCGGCTGCACCGACATGGCGATGCAGCTGCAAGGCGCCTCGGGTTTCCTGTTCGTGTCTTGCGGCCGGACTTCGTCGCAGGGCACGGTCTATCGCGCTGACGACAGCGATGTCTCCACGCTCGCCAGTGTGCTCAGTCTCACCGGTCAGGGTCGAAGCTCCATCGCCATTGCGCCCTCCAACGAGAGCATCGTCTATGTGATGGCGTCGCAGCGCTCGGCGAGTGGTGGGCCGGGCCAGTACGGATTGCACGGCATCTATCGCTCGACCACCAGCGGCGCTTCCGGGTCCTTCACCACCCAGCGTGCCGGCACCGTGGCGCCCGCCAATACGGCCCAGAAGATCAATCAGTTGCAGCTCAGCAATCCGGTCATTGCGCTGCTCACCGAATGTGGGTTCGGAACCTCCAGCTTTTCGAACCAGGGCTGGTATGACAATGTGCTGGCGGTGGATCCGGTCAATCCCGACATCCTCTGGGCGGGCGGCATTGACTTGTGGCGCTCGGACAATGCCGGCGTGGACTGGGGCACCGCCAGCTACTGGTGGTTCGACAAGGGCGTGGATGCGGAATACCACCACGCCGACCAGCACGCGCTGGTTTTCCACCCGCAATACAACGGCACCAGCAATCGCATCCTGTTTGCCGCCAGCGACGGTGGCGTGGAGCGCACCGACAACGCCAGGGCGCCGGTGAACACCACGCTGGCCCAGATCTGTGGCGCGCCGGTAGCCGGCGGAACGGCCTGGGTGGATCGCAACAATGGCTATGTCACGACGCAGTTCTACGACGGCGCCGTCTACCCGGATGGGCTCACCTATTTCGGCGGTCTGCAGGACAACGGCACGCAACGCGGCGTTTCCCCGGGCCTGAACTGGACCACGCTGCTCGGCGGTGATGGTGCTTATGCGGCGGTCGACACCCTGGGCGATGCCAATCCAGCCAACGATGTGCTGCTGGCGGCGAACACCGGAAACTCGATGAAACGTTCCATCGACGGTGGTGCCAACTTTGCCAACGCCAATACCGGCATCACCGGCTCGGGCTTCCTGTTCATTGCGCCGTTCACCATGAACGAGAGCAATCGCCAGCAGATCTGGACCGGCGGCTTCGATATCTGGCGCAGCGTCAACCAGACCACTTCCTGGTCACGTGCCACCGGGGCCAGCAGTACCTGCGGAACGGGTTCGATCTCGGCGATCGCAACTCATCCTCTGGACGGCAATCGGGTATTGATCGGCATGTCCGATGGCTGCTACCACTACAACACCGCGGCCCTGTCGGCACCGAACACGGGCAGCTGGCCGGGGGGCGGATCGATAGTCAGTGGCTACATCTCGTGGATGGCCTGGGATCCGAACAACATCAATGTCGGCTATGCCACGGTCTCGGCCTTCGGCATCAACAATGTGTTCAAGACCACCAACGGCGGCGTCAGTTGGTCGCCCAGCGTAGGCACTGGCCTCACGGCGATGCCGCAGATTCCCGCGCTGTCGGTGGTCGTCAATCCGAACAACTCGCAGCAGGTTTTTGTCGGCACGGACCTCGGCGTTTTCACGTCCATCGACGGCGGCGCCAGCTGGAATGTGGAGAATTCCGGCTTCGCCCGCACGCCGGTGGAATCGCTGAAGCTCAATCAGGCGGGCACTCGGCTCTATGCCTTTACCCATGGCCGTGGCGCCTGGGTGACGCCGATCTGCAACCCCTGCACCTACACGGTGGGTGGCACCGTCAGCGGGCTTGCGGCTGGCCGCAGCGTGACTCTGCGCAACAATGGCGGCGATAATCTGGTCGTCTCTGCGAACGGCAGTTTCACCTTCGCCACGGCCGTCAGCGACGGCGGGGCTTATGCCGTCACCGTGTTCGCGCAGCCGACCAACCCGAATCAGACCTGTGTGGTCAGCAACGGCAGTGGCACGGTGGCCGGTGCCAATATCACCAATGTCAGCGTGGTCTGCACCACCAACACCTACACCATCGGCGGTAACTTGAGTGGTCTGGCTGCCGGTCGCAGCGTGACGCTACGCAACAACGGTGGCAATGACCTGGTGCTGTCGGCCAATGGCGCCTTCACCTTCAGCACGCCGATCACCGATGGCGGAACCTACGCGGTCACCGTGTTCGCGCAGCCGACCAATCCCAACCAGACCTGCGTGGTCAGCAACGGCAGCGGCACGGTGGCCGGTGCCAACGTCAGCAATGTCAGCGTGGTCTGCACGACGAACACCTACACCATCGGCGGTACGCTCTCGGGACTCGCGGCCGGTCGCAGCGTGACGCTGCGCAACAACGGTGGCAATGACCTGGTGCTGTCGGCCAATGGCGCGTTCACCTTCAGCACGCCGATCACCGATGGCGGAACTTATGCGGTCACCGTGTTCGCGCAGCCGACCAATCCCAACCAGACCTGTGTGGCGAGCAACGGCAGCGGCACGGTGGCTGGCGCCAATGTCAGCAATGTCAGCGTGGTCTGCACCACCAATACCTACACCATCGGCGGTACGCTGAACGGACTGGCAGCCGGTCGCAGCGTGACCCTGCGCAACAACGGCGGCGATGACCTGGTGCTCTCAGCCAATGGCGCCTTCACCTTCAGCACGCCGATCACCGATGGCAACGCCTATGCCGTCACCGTGTTCGCGCAGCCGACCAATCCCAACCAGACCTGCGTGGTCAGCAACGGCAGCGGTAATGTGGCGGGTGCCAATATCACCAGCGTCAGCGTGGCCTGCACCACCAACACCTACACCATCGGCGGTACGCTGAGCGGACTGGCTGCCGGGCGCAGCGTGACCCTGCGCAACAACGGCGGCGACACTCTGGTGCTGTCTGCCAATGGCGCGTTCACCTTCGCCACACCGATCACCGATGGCAATGCCTATGCCGTGACCGTGTTCGCGCAGCCGACCAACCCCAGCCAGACCTGCGTGGTGAGCAACGGCAGCGGCAATGTGGCCGGTGTCAATGTCAGCAATGTCAGCGTGGTCTGCACCACCAATACCTACACCATCGGCGGTACGCTGAACGGACTGGCAGCCGGTCGCAGCGTGACCCTGCGCAACAACGGCGGCGATGACCTGGTGCTCTCAGCCAATGGCGCCTTCACCTTCAGCACGCCGATCACCGATGGCAACGCCTATGCCGTCACCGTGTTCGCGCAGCCGACCAATCCCAACCAGACCTGCGTGGTCAGCAACGGCAGCGGTAATGTGGCGGGTGCCAATATCACCAGCGTCAGCGTGGCCTGCACCACCAACACCTACACCATCGGCGGTACGCTGAGCGGACTGGCTGCCGGGC